>NZ_JBITBT010000002.1:240812-362172 GCF_044452505.1 Amycolatopsis sp. NPDC051903 | reverse complement strand
CCTCCGGCAAGGGGGGGGTACCTTAACCCCCGGGATTCTCCCCCCCGGGTGCCTGGGGCGGGGGCCCGATCCCACCGCTCAGTCCAGAAGCCGGCGCGATCCCGCACGTGAGGTTGAGTCGGCGCGGTGGGGCGAAGTTGGCGCGAAGCGGCCCGTTGGCGGAGGCGAGGCGGGTGTGATCCCGGGGGTGAGGCTGTCGCCGTCCCGTGGTGCGGGCCGAAGCTGGCGGTGCGATCCCGTGGTGGGCGCTGCGGGAGGGTGGTGCGCTGGCCGCCCGGGGCGGCTGCGCGGTGGGGTGGCCGCAGTCCGCAGGAGGGAAAGGACGGCGCGATCCCTCGGGGAGGTTGAGTCGGTCCGGGGATGCGGGGCGAAGTTTGCGCGACCGTGGTGGTGGAGGCGGGCCGGGGTGATCGCGGGTGGGTCCGTCGCGTTCCCGCGATGTGGGAAGAAATGGGCGGCGTTTTCCTTCGGTGCAGTCGCACGGCGGCACAAAGGGCGGCGCGATCCGGCGGGTGGGGTTGAGTCGGTCTGAAGGTGTGCGGCGAAGGTGCCGCGAGACCGTGGTGGTGGAGGCGGGCCCGGGGTGGTCGCGGGAGTGGGTTTCTCGCGGTTCCGGGATGTGGGACGAGGCGGGCGGCGTGATCCTGAGGTGCGGTTTCGCGGCCGCGAGAAGGGCGGCGTGAGGGCGCAGTGGGGCTGGAGCGGGGCGGAGCCGGGGCGATCGCGCGGGGGGCGAGGAGAAGCCGGGACGGGGCGGAGCATGACCGACACCACCCGTCCGGGAAGCCCGGATCACCCGCTTCCCACACGGGGACCTCTACGCTTCCCGGCATGGCCGCGACCCGACAGCACGGCGCCGGGCCGTCCCGGCGCGCCGCGCCCGGCGACGGCGGGCTGCTGCTGTTCCGCGTCGGCGGGGTGCCGGTGCTGCTGTCGCCCTCGTGGTGGATCGGGTCGCTGATCATCGTCGTCCTCTACGCGCCGCTGGTGGGCCGGCTGCTGCCGGAGGCGTCGACGCCGACGTCCTGGCTGCTGGCGGCCGCGTTCGCGGTGCTGCTGGGCCTTTCGGTGCTCGCGCACGAGCTGGGGCACTGCCTCGTCGCGCTGCGGCTCGGAATCCCCGTGCGCCGGCTCAGGCTCTTCCTGCTCGGCGGGTTGTCCGAGGTCGCGCGCACGCCGCGGCGGCCGGGCCAGGAAGGCCTCGTCGCGGCCGCCGGGCCCGCGGTCTCCTTGGTGCTGGGCGGGTTCTGCGCGCTGCTGATGTTCGCGGTGCCGCCCGACGGCGCGGTGTGGCTGCTCGTGGCCGAGTGCGCCGTCGCGAACTTCGCGGTGGGCCTGTTCAACCTGCTCCCCGGCCTGCCGCTCGACGGCGGGCGGCTCGTGCGCGCCGGCGTCTGGGCCGCGACGGGCCTGCGGGCCAAGGGCACGCGCGCCGCGGTGGCCGGGGGAGCGCTCGTCGCGACCGGCCTGATCGTGTGGGCGCTGTGGGGCCTTGCGACGGCGAGCGAAGACCGCTGGCTGCGGCTGGGCGTGTGCCTCGTCACGGCGTGGTTCGTGATCCTCGGCGCCCGCTCCGAACTCGCGGCCGAAGCGCGGCGCAGCTGGCCCGACGGCCTCGAGCTGACCGAGCTCGTGCGCCCCGTCCTGCAGCTGCCCGCGGAAAGCCCCGTGTCCGACGCGCTCGCCGCCTCGGCCGGCCGCGGAGTGGTGCTGGTGCGCGCCGACGGTGTTGCCGCGGGACTGCTCGACGAGCAGGCGGCCGAGCAGCTCGCCGGCACCCACCCGCACGCACCGGCGGAGCTGGCCGCCGAACCCATCCGCGCCGAGACGGTGCTGCTGGCCTCCGAACCGGGGGAGGAGATCGCCGAGCGCGTGCGCGAAACGCCCGCCTGGCAGTTCCTCGTGGTCGACGACGAAGGCCGCCCGGCGGGCGTGCTGCGGCGCGAAGATCTGCGAGCGGCCCTCGTCCGGGGCCGCCGCGCTTACTGAGCGTGCACCCGACGGGCGGCCCGCGCGGACGACCTGCGAGGATCTGACGCCAGCGTTTCGCGTGTGAGGTGGAGGAAGAAGTTGTCGGTCAGCGGACCGTTTCGCCCAGGGGACCGGGTTCAGTTGACGGACTCGAAGGGCCGGCACTACACCCTCACGCTCGCCGACGGCGGCGAGTACCACACGCACCGCGGCGCGCTCGCGCACGACGACCTCATCGGGCGTCCCGAAGGCTCCGTCGTGACCTCGGCGGGCGGCAGCACCTACCTCGCGCTGCGGCCCCTGCTGCCCGACTACGTGCTCTCGATGCCGCGCGGCGCGCAGGTCATCTACCCCAAGGACGCGGCGCAGATCGTGATGTGGGGTGACATCTTCCCCGGCGCCCGGGTGCTCGAGGCCGGCGCCGGTTCGGGTGCGCTCACGTGCTCGCTGCTGCGCGCCGTCGGCCCCGCCGGGCACGTGTCCTCCTACGAGATCCGTGACGACCACGCGGAGCACGCCGAGCGCAACGTCGTGAAGTTCTTCGGCGAGAAGCCGGCCAACTGGACGCTGACCGTCGCGGACCTCGCGACGCACGCCGGTGAAGTCGACCGCGTGGTGCTCGACATGCTGGCGCCGTGGGACCAGCTGCCGAACGTGGCCGCGCACCTCGTGCCCGGCGGGGTCCTCACGGTGTATGTGGCGACTGTCACACAACTTTCGCGCGTGACGGAGTCGTTGCGGGAACAGCAGTGCTGGACCGAGCCCGAATCGTGGGAAACGCTCATGCGCCCGTGGCACGTCGTCGGTCTCGCGGTGCGCCCTGACCACCGCATGGTCGCGCACACGGCGTTCCTCCTCACCGCGCGCCGCCTCGCCGACGGCACCGTGTCCCCGCGCGTGTCGCGCCGCCCCAGCAAGGGCAAGGGCTGAGCTAACCCGGGACGCACCACCGGCCGTTCTCGCGGTGCATCGGGAACGGCGTGTCCTTGCGCCCGCCCGCGCCCTCCACGTGCACGGTCACCCCGGCCGAATCCCCGCCGACGACGGGCGGCCCGGCCAGGGTCACCGTGAGCGGTCCCGCGGCGTCCCACTTCGCCTGGAGGTCGGCGAGGGCCTGCGAGGTCTGCGCGCGGCACGTGAGGCGGCCGAACTCCTTCGCGTCGGCGTGCCGGATGGCGTCGGCGATGGCGTTCGCGAGCACGTTCGTCGCGGCGACGTCGGCGTCGCTCGCGGAACCCGCAGTCGTGCTGGGTGCCGGAGCAACCGGCGGGGAAACCGGCTGCGAGGGCGGCGGCGGGGGCGCGGACGGCCCGGCCGGTGCGACGAGCACCAAGCCGAGCGCAGCCCCGGCCACGAGTGCGCCGAGCACGACGAGCCCGGCGGTGAGTCGGCGACTCACCGCCGGGGTCTCACTGCTTGTCCGCCTGGGCGTCGACGAGGCACCAGACGCCGGCCTCGCGCTTGGAGGTCATCGTCCCGTTCGCCTGCTTCGCACCCTGGGTCGCCCGGTACCGCACGGACGCATTGTCACCGTTCTCCTGTGCGGAACCGGTGAGCTGGATCTGGATCGTCTGGATCTGCACCGCGCCGCCGTCGTAGAGGCTGCGGCACGCCAGGGTCGCGAGCGCCGCGCCGTCGCCGGCGCTGAAGTCGTCCGCGGCGGCCTGGAACAGTTCCTGCGCGGTCGGCTTGCCGCCCGGCGCGGGGCCGGCGGGCCCACCGGTCGAGCCCGTCGACCCGGTCGAACCCGTGGTGGGGTTCGACCCGGCGCTCGTGCTGGGGCGCGAGGGTGCGCCGTTGTTCGGCGCTCCGGTCGGCGCTCCGGTCGGCGCGGGGGCGGCCGGCGGGGCCGCGGTGTCCGTTTTGCCCTTGTCGTCGCCGGACAGCCCGATGACGAGCCCGATCGCGGCACCGGCCACCACGACGACGCCCACGGCGATCCCGATGATCAGGCCGGTCTTCTTTTTCTTGGGCGGTTCCTCGTCGTAACCGCCCCACTGGTGGTAACCACCCGGTTGGCCGTACTGATCGCCGAACCCGCCCTGCTGGAACGATTCGGGCTGGCCGAACTGCTGCGTCCCACCCGGCTGCTGGTAGGGCTGGGGCTGGCCGAACTGCTGGGTTCCGCCCTGCTGGTACGGATCCTGCTGTCCGAACTGCGGCGGTTGCTGCTGCTGCGGGTACCCGGGCTGCTGCTGCGGCCCGCTCTGCGGGTAGCCGCCCTGCTGCCCCCAGCCGCCCTGGTGCGGCTGGGCCGGCTGCTGGCCGTACTGCGGCTGCGCGCCCGGGTAGCCGGGCTGCTGCTGAGGGCCGGACTGGGGCTGACCACCGCCGGGCTGGGACTGTCCGTAGGGATTCGGCTGCTGGCCGTAACCCCCAAAGCCACCGCCTTGCTGGCCGTGACCACCGGGCTGCTGCGGCGGGTAGGTCATGTGTGGAGCCCCCTGACGTTCTTCCGAGTACGACCTGGCTCCGGATGCTAGCCAGGGCGGCCGGGATCGGTGCGCTCAGGCCGGAATCCGGCGGTGGGGACGGTTGGCGGCACCGGTGCCGGGGTACCAGGAGCCTGCTCGCTTTCGCCTGGTGGAACCGGACGTGACGGCCTCCGGTGCCCGGGCACCGAATCGGCCGCTTGCGCCGCGGCGCCGACCGTGCTGGGCGGGTGCGGAAAACGCGACGCGCCGATCTTGTGATGCGGAAAGGCCTTTTCTTGTCGGTGATCGCCGGTACCGTGGAATGAAAAGCACTCCGAGGAGGTGCCCGATGCATCATGACCTTCCCGGAGGTCGGCGCGAGGAGGCCGACCCTTCAGCAACGAGCGGAGCTGGGCAGACGCCTGAGCAACAAGCCCGGCAGATCCGCTTTCTCGAGGAAGAAGTGGCGCTCTTGCGTCGCAAACTCACCGATTCACCGCGCCAGAACCGAGTTCTGGAACAACGCCTCGCCGAGGCGACCGAACGGGTGAGCCAGCTCACCGAACGCAACACGAAACTGGTCGAGACCCTGCGCGAGGCGCGGGGCCAGCTGCTCGCCCTCCGCGAAGAGGTCGACCGCCTGGCCCAGCCGCCGAGCGGCTACGGGGTCTTCGTCGCCTCGTACGAGGACAACACGGTGGACGTCTACACCGCGGGCCGCAAGATGCGGGTCTCGGTGTCGCCGGCCGTGGAGATCTCGTCGCTGCGCCGCGGCCAGGCCCTGCGCCTCAACGAGGCGCTCACGGTCGTCGAAGGTGGCGACTTCGAGCGCACCGGCGAGGTGTGCGCGTTGCGCGAGGTGCTCGAGCCCGAGGACGAGGGTGGCATCCTTCGTGCTCTGGTCGTCGGGCACGCGGACGAGGAGCGGGTGGTCCTGCTCGCCGATCCGCTGATCGAGCAGCCGCTCAAGCCGGGCGATTCGCTGCTGGTCGACTCGAAGGTCGGGTACGCGTACGAGCGCGTGCCGAAGGCCGAGGTCGAGGACCTCGTGCTGGAAGAGGTGCCGGACGTCCGCTACGAGGACATCGGCGGCCTGGCCCGGCAGATCGAGCAGATCCGCGACGCCGTGGAGCTGCCGTTCCTGCACGCCGACCTCTACCAGCAGTACCAGCTGCGCCCGCCCAAGGGCGTGCTGCTGTACGGCCCTCCGGGCTGCGGGAAGACGCTCATCGCCAAGGCGGTGGCCAACTCCCTGGCCAAGAAGGTCGCCGAGGCCCGCGGTGAGAAGGCGGACGGCAAGTCCTACTTCCTCAACATCAAGGGTCCCGAGCTGCTGAACAAGTTCGTCGGCGAGACCGAGCGGTCGATCCGGCTGATCTTCCAGCGAGCACGGGAGAAGGCCTCCGAGGGCACGCCGGTCATCGTGTTCTTCGACGAGATGGACTCGATCTTCCGCACCCGTGGCTCGGGCGTGTCCTCCGACGTGGAGACCACGATCGTGCCGCAGCTGCTGTCGGAGATCGACGGTGTCGAAGGCCTGGAGAACGTCATCGTCATCGGCGCCTCCAACCGCGAAGACATGATCGACCCGGCGATCCTGCGGCCGGGCCGGCTCGACGTGAAGATCAAGATCGAGCGTCCGGACGCCGAAGGCGCGAAGGACATCTTCTCGAAGTACCTGGCCGAGGGCCTGCCGATCCACGCCGACGACCTGGCGGAGTTCGGCGGGGACCAGAAGGCCACGTTCGACGCGATGATCCAGCACACCGTCGAGCGCATGTACGAGGAGAGCGACGAGAACCGGTTCCTGGAGGTCACCTACGCCAACGGGGACAAGGAAGTCCTGTACTTCCGTGACTTCAACTCGGGCGCGATGATCCAGAACATCGTGGACCGGGCGAAGAAGTCGGCGATCAAGTCGGTGCTGGAGACGAAGCAGCCCGGTCTGCGCGTGCAGCACCTGCTGGACGCGATCGTCGACGAGTTCGCGGAGAACGAGGACCTGCCGAACACCACGAACCCGGACGACTGGGCCCGGATCTCCGGCAAGAAGGGGGAGCGGATCGTGTACATCCGCACCCTCGTCACCGGCAAGAACCAGGACTCGGGACGGGCGATCGACACCGCCACCAACACGGGTCAGTACCTGTAGGAAGTCGAGTGCGGCGGGTGAGGTCTGCTTGCGCAGTGCGCAAGCCAGGCCTCACCCGCTGTCTCTTTGGGGGTGTAACCCCAAGCCTCGCCCGGGGCACGCCCCCGGACCCCCGCGGTGGTCACCTCGTGCCGGCCGGCTCCGGGTCGGGGTGGCGGCGGCGGGGGACGAGTTTCCCGTGTGAGGCCAGGATTCCGAGCACCACGAGCACCGCTCCGGCGGGTTCGTTCCAGTGCACGGGCTCGTGCAGCACGAGGACGCCGAGCACGACACCCACGACGGGTGTGAGGTACGTCACCGAAGACGCGTGCGCGGCGCCCCACGACGCCACGACGGCCGTGTTCCACACGTAGGCGAGGCCGGTCCCGAGCACGCCCAGCGCCAGCACGCTCAGCACGACAGTGGCGTCGAGGTGCACCGGCTGGGTCGCGATGGCCGGTGCCAGCAGGGCGAGCAGCACCGTCGCCGACGCGGTCTGCCCGAAGGCCACCACGACCGGATCCGCGCCCCGCGGCGACACGAACCGGCGCAGGTACACGAAAGCCGCGCCGTAGCACGTCGTGGCGCCCAGGCACGCCAGCTGCACCGTGAGCTCGTGGGACAGGTCCACGCCCCGCCACACGCCCACGAGGGTCAGCCCGCCCGCGAAACCCAGCAGCAGCCCCGTCACCCGGGGCGCGGTGAGCCGTTCCGCGGGCAGGACCGCGGCGGCGAACACCATCGTCAGCAGCGGTGTGGTCGCGTTGAAGATGCTGGCCAAGCCGGACGAGACGTACTGTTCGGCCCACGAGAACAGCAGGAACGGCGCCGCGCACAACAGCACCGACACCACCGCGAGGTGGCCCCACAGCGCGGGCTCGCGGGGGAGCGGCCGGCGCCGGGCCGCCAGGACGGCGGCCAGCGCCAGCGCCCCGAACGCGACGCGCGCCAGCGCCACCTGGGTGGGGGAGAGGCCCCGCAAGCCGACCTTGATGAACAGGAAACTCGCACCCCACACCACCGCCAGCGCGACGAACCGCGCGGCGATGCCGGACCTCCCGGCCATGACCCTCCACTCGCTCGCCTCGGACACCGGCCAGTCAACGGGCCCGCCACGCCGTGGGGCCAGCGGTTTTCGGTCACGTCACTCGACGTTGGTGTATAACGACCTATACTTCCCGGCCGTGAGCATCGACGACGCCCCGCGCCCGCGCGCCCCGATCACCGAAGCCGACGTCCTGGCCTGGCTCGAGACGGCCGCGGCCGCCGTCCAGGCGGGGGAGCTCGGCGCCACCGACCTCATCGACCTGCTGGGGGAGCTGCGCCGCGCCTCCGCGGCCTGCGCCGACGCCTCCGACTGGGCCCTGCTCGCCGCCCGCGAGGAGGGCGCCAGCCTCCGCCAGATCGCTCCCGTCTTCGGCAAGGGCTACGTCCGCGCCCCGGCCGCCCGCCTCGAAAAACTCCACCGCCAGGCCCAGAACTCCGGCCAATGGCTCGCCATCCTCCGGCACAAACAAAGTGTATAACGACCTATACATCTGGCCGCCGCCGAAGAAAACCAGCGGCTGACAACGCCTTCGTGTCACCACTCACGAACCCGCACAGACGAGGAACCTCGAAATGGAGCGCATCGCGGTCGGGCTCGCCGCACTCGGCCGGCCCGCGTACATCAACCTCGGCCGGGAACTGCCGGGCACGCGCGACGTGCCGGCCATGCGCGCCGCGACCCACGAGGTGCTCGACGCCGCGTACGCCGCCGGCGTGCGCTGGGTCGACGTCGCGCGTTCGTACGGGCTGGCCGAGGACTTCCTGGCGAGCTGGTTCGCGGAGACCGGGCACACCGACGTGACGGTGTCGAGCAAGTGGGGTTACCGCTACGTCGGCGAGTGGCGCCTGGACGCGCCGGTGCACGAGGTGAAGGAACACTCGGCCGCGCGGTTCGCCGGGCAGTGGGCGGAAACCCGGGCGCTGCTGGGGGAGCGCGTGCGGCTCTACCAGGTGCATTCGCTCACTGTGGACAGTCCATTGTTCTCGGACGAAGCGCTGATCGACGCGCTGGCGGCGCTGGCGGAGCAGGGCGTGGAGGTCGGGTTTTCGACGTCCGGCCCGGCTCAGGCCGACGCCGTGCGGCGCGCGTTCGAGCTGGAAGTGGCCGGGCGGCCGGTGTTCTCGTCGGTGCAGTCCACTTGGAACGTGCTCGAACCCTCCGTGGGTGCGGCGCTGGCGGAGGCGCGCGCGGCGGGAAAACGGGTGCTGGTCAAGGAGACGCTGGCCAACGGCCGGCTGGTGGTGGAGGCACCGGAGCCGATCACGCGCATCGCCGCCGCGCACGGTGTGGGTCCGGACGCCGTCGCTGTGGCGGCGGTGCTGGCGAACGGCTGGGTGTCGACGGCGATCGTGGGGCCCTCGAGCACGCACCAGCTGGCGTCGAACCTGGATGCCGCGCGGATTTCGCTGACGGCCGAGGAAACGGCCGAGCTGGCGGGGCTGGCCGAGCCGGCGGAGGAGTACTGGCGGCACCGGTCCCACCTCGGGTGGGACTGAGCGGCTGCACTACCCTCGCTGCATCGCGGCCCCGACCGGTGGGCCGCGGATCTTCCGGAGGGGCGGCAGGTGCGTCATCGGCAGGTGTTCGCGGTGGCGGCGGTGGCGCTGGCCGGGCTCACGACCGCGTGTGGCAACCGGCCCAACAACCTCGAGACGTACTACGACGATCCACCGGTGAACGACGCCACCTCGGCCGCTCCGGTGGTTCCGCCGCCGGCCGCACGCCCCGCGGCGCCGAGTCCGTCCGCGCCGGTGCCGGATCCGCGCGTCGCGGCGGGTGCCGCGGCATCGGCGGCGCTGCTGTCCGATGAGGACGTTGCGGACGAAGGGGTCGTGCCGGGCTCGGGAAAGGCGTCCGGGTGCCTGTCCGGGCTGGCGCCGGGGGAGCGGCGGTCGGCGAGCTGGGTGTACCCGAGTGGGTCGGGGTTGACGCACGAGGTCACGGCGTACCCGGGCCGGTCGGGTGCCGAAGTGGTGTCGGCGACGCAGTGTGCGGGTCAGGTGCTGGCGGTGCCGCCGCAGCCGGGTGTGACGGGCCAGCGGGCGTGGTGCGACGGTTCGACGTGCACGGTGCTGGTGGCGAAGGGCGAGTTGGTGTCGGCGTTGTGCGTGGTGGCGAGCACGCCGGCGCGGGCGGCGGACGCGGCGAAGCGGCTGTTGCCGCGGGTGGTGGCGAAGCTGGTCGCTCAGCCGTAGCGGTGGAACCACTCCTGAACGCCGGCGCGGCCGTCGGGGATGAACGGGCTGGCCGGGTCGAAGACCCACGCGCGGAGGTCGTCGAGTGGCATCCAGCGGCCTTCGGCGATCTCTTCGGGCTGGTGGCGGATGGGGCCGTCCCAGCGGACTTCGAAGGCGAAGTTGTGGCAGTGGACGGTGCCTTCGTCGTAGATCTTGGTGAACAAGGGTTCCGGTTCCACTCCGTGGACACCCAGTTCTTCGGCGAGTTCGCGGCGGGCGCACTCGGCGGGGGTTTCGCCCGCGGCGACGACGCCGCCGGCCCAGCAGTCCCAGGTGGACGGGAAGATGTCCTTGTCCGCGGTGCGCAGGTGGACGTAGACGGACTTCCCGTCGCCCGAACGGACGAGCACGACGCCGGCGGCGTGCCAGAGTCCTTCGGCGCGCACGTGGGAGCGCAGTGCCTGTCCGACGGCGCGGCCGGTCCGGTCATAGAGGGCAACGAGTTCGTCACTGCCTGGCATGGGGGCATCGTCGCACGCGTGCACCCCGTAGGGTGTTGGGTATGCGCCGGATCATGGGAACCGAAGTCGAGTACGGCATCGCCGTGCCCGGGGACGCCACGGCGAACCCGGTGCTCACCTCGACGCAGGTCGTGCTCGCCTACGCGGCGGCTGCTGACATTCCGCGGGCCCGGCGGGCCCGGTGGGACTACGAGGTGGAGTCGCCGTTGCGCGACGCGCGCGGGTTCGACCTGACGGGGCCGGGTGGGCCGGGGCACGATCCGGACGTGGAGGACCTGGGGGCCGCTAACGTCATCCTGACGAACGGTGCGCGGTTGTACGTGGACCACGCGCACCCGGAGTACTCGGCGCCGGAAGTCACGAACGCGCGGGACGCGGTGATCTGGGACAAGGCCGGGGAACGGGTGATGGAGGAGGCCGCCGTGAAGGCGGCGACCGTGCCCGGGCAGCCGGCTTTGCAGCTGTACAAGAACAACGTGGACGGCAAGGGCGCGAGCTACGGCACGCACGAGAACTACCTGATGGCGCGGTCGACGCCGTTCACAGCGGTGATCGCGGGGCTGACGCCGTTCTTCGTGTCGCGGCAGGTCATGTGCGGTTCGGGGCGGGTGGGGATCGGGCAGCAGAGCGAGGAAGCCGGGTTCCAGCTCTCGCAGCGCGCGGACTACATCGAGGTCGAGGTCGGGCTGGAGACGACGCTCAAGCGCGGGATCATCAACACGCGCGACGAGCCGCACGCGGACGCGGACAAGTACCGGCGGCTGCACGTCATCGTCGGTGACGCGAACCTGGCGGAGTACTCGACGTACCTGAAGGTGGGGACGACGGCGCTGGTCCTGGACCTCATCGAGTCGGGGATCCGGTTCGACGAGCTGAAGCTGGACGAGCCGGTGCGGGCGGTGCACAAGATCAGCCACGACCCGACGTTGAAGACGAAGGTCGAGCTGGCGAACGGGAAGAAGTTCACGGGGCTGGACCTGCAGTTCGCCTACCACGAGATCGCGGCGTCGAACCTGGAGCGCACGGGCGCGGACGAGGCGTCGAAGGAGGTTCTGCGGGTCTGGGGCGAGGTGCTGGACGCGCTGGCGCGGGATCCGCAGGAGTGCGCGGACCGGCTGGACTGGCCGGCGAAGCTGCGGTTGCTGGAGGGGTACCGGGAGCGGGACCAGCTGGCGTGGGGTGCGCCGCGGTTGCGGCTGGTGGACCTGCAGTACTCGGACGTGCGGCTGGCGAAGGGCCTGTACAACCGGCTGGTGACGCGGGGCTCGATGAAGCGGCTGGTCACGGAGGAGGAGGTCCAGGCGGCGATCACGACGCCGCCGTCGGACACGCGGGCGTACTTCCGGGGCCGGGCGCTGGAGAAGTATGCGACTTCGATCGCGGCCGCGTCGTGGGATTCGGTGATCTTCGACGTGGGCAAGGAGTCGCTGGTGCGGATTCCCACGCTGGAGCCGTTGCGGGGGACGAAGGCGCACGTCGGGAAGCTGCTCGACGCGGCGGCGACGGCGGAGGAGCTGGTCGAGGCCATCACCGGCTCGGACTAGGCCGAGGCGGTGGATCGGGACCGCGGTGTTGCCCCGAATGTCGGGGCCGCTGGGTAGGCTAGGAATCATCGGCCACACCGGGAGGCGAGATGGCGCAGGAGAAGATCGAGAAGCACGGCGGCGGCGACTCCGACGAGGAGTTCGAGGCCACCGGAGCGGCGGGCCAGGAGCGGCGCGAGAAGATGGGCGAGGACGTCGACACCATCCTCGACGAGATCGACGACGTGCTGGAGGAGAACGCCGAGGACTTCGTTCGCGCCTACGTGCAGAAGGGCGGCGAGTAGTCGTTCGCGGCCGGTGACCGTCCCCGGGCACACCCGGGGGCGGCGCCGGTCGGCGTGCCGCCGCGGGGTTCGCGGTGGTGTCGTGGCACGGTGTCGGCACAGCGCGCGCCCGGGTGTTCGCAGGACGGGCGCACAGCACAGATGGGAACCAAGAGCACGTATGGACAACACCTCCCCTCGGGCGGGTTTTTCGGGACCGGGCCTGCCTGCCTCCTACTTCTCGCCGGCGTCGTCGTCGTTCGCGGACTTCGTGCGGGAGCAGGCGCCTGAGCTGTTGCCGGCGCGGCGGGTGCCGTCGTCGGGCGCGGGTGAGCTCGGGGTGCCGCACGGGACGACGATCGTGGCGCTGACGTTCGCCGGGGGTGTGCTGATCGCGGGTGACCGGCGGGCAACGTCGGGGAACCTGATCGCGAGCCGGGACATCGAGAAGGTGCACGTCACGGACGAGTACTCGGCGGTGGGGATCGCGGGGACCGCGGGCCTGGCCGTGGAGATGGTGCGGTTGTACGCGGTGGAGCTGGCGCACTACGAGAAGATCGAGGGTGTGTCGCTGTCGCTGGACGGCAAGACGAACAAGCTGGCCGGCATGGTGAAGGCCAACCTGGACATGGCGATGGCCGGGCTGGCCGTGGTGCCGCTGTTCGTGGGGTACGACCTCGAGGCCGAGGACGCGAAGCACGCGGGCCGGATCGTGTCGTACGACGCGGCGGGTGGCCGGTACGAGGAGAACGCCGGGTACGCGGGTGTGGGTTCGGGTTCGTTGTTCGCGAAGTCGGCGCTGAAGAAGCTCTACGACCCGGATGCGGACGTCGAGGCGGCGGTGCGGACGGCGATGGAGGCGTTGTACGACGCCGCGGACGACGACACCGCGAGTGGCGGGCCGGACCTGGTGCGGCGGATCTTCCCGAGCGTCGTCACGATCACCGCGGAGCAGGGTGCGGTGCAGCTGCCCGCGGAGCAGACGGGCGCTGTCGCGGAGGCCGTGGTCGCGGGCCGGGCCGAGCGCAACCACCACCGGCAGAGCTGAGTGCCGTGACTTTCCCGAACGCTGAACCTTCGACCGCCGGTACACCGGAGAACGTGGAGCCGACACCGTGACGATGCCGTTGTATGCCTCTCCCGAGCAGTTGATGCGGGAGCGTTCCGAGCTGGCGCGCAAGGGTATTGCGCGCGGGCGGAGCGTGGTGGTCTTGAAGTACTCCGGCGGGGTGCTGTTCGTGGCGGAGAACCCGTCGGCGACGTTGCACAAGGTGTCGGAGATCTACGACCGGATCGGGTTCGCCGCGGTGGGCCGGTATTCGGAGTTCGAGAACCTGCGGGTGGCGGGGATCCGGCACGCGGATCTGAAGGGTTACCAGTACGACCGGCGTGATGTGAGTGCGCGGGCGCTGGCGAACGCTTACGCGGCGACGCTGGGCAGCATCTTCACCGAGCAGCTGAAGCCGTTCGAGGTGGAGGTGTGCGTGGCGGAGGTCGGGGCGAACCAGTCGGAGGATCAGCTGTACCGGCTGACCTACGACGGGTCGATCTTCGACGAGTCGCCGTTCGTGGTGATGGGCGGGCAGACGGAGCCGATCGGATCGAAGCTGAAGGACACGGTGGATCCGGAGAACGATCTGCGCACGGCGCTGGCGACGGCGATCGAGGGGTTGCGGGCGAGCGCGTCGTCGTCGAACGGCAACAACGGCGGGTCGGAGCCGGATCAGATCAAGCTCGAGGTGGCGGTGCTGGACCGGGAGCGGCCACGGCGTGCGTTCCGCCGGTTGACGGGGGCGGCGCTGGATGCGTTGCTGCCGGAGCCGCCGGCGAAGGACGAGGGTGACAAGCCGTCGGAGTCGTCGGAGTCGTCGGATGAGGGTGGCTCCGCGAAGGAGTGACGCTGCGAAGTGTGTCGGGTGGGCCGTCCGGGTTTCCGGGCGGCCCACCTGGCGTTTCGGGGTCGTTCAGGACGCGGGGGCGCTGGCGGGGCGGAAGTGTTCGTCGGCGAAGGCGAGCAGGTAGGGCAGGGTCGCGCGGGCGGTGTGCCAGGTGTGGTTGAAGCCGTGTTCGCTGTGGACGACGGCTTCCTGGTCGCGGCGGTGGAGGGCGTCGGCGATGCGGCGGGCGGTGGCGACGTCGGTGGGGGCGCCGGTGCCGACGGCGAGCATGACGGCGATGGGCTGGGGGAAGGCCATGGTGGGCAGGTAGCGGCGCGGGGTGTTGGCGGCGACGGCGGCGGGGTGGCCGCTGAGGATGCCGATGGAGTCGTTGAGGTCGTCGTAGGGCAGGGCGATGACGAGGGTGGCGAACTCGTCGAGGTGGTGCAGGCCGGTGTTGAGGGCGGCGAACCCGCCGCCGGACATGCCGCCGAGGGCGCGGTGGCGGCGGTCGGGGATGGTGCGGTAGCGGTGGTCGACCGCGGCGACGACCGTTTTCGCGAGGTAGGTCTCGAGCTGGGGGCCGCCGGGTACGTCGAGGCCTTCCCAGTCCTTGCTGGGCGCGCCGGCGGTGAGGTCGACGCTGACGGTGATCATCGGGGCGATCACGTGCTCGGTTTCGAGGCTGCGCAGCGTGTCGGGGGCGGCGCCGGAGGTGAGCCAGTCGCGGGGGCCGCCGTAGGGGTAGCCGTGGATGAGGTAGACGACCGGGTAGCGGCGGGCGGTGTTGGCGGGGTCGGTGTAGCCGGGCGGGAGGATCACGTAGTTCTCGCCGGAGGGCACGGCGTGGGCGGGGTCGGGCAGGCTCAGCACGTCGATGCGCTCGCCGCTGCCGGCCGGGCCCGGGTGGGTGGCCGCGGCGCTGTCGGGGGCGGCGTCGGGTTGGTCGACGCCGTCGTCGAGGAGCATGCCCACGGCGTCGGCGGCGCCGGAGCCGCGTTCGAACAGCCGGCTGAGGTCGTCGGGGGTGCGGACGTAGCCGACGTAGCCGTTGACGGCCGTGACGGCGGCGACGAGGAAGAGGACCGCCGTGCCCGCGGTGCCCCAGCGGCGGGCGCGCCGGTGGTGAGCCAGGGCGATGCTCACGGCGAGCACGGCGACCGCGGCACCGGCGGCGGTGAGCCAGATCAGGGGCGATTCGAGGGGCCCGAGGTCGCGCGCGTGGGCGGTGATGTCGGGTGGCAGCACGGGATCCGCGGCGGGGTGCGCGGTCATCGCGCCGCCGCGGGGCGGGGGCGGCGAGTGGCGCCGTGGGAGGGGAAACGCACGTGGGGGTCCCTGCCGGGTACGGGAGCGGGCAGGGGCGCCCGCAGCTGGCAAGATCAACCTACGGGCGGGGTGCTGTGGATTCGTTGAGAGCGGGTAAAGCGCGGGTCAAGCCCGGTCGTCGGGGTTGCGGTAGATCGTGAGCGCGCTGGGGCGGGCGCGGAACACGAACTCGTTGCCCAGCGGGCCGACCTCGCCGTCGGTGGCGACGCGGCGGTTGCCGTCGAGCAGTTCCACGCGCAGTTCGGGTACGTCGAGCTGCTGGTACACGTGGCTCGCGTTGAGGCTGTTGCTGATCATCGCCAGCAGGAACCGGGCCCGGGAGTAGGGCAGGTCGGCGCGCAGGTAGCGCACGTCGAGCAGGCCGGTGTCCAGGGCCGGGCGCCGGGAGGGGGCGAAACCCTTGGGGGAGTAGGTGCCGTTGCCGACGAAGATCAGCCAGACCTCGGCGCGCCGGCCGTTGAGCAGAATCGGCAGGGGTTTGGCGCGGCGCAGCACGCGGGCGAGCGCGAGCGCGGCCGCGGGCCACTTCGGGTGCTTCTCCTGCAGCTTCTCCCGCAGCCGCACCATTTCCGGGTAGCCGCCGAGGCTCGCGGTGTTGACGAACCAGCGGTGCCCGGCCTCGCCCGCGCCGTGGACTTCGACCTCACCGAGGTCGATGCCGACCGCGTTGCCCGCTTCGGTGGCGGCGTCGGCGTCGGGCATGGAGCGCACGCCGACGTCGCGGGCGAAGTGGTTGAGCGTGCCAGCGGGGATGAGGGCGAGCGGCAGTCCCCGTTCGGCGGCGACGGACGCGACGGCGGCGACCGTGCCGTCACCCCCGGCGACGCCGAGGGCGCGCACGGTGCCGCCCCGCGCGTCGATCTCGGACTTGAGCTGTTCGCGCAGGTCCTGGTGCGCGTCGGGGTAGAGCAGCGTGGCCTTCGGCCAGGCGTAGCGGACGTCTTCGGTGGGGTCAAGGCCGTCGACGCCGGAGTGGGGGTTGACCAGGGCCAGCATGTCCTCGCCGTCGCGCATCTCGGGCGCCTCGGCGGTGTGGGCGGTGTGGGCGGGCACGTCGGGGTGCAGGGGCCACCAGTGCCGCGTCAGCGTCGCGACGGTGACCCCGATGACCACGCCGGCGCCGACGTCGCTGGGCCAGTGCACCCCGGTGTGCACGCGCGAGTACGCGACCGCGCCGGCCAGCGGGGCGAGGGCGAGCCCCGCGCGGGGCGACTCCATCGCCACGGCCGTGGTGAACGCGGCCGCAGAAGCGGCGTGCCCGGACGGGAACGACGAGGACGTCGGGCGCTTGCGCAGCCGCCGGTGCTCGGGGACCTCGTCCTCGGCGGGGCGCCGCCGCGGGAACACCGGCTTGCCGAGCAGGTTCGCCGCCGCGCTCGCCCCGGCGATCGCGGCCACCCCGCGCAGGGCGCCCCTCCGCGTCGCGCCCTTGCGCGTGGCCAGCAGAGCCGCCACGACCCACCACAACCGGGATTTGTTCGCGGATTTGGAAAGCCAGCCGAGGAGGTCGTCGGCGCGCGTGCGCGGCAGCGCCGCACTGCGCGCGATGAGGGCCCGGTCGGTGCGTCCGACCTTCCGGAACGGGCGGCTGAGCTGGTGGAACACCGTCGCTGACCTCTTCTCCGCCAGGGGTGGCGCCGCGCCCGGTTCAGGCCGGTTCCGCGCGGTGTTTCTCGCGTTTGCAACGTACCGACCGCGTGTCGCCGCCCGAACGGCGCACCTCAGGTGGGGGTGCAGCGCCTACTCTGGTGGGATGCAGCGGCGGATCTTTGGCATCGAGACCGAGTTCGGGGTCACGTGCACCTTCCACGGTCAGCGCAGGCTCTCGCCCGACGAGGTCGCGCGGTATCTCTTCAGGCGGGTCGTGTCGTGGGGACGCTCGTCGAACGTGTTCCTCTCCAACGGCTCCCGGCTGTACCTCGACGTCGGGTCGCACCCCGAGTACGCGACGGCCGAGTGCGACGACCTCACCCAGCTGGTCACCCACGACAAGGCCGGTGAGCGGATCCTCGAGGACCTGCTGGTCGACGCCGAGCGGCGGCTGGCCGACGAGGGCATCGGCGGCGACATCTTCCTGTTCAAGAACAACACCGACTCGGCGGGCAACTCCTACGGCTGCCACGAGAACTACCTCGTGACCCGCGCCGGCGAGTTCTCCCGGATCGCCGACGTGCTGCTGCCGTTCCTCGTCACCCGCCAGCTGATCTGCGGCGCGGGCAAGGTCCTGCAGACCCCGCGCGGCGCCGTGTACTGCCTGTCGCAGCGCGCCGAGCACATCTGGGAGGGCGTCTCCAGCGCCACCACCCGGTCGCGGCCCATCATCAACACCCGCGACGAGCCCCACGCCGACGCCGAGCGCTACCGGCGCCTGCACGTGATCGTGGGCGACTCGAACATGGCCGAGCCGACCACGATGCTCAAGATCGGCTCCGCGAACCTGGTGCTGGAGATGATCGAGGCGGGCGTGCAGTTCCGCGACTTCACCCTGGACAACCCGATCAGGGCGATCCGCGAGATCAGCCACGACCTCACCGGCCGCCGCCAGGTGCGCCTCGCCGGCGGCCGCGAAGCGTCGGCGCTGGACATCCAGCGCGAGTACCACGCCCGCGCCGTGCAGCACCTCAAGGAGAACGGCTCCACCCCGGCCAACGAACGCGTCGTCGAACTGTGGGGCCGCGCCCTGGAAGCGGTGGAGCAGCAGGACTTCAGCAAGATCGACACCGAGATCGACTGGGCGATCAAGCACCGCCTCGTCGAGCGCTACCGCGCCAAGCACGACCTGGACCTGTCCAGCCCGCGGGTCGCGCAGCTCGACCTGGCCTACCACGACATCCGCCGCGGCCGGGGCATCTTCGACCTGCTGCAGCGCAAGGGCCTGGTCCGCCGCGTCACCGACGACGGTGAGATCGAGGCCGCGAAGGACACCCCGCCGCAGACCACCCGCGCGAAGCTGCGCGGCGACTTCATCGCCGCCGCGCAGGCCGCCGGGCGCGACTTCACCGTCGACTGGGTGCACCTGAAGCTCAACGACCAGGCGCAGCGGACCGTGCTGTGCAAGGACCCGTTCCGCTCGGTCGACGAGCGGGTGGAACGCCTGATCAGCTCGCTGTAGCCCCGGACCACCGCCGAAGGGGCCGTCCCGCACCGCCGGGACGGCCCCTTCGGCGTTCCCGACGAAAGTCGCCACCGGGGTGCGGCAGGATCGGCGGATGCGTGTCGTGCGTGCGTTGCTGGTCCTGTTCGGTGCCGTCCTCCCGCTCGTCGCCGGCGGCGTCGCGTCCGCGGCTCAGCGGCTCCCGTCGTGGCAGCTCACGCCCACCGGGACCACGGCGCAGTTCCGCGGGCTTTCGGCGGTCAGCGGCCGCGTGGCGTGGGTCAGCGGCACCGGGGGCACGGTGCTGCGCACCACCGACGCCGGGCGGACCTGGACACCGGTCGGCCCGTCGGGCGCCGGCACCCTGGAATTCCGGGACATCGAGGCGTTCGACGCCGACCACGCCGTGGTCCTCTCGATCGGCCCCGGCACCGACTCCCGGATCTACCGCACCGACGACGCCGGCCGGCACTGGCGCGAGACCTTCCGCAACCCCGACCCGGCCGCGTTCTACGACTGCGTCGCGTTCTTCGACCCCCGGCGCGGGCTGGCGATGAGCGACCCCGTCGACGGGAAGTTCCGCGTGCAGGCCACCGCCGACGGCGGCCGCACCTGGCGGCAGGTGCCCGAGGCCGCGTTCCCGCCCGCGCTGCCCGGCGAGGCCGGGTTCGCCGCGAGCGGCCAGTGCCTGACCACGTCCGGGCCGTTCGACGCGTGGCTCGCCACCGGCGGCGGCGCCACCGCCCGCGTGCTGCACACCGGCGACGCCGGCCGGCACTGGACCGTCGCCGCCACCCCGCTGCCCAGCAGCGCCTCGGCGGGGGTGTTCGCCCTGGCGTTCCGCACGCCGTGGCAGGGCGTCGCCATCGGCGGGGACTTCGCCGACCCCACCGCGCCGGGCCCGGCCGTCGCGCTCTCGGGCGACCGCGGCCGCACTTGGCGCACCCCGCCGCAGTACCCGGCGGGCTACCGGTCGGGGCTGGCGTGGCTCGGCGGGTCGGTCCTCGCCGTCGGACCCGGCGGCAGCGACGTAAGCCGCGACGGCGGCCGTCACTGGAGCTCCTTCGACACCGGCAGCTTCGACACGGTCGACTGCACGCCGCTCGGCAGCTGCTGGGCCGGCGGCACCGCCGGGCGCGTCGCCCGGCTGGCGCGCTAGAGGACCTGCCCGGTCGGGCGGACCATGATCTCGTTGACGTCCACCGTCGGCGGCTGCTCGAGCGCGTAGAGCACGGCGCGGGCCACGTCGTCGGCCTCGAGCTTGGGCTTGCGCTTCTGTTCGTCGGTGAGGATGTCGGTGTCGGTGATGCCAGGCTGCACCAGCGTCACCCGCACGCCGGTGCCCACCGCCTCTTCCCGGATCCCCGCGGCCATGCCGCTGACCGCCCACTTCGTCGCCGAGTACAGGCTGCCCTTGCGCGGGTAGCGGCCCGCGACCGAACCGGTCAGCACGAGGTGCCCGCCGGATTCGGCGAGCGCCGGCAACGTCGCGCGTGCCGTGAGCGCGGCGCCGTAGACGTTGGTCAGCACCAGCTCCCGCCACCGCTCGGGTTCCGCGCCGCCGTCGCCGAAGAACGACACCCCCATGCCGATCCCGGCGTTCGCGAACACCGCGTCGAGGCGGCCGAACCGGGCCAGCACCGCCTCCACGGCACGCGAGATGCCCGGCCAGTCGGCCACGTCGGCGGCCAGCGGCAGCGCCCGCTCTTCGCCGAGTTCCGCCGCGAGCGGTCCCACCGAGCCGGGGTTGCGTGCGACGAGCCCCACGCGGAACCCGGCGGCCACGGCCCGCCTCGCCGTCGCCGCGCCGATCCCCCGCGACGCTCCGGTCACCAGCAGCACACGTTCAGTCATGCCACCCAGGCTAGGGGTGTCCGCGCACGCACGAGAGGCGGCGAAAAACCCGCCGAGGCACGCCGACGCGGGTTCGGGGAACCTCACGAACGAGGACGAGAAGGAGAGCTAGGGTTAACGGGTGTCCACCGCACGCGCCGAACGGCTGGTCAACCTCGTGCTCGCCCTCCTGTCCACCCGGCAGTACCTCACCGCCGAGCGGATCCGCGGGATCGTGCCCGGGTACGCCGACGCGGTCAGCGACGAGGCCTTCTTCCGCACGTTCGAACGCGACAAGACCGAGCTGCGGGAGCTCGGCATCCCGCTGGAGACCGGTCGCAACTCCGCCTTCGACCCCGTCGAGGGCTACCGCATCGCCCGCCGCGACTACGAGCTGGGCGAGATCGACCTGGCCCCCGACGAAGCCGCCGCGGTCGGCCTCGCGGTGCGCCTGTGGGACTCGCCCGAGCTGACCGGCCAGGCCCAGGGCGCGCTCGTGAAGCTGCGCGCCGCCGGAGTGGAGGTCGACGACCAGGCCAACACCGTGATCGAACCCCGGGTGCGCGCCGAACCGGCTTTCGGGCCGCTGCTCGCCGCCGTGCAGCACGGCCAGGCTGTGCGGTTCGAGTACCGCCGCAGCGGCTCCCCGGAGCGCCGGATGCGCGAGCTCGAACCGTGGGGCGTCGTGTCGTGGCGCGCCCGCTGGTACGTCGTCGGGCACGACCGCGACCGCGGCGCCACCCGCTGCTTCCGGCTGTCGCGGGTCACCGGCGCGGTCACGCCCGTCGGCCCGCCCGGCGCCGTGACCCGCCCGGAAGGCGTCAACCTGCTCAAGCTCGTGTCGGTCACCGGCACTGGCGACGAGCAGAACCCCGTCACGACCGCCCGGCTGTGGATCGCCGACGGCCGCGCCGCGGGCGTCCGCCGCCGAGCGCAGGTCGTCGGCCGCGAAACCATCGGTGGCGAAGAGGGCGACATCGTCGAGATCGGCCTGTACTTCCCCGAATCGGCCGCCGACTGGATCGCCGCCCAGGGCCCCGACGTGCTCGTGCTCGAACCCGACGTGCTGGCCAAGTCCGTGCACCACCGGCTCGAGGCCGTCCTCGCCCGCGCCGAGCAGGGGAGCGCCCGGTGAGCGGATCCGGAGAGCGCATGCCGCGCCTGCTGGCGCTCGTGCCCTACCTGCTCGCGCGCCCGGGCGTGCGGATCGACGAGGCGGCCCACGACTTCGACGTCACCCCCCGGCAGCTGCGCAAGGACCTCGAGCTGCTGTGGATGTGCGGCCTGCCCGGCTACGGCCCCGGTGACCTCATCGACCTGTCCTTCGAAGGCGACACCATCGTCGTCACCCACGACGCCGGCATGAGCCGGCCCCTGCGCCTCACCGGCGGCGAGGCCACCGCCCTGCTCGTCGCGCTGCGGGCGCTCGCCGAAACCCCCGGCGTGGTCGACGGCGACGCGGTCCGCCGGTCCATCGCCAAGATCGAAGACGCGGCCGGGCAGGCCCAGCCCGCCGGGGTCGTGGTCGGCGGCGGTGTCCGCGAAGGCAAACGCGCCGCGAAGACCCGCGAGGAGGTCGCGGCCGCGCTGCAGGCCGGGCGCGCCCTGCGGATCCGGTACTACACCGCGTCCAAGGACCAGGTCACCGAACGCACCGTGGACCCGATGCGGCTGCTGATCGTGCAGGCCGTCGGTTACCTCGAAGCGTGGTGCCGCCGCGTCGAAGGGGTGCGGCTGTTCCGGCTGGACCGCATCGACGAGCTGACCGTGCTCGACGAACCGGCCGCGCCGCCCGCGCACGCCCGCCCCACCGACCTGTCCAACGGCGTGTTCTCCGCGCGGCCCGACCAGCAGGAGGCCGAGCTCGTGCTCGACCCCGACGCGCGCTGGGTCGCCGAGTACTACCCGTGCGAAGAGCTCGACGAGCTCGACGGCGGCCGGTTGCGAATCCGGATGCGCTACGCGGACGAGTCCTGGATGGTCCGCCTGGTCCTCGGACTCGGGGGAGATGCGCAGGTGGAGAGCCCCGTCACACTGGCCGACGCCGTTCGACGGCGAGCGGCCGACGCGGTGGCCCGATCCCGTCACCTACCGTCAACCTACGGCCGTTAAGGTAACCCACGTGTCGTACTTGCCCACCTACGTGCTGCTCGCGGCGGGCCTGCTCGTCCTGATCCTCCTGCTGGTGCGGACGATCAGAGTCTTGCGCGGCTTCCGCCGCACGGTGAGCATGGTGGCTGAGGACACCCAGGACCGGACCGGGCTCATCCGGGCCCGGTCGGCAGCACTTCGCGTGGCCGTGGCGCAGCGCCGCGAGACACCGGAAAACCAGTAAAATCGGCAACGACTCGAAACAAGGAGGCCACCCATGAACGCGCTGCAGCCGTGGCACATCATCCTGCTGGTGCTCGTCGTGGTTCTGCTCTTCGGAGCCAAGAGGCTTCCGGACGCCGCCCGCTCCATCGGCAAGTCCATGAAGATCTTCAAGGCCGAGACCAAGGACCTCACGGGCGAGCAGAAGGCCGAAGCCGAAGAGGCCGAGACCCGTCAGCTCCCGCAGTCGACGGCCCCGGCGCAGGACCAGCAGGTCGCCGACCTCCAGCGCCAGCTCGACGAGCTGAAGAAGCAGCAGGGATCGTCGGCCGACCAGCCGCAGAAGAACGCCAGCTGAGTCCCACCCGCACCACCCGGTCCCCGGTCCGCGGAGCGCGCTGAACCCCGGTGCGCTCCGACGGGCTATGACGAGAACGGAAAGACCAGTGGCGGAAGCCGCCAACGGCGCAGGTGCCGGCCGCAGCAGCAAACGGACCAGGCGCAGCCGTCGGAAGAACCCCGACGGCACGATGACGCTCATCGAGCACATCTACGAGTTCCGCCGCAGGCTGGGCTTCGCCCTGCTGTTCGTGGTGATCGGCGGCATCTTCGGGTTCATCTGGTTCGAGCAGCACCTTGGCCCGATCCCGTCACTGGGCAACATCGTCACCCAGCCCTACTGCGCCATCCCCCCCTCGCAGCGGTTCGGCGGCGACCAGGGCGGCTGCAAGCTCCTGCAGACCGTGCCGTTCGAAGCGTTCACGATCCGCCTCAAGATCGGTATCGCCGCCGGCGCGGTCCTGCTGTCCCCGTTCTGGCTCTACCAGTTCTGGGCGTTCATCGCCCCGGGCCTGTACTCGAAGGAGCGCAAGTACGCGCTCACCTTCGTCGGCTTCGCGTCCGTGCTGTTCGTCGCCGGCGCAGTGCTCGCCTACCTGCTCGTGCCGCACGCGCTGGCGCTGCTCGCCGGGTTCGGTCAGGAACAGTTCGTCACGGCGCTCACCGCGGACAAGTACATCTCGTTCATCCTGTCGCTGCTGGTCATCTTCGGCGTGAGTTTCGAACTACCGCTGATCATCGTCATGCTCAACATGGTCGGTGTCGTCAAGTACCAGCAGCTGCGCAAGTGGCGCCGCGGCATCCTGTTCGCGCTGTTCGTGTTCGCCGCGTTCGCCACCCCGGGCTCCGACCCGTTCTCGATGCTCGGCCTCGCCGGTGCGCTCACGATCCTGTTCGAGATCGCCATCCAGATCGCGCGCATCCACGACCGCAAGCGCGACAAGATCCGCGAAGACGAGGGCTGGGACAAGCTCGCCGACGACGAAGCCGCGCCCTTCAACTACACGCCGAGCACCGTCGAAGAAGACGAGCCCGCGACCTCGCCGCGCGCCACGACGACCGACGACATCACGTAGGCGCCCGTGGGCGTGAACGCAGCACTGGCCGTGCACCCGGCCTCCGGCCACGGAGCCGCCGCGCGCATCGCCGAAGCCGTCGCCGACCGGCTGCGCCCCGCCGTCGACCGGCTCGACGTGCTCGTCGCCACGAGCGTCGAGGAATCCCGCGCCCTCATGCGTTCCTCCCACACCGAGGGCCTCGACGTGCTCGTGGTCCTCGGCGGCGACGGCGCCGCCCACCAAGGTGTGCAGTTCTGCGCCGACCACGACGTCGCCCTCGGCCTCGTCCCCTCCGGCACCGGCAACGACCTCGCCCGCGCCCTCGGCACCCCACCCGACGCGCTCCAGGCCGCCGACGCCCTCGCCGCCGCGCTGCGCACCGGCACCCGGCGCCGCCTCGACCTCGGCCGCACCGCCGACGCGTGGTTCGCCACCGTCCTGTGCTCCGGCTTCGACGCCGCCGTCAACGCCCGCGCCAACAACCTGCACTGGCCCACCGGACCGCGCCGCTACGACGTCGCCATCCTCGCCGAGCTCGCCGCCTTCACACCCCGCCCCATCACCCTCCGCACCGACGAGCAGACCCTCGAACTCGACGCCACCCTCGTCGCCGTCGGCAACACCCCGTACTACGGCGGCGGTGTCCCCATCTGCCCCCGCGCCACCCCCGACGACGGCCTGTTCGACGTCACGATCATCGGCGCCGCCGG
Source organism: Amycolatopsis sp. NPDC051903 (assembly GCF_044452505.1). Lineage (NCBI taxonomy): Bacteria > Bacillati > Actinomycetota > Actinomycetes > Pseudonocardiales > Pseudonocardiaceae > Amycolatopsis > Amycolatopsis sp. NPDC051903. Next base: position 337,550 of record NZ_JBITBT010000002.1, on the reverse strand, counting down.
CCGCCTCCAGCTGCTGCGCCTGCTGCCCGGCCTGCGCACCGGCGCCCACCTCGGCCACCCCGCCGTCCGCACCCTGCGCACCCGCACCCTCGCCATCGACGCCCCCGGCACACCCGACGGCCGTGACTGGCCCGCCTACGCCGACGGCGAATCCCAGGGCACCACCCCCGTCACCGCCACGTGCGTGCCCGGCGCGCTCACAGTCGTCGCCCCGCTCCCGTAACCTGCCGGTCACCGAACGGTCGGCACGCCGCGTGCGGACTGTCGGTGCCGTGTGGAACCCTGAGTGGGTGGCCAGTAGCCCTTCACCATCCCCGGCCGAGGCCTATGCGGTCTCGCGCCGCCGCGGCAAGTACCCCGAGCTGACGCGCTTCGCCGGCGAGGTGTCCTTCGAGTTCGACGAGTTCCAGGTCCGTGGCTGCGAAGCCCTCGAAGACGGCCACGGGGTGCTCGTGTGCGCGCCGACCGGCGCCGGCAAGACCGTCGTCGGCGAGTTCGCGGTGCACCTGGCGCTGGCCGAGGGCCGCAAGTGCTTCTACACGACGCCCATCAAGGCGCTGTCGAACCAGAAGTACGCCGACCTCGTCGACCGCTACGGCACCGACGCCGTGGGCCTGCTGACCGGCGACACCTCCATCAACGGCAACGCCCAGGTGGTCGTGATGACCACCGAGGTCTTGCGGAACATGCTCTACGCCGGCAGCTCCAGCATCCCCGAGCTCGGCTACGTCGTGATGGACGAGGTCCACTACCTCGCCGACCGCTTCCGCGGCGCCGTGTGGGAGGAGGTGATCCTCCACCTGCCCGAACACGTCCGCGTCGTCGGGCTGTCGGCCACCGTGAGCAACGCCGAGGAGTTCGGCGAGTGGCTCGTGGAGGTCCGCGGCGACACCACCGTCGTCGTCGACGAGCACCGGCCCGTGCCGCTGTGGCAGCACATGCTGGTCGGCAACCGCCTGCTGGACCTGTTCGCCGGTCAGGACGAAGCCGACCCCGGCGCCGAGCTGAAGATCAACCCCGGCCTCCTGCGCCGCACCGAAGAGATCGGCCGCTTCGCCCCCGCGTCGCTGCGCGGCAACCGCGGTGGCCGTCGCGGCGCGCCCCGACCGCCGCGGTTCCGCCCGCCCTCCCGCGTCGACGTCACCGAACGGCTCGACGCGGCGGGCCTGCTGCCCGCGATCGTGTTCATCTTCTCCCGCGCCGGCTGCGACGCCGCCGTCGCCCAATGCGTGCGCTCGGGCCTGCGCCTCAACGGGCCCGAGCAGGTCGAGGAGATCCGCCGGATCATCGACGAGCGCACCGCCGACCTGCCCGAAGGCGACCTCGGCGTGCTCGGCTACTGGGAGTGGCGCGAAGCCCTCGAACGCGGCTTCGCCGGCCACCACGCCGGGCTGCTGCCCGCGTTCAAGGAGACGGTGGAGGAACTGTTCGTCCGCGGCCTGGTCAAGGTCGTGTTCGCCACCGAGACCCTCGCGCTCGGCATCAACATGCCCGCCCGCACCGTCGTGCTCGAACGGCTGGTCAAGTACAACGGCGAAGCCCACGTCGACCTCACCCCGGGCGAGTACACGCAGCTCACCGGTCGCGCCGGGCGCCGCGGCATCGACGTCGAAGGCCACGCCGTGGTCGCGTGGCAGCCCGGCGTGGACCCCAAGCAGGTCGCCGGCCTCGCCTCCACCCGCACGTACCCGCTGCGCTCCTCGTTCCGGCCCGGCTACAACATGGCCGTCAACCTCGTCGCCCAGGTCGGCGCCGACGCCGCCCGCGAGCTGCTCGAACAGTCCTTCGCCCAGTTCCAGGCCGACCGCTCCGTGGTCGGCACCGCCCGCCGCATCGAACGCAACAAGGAAGCCCTCAAGGGCTACGCCGAGGCGGTCACGGGCGACTTCGACGAGATGCTGGAGTACGTCGAGCTGCGCGCGAAGATCTCGGCGCGCGAGAAGGCGCTGTCGCGGCAGAACACCGCCGCCCGCCGCGCCGGCACCGCCGAATCGCTGGAGAAACTGCGCAAGGGCGACGTGATCGCCGTGCCCGCCGGCCGCCGCGCGGGCCTCGCCGTGGTCGTCGACCCGGGCCTGGACCCGATCCGCGAACCCCGGCCCGTGGTCGTCACCGAAGACCGCTGGTCGGGCCCGCTGTCGGTGGCCGACTTCCCGGCGCCGGTCGAGCCGCTCGGGCACATCCGCCTGCCCAAGCACCTCGAGCTCCGCTCGCCCAAGACCCGCCGCGACATCGCGTCGTCGCTGCGCAACGCGGGCATCGCCCTGCCCGGCCGGCAGCGTCGCCGCGCCGGCGCGGGCGACGACGCCGAGCTGAACTCGCTGCGCCGCGCCCTGCGCGCCCATCCCTGCCACGGCCTGGCCGAACGCGAGGCGAACCTGCGCTGGGTCGAGCGTTACCAGCGGTTGCAGGCCGAAACCGAGCAGCTCGAACGCAAGGTCGCCGCCACCACGCACTCGCTGGCCCGCGCGTTCGACCGCATCCTCGCCCTCCTCGGTGAACGCGGCTACCTCGGCCCCGGCACCGGCGAGGACCGCGTCACCGAGCACGGCCACCGCCTCGCCCGTCTCTACAGCGAGTCCGACCTGCTCGCGGCCGAGTGCATCCGCCACGGCGTGTGGGAGAACCTCGGTCCCGCCGAGCTCGCCGCGGTGGTCTCGACCCTCGTGTTCGAAGCCCGCCGCGACACGGCGGGGGAGCCGCGGCTGCCCGGCGGCGCCGTGCCCAAGGCCTGGGAGGAGACCACCAAGCTGTGGGTCGACCTCACCGAGGACGAACGCCGCCACCACCTCGACCGCACCCGCGAGCCCGACGCGGGCTTCGCGTGGCCGGTCTACCGGTGGGCGCGCGGCGAATCGCTCGAAAAGGTCCTCACCGCCGCCGAAACCAACGGCCAGGAGCTCTCGGCCGGTGACTTCGTGCGCTGGTCGCGTCAGGTGATCGACCTGCTCGACCAGATCCGCGACGTCCTCGGCAAGGCCGACCCCGTCGGCGCCGCCGCCGCGGACGCCGTGCGCGCCCTGCGCCGCGGCGTCGTCGCGGCCGGTGGCGCGTGAAATCGGCGTTACCCGAAAGGCGTTCGCGGGCACGCGGAGGTCACCGGTCGGACAGGGTGTGCGTGGACGCGTGTGCTCGGCCCCGACCTGTGGTTGGATCGCGCACGACACCGTGGGCCGCAGCCCCTCCCCGCGCGGGTGGAGCTGCGGCCACAGGCGAACAAGGCGGAGGCAAGCGATGAGCACGCCGTATGGCGGCAACGACCCCCAGCAGCCCCAGTACGGGCAGCAGCCGCAGTACGGGCAACAGCCGGGCGGCGCCTACCCGCCGAGCGGGCCGCAGGAACAGCAGCAGCCCTACAACCCGCAGCAATACGGCCAGCAGCAGCCCCAGCCCTACGACTCGCAGCCCACCCAGTGGGTGCAGCCCTCGCAGCCGCAGCAGCCCCAGTACGGCCAGCAACCGCAGTACGGGCAGCAGCCCGGTGGCTACACCCCGCCGCAGCAGCCGCAGTGGGGCCAGCAGCCGCCCCCGCAGCAGTACGGGCAGCCGTATGACCCCAACCGCCCGCAGCAGCCCCAGTACGGACAGCAGCCCGGCGGTGGCTACCCGCAGAGCGGGCCCCAGCAGCAGCCGCTCTACGGCCAGCAGCCGCCGAGCGGGCCGCAGGCCCAGCCCGGCCAGTACGACTACGGCCAGCCCACCGCCATCGCCCCGTCCGCCGGAGGCTCCGGTGAGCAGCCGAAGTCGAAGAAGGGCCTGTTCATCGGCGTCGGCGCGCTCGTCGTGGTCGTCGCGGTGGTCGCGGTGCTCGGGTTCGTCGCACCGGGCTTCTTCAAGACCGAGGTCTTCAACAACACCCAGATGCAGACCGACGTCGCGAAGCTGCTCACCGACACGTACAAGATCGAAGGCGTCAGCGGCGTCACCTGCCCGGCCGAGCAGAAGGTCTCCGACGGCGCCACGTTCGAGTGCACCGCGACCATCAACGGCAAGCCGCAGCAGGTGAAGATCACCGTCAAGGGCACCGACGGCAACTACGAGGTCTCACCGCCCGCCGCCGGCTGACCGGCGGTAAATCGGTGGACCACCCCGCGCGCGGCACAGGATGATCCGCTCATGAGCGACCACACCGTACGGCTGCTGAAGACCGCCGAGGAGCACCGCGCGGCCTGGAACCTGTTCCGGTCGTCCCTGCACGTCAAAGACGGCAGCGACGAGGAGTGGGAGCGCGTCGCCGACGCGCTCCAGGCCTCGCGCCGGTTCGGCGCCTACGACCCCGAGCTGATCGGCACGGTGTACGCGTTCGACGCGGAAACGGTCGTGCCCGGCGGCGCCCGCGTGCCGCTCGCGGCCGTCACCGGCGTCGGGGTCCGCGCCGGCCGGACCCGCCGCGGGGTGCTCAGCTCGATGATGTCCGCGCAGCTGCAGGACTTCGCCGAACGCGGTGTCACGCTCGCGACCCTGCACGCCAGCGAGGGCGTCATCTACGGCCGCTACGGCTACGGGGTCGCCACCCTCAGCCGCGACCTCACCGTCGAGCGCCACCGCGCCCGGCTGCGGCCCGACGTTCCGGCCGGCGGCGAGGTCAGCGTGTTCGGCCTCGACCAGGCCTCGATCCAGTGGCCCGACCTCTACGACGCCACGAGCCTGACCCGTGCCGCCGCGATGACCCGGCCCCCGTACTACTGGCCCCCGCACGAGAACTACCTGCGCCGTGAATCGAGCCCGATCGAGACCGCGGTGCACCGCGGTCCGGACGGCGTCGACGGCTTCGCCGTGTACCACGTCAACCGCGACGCGGGCCGCCAGAAGATGAGCGTGCTGCAGTTCCAGTACACCAACCCGGCCGCGTTCGCGGGGCTGTGGCGGTTCCTGCTCTCGGTCGACCTCGTCGACGAGATCTCCGTGCTCGCCCGGCCGCTCGACGAACCGGCGGAGCTGCTGTTCACCGACCCGCGCGCGGTCAAGATCACCGGCGTGGAGGACGAGCTGTGGCTGCGCGTGGTCGACGTCCCGGACGCGCTCGCCGCCCGCACCTACGCCCCGGCCGAACCGGTGGTGCTCGAGGTTCGGGACCCGCACTTGCCCGCTAACGACGGCCGCTACCGCGTGAGCGCGGACGGCGCGCAACGCTGCGACTCCGAGCCGGCGCTGCGCCTCGACGTCGCTTCGCTCGCGATGCTCTACTTCGGAGCGTGGCGCGCGTCCGACCTCGCCGACACCGGCCGGATCGAGGTCCTCGACGCGGCCGCCCCGGCGCACGTGGACACGCTGTTCGGCACGCGCCGCGCCGCGTGGTGCGGTACTTTCTTCTGACCTTGACGAAGGGCCCGCAACCGGGCTCCGGGGCGGAGGAGCGGGGACATGCGCGCCGTGGCGGTGCTGGGTCTGTGCGGCCTCGGGCTGCTGCTCACCACGAGCTGCTCGACCAACCCCGACCCCACGCCGCCCACGAAAACCGTGACCGTCACCCCAACCGCCGGCGCGTCACCGGGCAGCACCGGCAGCAGCGCGCCGCCGACCACGGGGCCGGGCCGGGTGTTCGACGCCAAAGCCATGAACGCCGCCGTGGCGAAGATCCTCACCGGCACCTACCAGCTGCACGACGTCGGCGAGGTCAGCTGCCCCGACCGGCAAGCCGTCACCGACGGCTCCACGTTCCAGTGCGTGGTCGAGATCGCGGGGGAGCCCAAGCGCGTGCCCATCACGGTCACCGGCACCGGCGGCGACTACCGCGTCGACGCCCCGCGATAACCGCGTGCGCGGGCGCGCCCGGCTTGGTTGGATCGCGGGATGAGTGACTTCGCGGTCCGCCCGATCACCGACTACGAACGCCGCCCCACCTTCGACCTGCTGCTACAGGCACTGCACTCGCCGCTGCCGACGGACGACGCGTGGGCCCGGTTCGGGGATTCCTGGGCCGCACCCGGGAAGTTCGGCGCCTTCGCCGCCGACCGTCCGATCGGGATCACGAGCGGATTCCCCACCACGATCGCCGTTCCCGGCGGTGCCTCGGTGTCCGCGACGGCGGTCGACGGTGTCGGCGTGCGCGCGGACTGGACCCGCCGCGGGGTGCTCACCGCGCTGATGTCCGCGCAGCTGACCGATCTCGCGGCGCGGGGCACCACCATCGCGTGCCTGCACGCCAGCGAAGCCGTGATCTACGGCCGGTTCGGCTACGGCCCGGCCGCGCTGAGCGCGACCGTCGAAGTCACCCGGCCCGCCCGGCTGCGGGACGGCGCCGCGGCCGGCGGCGCTGTGCGCCTGCTCGACCCGGCCGAGGCGCGCGACCTGATTCCCGTGCTGTACCACCGGATCGGCCTGCACCGGCCGGGCATGATCGCCCGGCCCGAACCGTGGTGGCCCATCGCGCACGACCGCCGAGTCACCCGCGACGGCGGCTACCGCGTGGCCGTCCACACCGGACCCGACGGCGACGACGGCTTCGCCCTGTTCTGCAGCGTGGACCAGACCACGCCGGGTGGTCCCGACCACGGCCCGCTGCTCGAAGTGCGCGACCTGCACGGCGCGAACCCCGAGGCGATCACCGCGCTGTGGGGGTTCCTGCTGTCGATCGACCTCGTCGCCACCGTGCGGGCCTCGGCCCGCCCGGCCGACGAACCCGTCGCGGTCCTGCTCGCCGACTTCCGCCGCGCCCGCACCACCGCACTCGAAGACGATCTGTGGGTCCGGCTGGTCGACGTGCCCGCCGCACTCGCCGCCCGTGCTTACGGCGCCGCGGAACCCGTGGTCCTCGACGTCGCCGACCGGCTGCTGCCGGCCAACACGGGCCGCTACCGCGTCGGGCCCGAAGGCGCCGAACGCACCGACGCCCCGGCCGACCTGCAGCTGGACGTCGACACCCTCGCCATGCTCTACCTCGGCGAGTGGCGCGCGACGACCCTGGCCCACGCCGGGCGCATCACCGCAGCCGACCCCGCCACGCTCACCCGCGCCGACAGGCTGTTCACCACCGACCTGCGCCCGTGGTGCGGCACCTTCTTCTGAGCCGCGCTCAGTCCTTCGGCAGCGCGGCCAGCAGCCGCTTCACGGAGTTGCCCAGGTTCCACCGCTCGGCCAGCTCCGCGACCCGGTCCGGGTCCGCGGGGCTCGTCGGCACCGCGTCCGGCCCCGACTGCGCCACCTCCGCGTCGACGGCGACCCGCACGACCTTCGGCGCCACGGCGAGGTAGTCACCCGCGTCCTTCAGCTTCAGCCGCATCTTCAGTGGCAGCCGCGAGTCGCCCGACTCCGCGGCCGCGACCAGCTCCTCCAGCGACCCGAACTGCGTGATCAGCTTCGCCGCCGTCTTCTCCCCGATCCCGGCGACCCCGGGCAGCCCGTCCGAGGGGTCCCCGCGCAGCGCGGCCATGTCCGCGTACGCCGGCCCGGCGTTCTCGGCCGGCACGCCGTAGCGCTCGGCGATCTCGCGCTGCCCCAGCACCTCGGCCTTCGCCCAGCCCTTGCCCACGTACACGACCGAAGCCGGCGTCGGCGTCGCACGCACCAGCTGGAACAGGTCGCGGTCACCCGTGATGACCTCGACCGGCGCCCCGGTCTCGCGGGTGGCGAGCGCGCCGATCACGTCGTCGGCCTCGTAGCCGGCGGCCTCGGCCGTGGCGAACCCGAACGCGGCCAGCACGTCGAGGATCACCGGCACCTGCGGCGTGAGCGTGTCCGGCACCTCCTCCACGTCGGGGGAGTCTTCGCTCGGTTCGGCGACCCGGTGCGCCTTGTAACTGGGCAGCAGGTCGGTGCGGAACTTCGGCCGCCAGTCCGCGTCCAGGCACGCGACCAGCCGCGACGGGCGCCGGTCGGTGAGGATGCGCGCCAGCGTGTCGGTGAACCCGCGCACGGCGTTGACCGGCGTCCCGTCGGGCGCGGTCATCGAATCGGGCAGCGCGAAGTACGAGCGGAAGTACAGGCTCGCGGAGTCGAGGAGGGCGAGTGGTCCGGTCACGCGCCCAGCCTGCCACGTCCGGCCGCCGCGCACGGCACGTGACGCGCCGCCCGGTTTCCACCCGTCCGCCGCGGGTAACCCCGCTGGGGAAGCGACGAGAGGGGAGTGGCGCGTGCGCGTACTGGTCACCGGGGCGTCCGGGTTCGTCGGCAGCCGCCTGGCCGAGGCGCTGACCGGCGCCGGCCACGACGTGCGGGCCATGACCCGCAACACGGCCGGCTACCGGGGCGCCGGGACCGCCGTGTACGGCGACGTCGACGACCGCGCCTCCCTCGAGAAAGCCCTCACCGGCGTCGACGGCGCCTACTACCTCGTGCACTCGCTCGACGCCCGCGACTTCGAACGCCGCGACGCCGCCGCGGCCCGCGCCTTCGCCCTCGCCGCCCGCGACGCGAACGTGGGCCGCATCGTCTACCTCGGCGGGCTCGGCGAAGACTCCGACCAGCTGTCCGCCCACCTGCGCAGCCGCCGCCAGGTCGAGCACCTGCTGGGCACCACCGGCGTGCCGGTGACCGTGCTGCGCGCCGGGATCGTGATCGGCCACGGCGGCATCTCGTGGGAGATCACCCGCCAGCTCGTGGAACACCTGCCCGCCATGGTCACCCCGCGCTGGGCCGCCACCCGCGCCCAGCCGATCGCGATCGCCGATGTCGTGCGCTACCTCGTGGGCGTGCTCGAACCCGCCGCGGCCGAAGGGCGCACGTTCGAGATCGGCGGCAGCGAACAGCTCGCCTACCTCGACATGCTGCGCCGCGTCGCGCGGCTCGAAGGCCGCAACCCCGTGATCCTGCCCGTCCCGCTGCTCACCCCGCGGCTCTCGTCCTACTGGCTCGCGCTCGTCACCGACGTCGACGTCACCACCGGCCGCACGCTGGTCGACTCGATGGTCAACGAAGTGGTGGTGCGCGACGACGCGATCCGCGACGTCGTACCGTTCGAACCCATGGACTTCGACTCCGCCGCGCTGGCGGCGCTCGCCGAACGCGCCCAGGCGGCCTGATGCGCCGCCGGCTGCTGGCCGCCGTCACCGCGGCCGGAACCGGCCTGCTCGGCTGGTCGCTCTCGACCGAACCGGGCTCCCGCCGCTTCCCCGTGCTGACCAACGCCGTCGCCGCCACGTGGGTCGCGGGCGGGCTCGCCGCCGGGCCGCCCCCGCGCGGGCACTCCCGCCACCCCGTCGCCGGACCGGTCGCGCTCGCGGCCGGCGCGTTCGGCGTGTTCTACGGCTGCGCGCTGGTCGCGCGGCGCATCCCGCCGTTGTCGCGCGCCCTGTCCGGCGTGCTCGCCTACGCCCACCGCGGCTCCGGACCGACGGTCTACGCCACCACGCTGGTCACCGGCGCGGCCGAGGAGGTCTTCTTCCGCGGTGCCCTGCAAGGCTCGCTCACCCGCGCGCCGGTCACGACCTCGACCGCCGTGTACGCGCTGTCCACTGTGGCCACCCGCAACCCCGCACTGGTGCTCGCGTCGATCGTGATGGGCACGCTGTTCGGGCTGCAGCGCCGCGCCACCGGCGGGATCCAGGCACCGCTGCTGACCCACCTCGTGTGGTCCGCGCTCATGCTCACCGCGCTGCCGCCGCTGTTCGAAACTCCGGCTCCCGCCCGGGTGACGGGCGGCCGCGCACGCCGGTACTAGGCTCAGCCGCATGTCGCGCCGATCCCTCCACACGCCCGCCCCGGACGCCGCTGCGCTCCGTGCCCGCCTCGACCGCGCCGCGCAGGCGGCCGCCGCCGCGGACACCGACGCCCTGCTGATCGCCCCCGGGTCCGACCTGCGCTACCTGCTGGGCCAGGCGGGCGGCTCGTTCGAACGGCTCACCACGCTCGTGATCCCCGCCGACGGCACCCCCGCCCTGGTCGTGCCCAAGCTGGAGGCTCCCGGCTACAGCGACGTCCCCACCGCCGACCTCGGCGTCGAGGTCCTGACGTGGGTCGACGGCGACGACCCGTACCGGCTGGTGGCCGACCGGCTCGGCAAGCCCGGCCGCGTCGCCGTCAGCGACTTCACCCCCGCCCTGCACGTGCTCGCGCTGCGCGGCGCCCTCGGCGACGCCGAGCAGACCCTGGCCGGCCCGGTGGTGCGTGAGCTGCGGATGCGCAAGGACGCCACCGAGATCGCCGCCCTGCGTGCCGCGGGTTCCGCGATCGACCGCGTCCACGCCCGCGTCGGCGAATGGCTGCGCCCTGGCCGCACCGAAGCCGAGGTCGGCGCCGACATCGCCGCCGCGATCGTCGAGGAGGGCCACGTGGTCGCCGACTTCGTGATCGTCGGCTCCGGCCCCAACGGCGCCAGCCCCCACCACGACGTCTCCGAGCGCGTGATCGAACGCGGCGACGTGGTCGTCGTCGACATCGGCGGCCCGCTGCCCGAGGGCTACAACTCCGACTCCACCCGCACCTACGCCGTCGGGGAACCGCGCGACGCCGACGTCGCCGCCACCTACGCCGTGCTGCAGCAGGCCCAGCAGGCCGCGGTCGACGCGGTCCGCCCGGGCGCCACGGCCGAATCGATCGACGCCGCCGCCCGCGACGTGATCGAGGCCGCCGGCTTCGGCGAGTACTTCATCCACCGCACCGGCCACGGCATCGGCCTCGACGTGCACGAAGAGCCCTACATCATCGCCGGCAACAGCCTGGCGCTGGAACCGGGCATGGCCTTCAGCGTCGAGCCCGGCATCTACCAGCCGGGCCGCTGGGGCGCCCGCATCGAGGACATCGTCGTGGTCACCGAAACCGGGGTGGAGGCCGTCAACACGCGGCCGCACGAACTCGTCGTGCTCGACGCATGAGCGGCCCGCTCGAGCCGCTCGACCAGGCGATCGTCCAGGAACTCGCCGCCGACGGCCGGCGCAGCTTCACCGACCTCGCCGAACGCGTCGGGCTGTCGGTGTCCGCCGTCCACCAGCGGGTGCGGCGTCTCGAACAGCGCGGCGTGATCCTCGGCTACACCGCCCGCCTCGACGGCGAGCAGATCGGCCTCCCGCTCACCGCGCTGATCTCGCTCACCCCGAACGACCCGGCCGCCCCGGACGACTACCCGCAGCGCATCCAGCACATCACCGAGATCGAGTCCTGCTACTCGGTCGCCGGCGACGAGTCCTACATCCTGCTGGTGCGCGTCGCGTCCCCGCTCGGGCTCGAGGACCTGCTGCGCCGGATCCGGGAAGCCGCGAAGGTTTCGACCCGCACCACGGTCGTCCTCTCGACCCCGTTCGAAGGCCGGTCGCCGACGCTGTAGCCGTGGTGGTGCCCCCGTTCGCGCGGGCACCACCCCAGCGCCCGATTTCAGCGCCCGATTTCCAGGACGATCTTGCCCGTCGTGGCGCCGGTTTCGAGGCGGCGGTGGACGTCCGCGACCCGGTCCCACGGCACCGTCTCCACCTGCACCCGCAGGTCCCCGCGCGCGGCGGCCGCCACCGCGCGGCGCAGTGCCCGGCCGGTCTGCGCGGGGTGCGCCGCGGCGAACGCGGCGAGGTTGAACCCGGACACCGTCTTGTTCGAAAACCACAATTCGTTGGCCGGAATCCCGACGTCCTCGGCGCCCGAGGCGTTGCCCATCACCACCAGGCGCCCCAGGGGCGCCAGCCGGTCCAGGCTGGCGAGGCGCGCGCCGCCCCCGATCATGTCCACGGCGATGTCGAACTCACCGGTCTCGGCGAGCCGCTCGCGCAGGACGACCTCGTCGTAGCCGAAACCCCGGGCGACGTCGAGCTTCGCGGCACTGCCGACGGTCCCGACGACGCGGCCCGCGCCCAGCAGCCGCGCCGCCTGGCCGAGCTGGCTGCCCACCCCGCCCGCGGCGGCGTGCACCAGCACGCTCTCCCCGGGTTCGATCCGCGCGATCCGATCGAGCACCAGCAACGCCGTGGTGCTGTTGGACGGCAGGGCGGCGGCGAGCGCGGGCGCTAGGCGGACGTCGTCGAGCGGGGCGACCAGATCCGCCGAGGTCACCGCCACCTCGGCGTACCCGCCGCTGTCCACGATGGTCAGCGCCACGACCGGCTGCCCGGCCCGCAGCCCCTCCACACCGGGGCCGAGGGCACGGATCCGGCCGGCGACCTCGATGCCCGGCACGAACGGCAGCGGCACGTCGACCACACCCCGCCGGTAGAGGACCTCGGCGAAGTTCGCGCCCGCGTGGGTCACGTCGAGCGACACCTGGCCGGGACCGGGTTCGGGAACGTCGAGTTCGGCGAAGCGCAGCACTTGTGCGCCACCGAACTCGGGAATGGTGATCGCCTGCATCCGCGCGTTCGCGGTGGTGGTGGTCATGGCACCGATCCTGCGGGCCCGGCGGCGGGGAAGGCAGTGTCAGCCGATGGTGGGTGTGCCACCACCAGGCACCGGCCGCATCAGCTCCTCGAGACGCTCGGCGGTGCCGGGGCGCGGGTGGTGCAGGATCAGGTGGTGCCCCGGGTGTTCCGGCACGGGGAACAGCGTGGCGTCGAACTCCAGGACCCCGGCCCGCGGATGGTCGACCGCCTTGACCGCGCTGGTGTGCTCGGCGGCGTCGTGGCGAGCCCACAGCTCGGCGAACTCGGGACTGACCTCGGCCAGATCCGCGGCAATGCGGTCGAACTCGGGGTCGTCGGGGTAGTGCGCGGCGTCGGCCCGAAACCCCGCCACGACCTCGGGCGCGGTCTCGGCCCAGTGCCGGTGCACCACGCGGTAGCGGGCGTTGGTGAAGAACGAGACGAGGCAGTTGTGGTCGGTCTTGCCGTAGCCGAACACCACCCGAGCGGCCTCGTTCACCGCGGCGAAGTTCCAGTGCCGGTCCCGCACGTAGCCCGGCCGCGGCGACCACGCGTCCAGCAGTCGCTGCAGCTGCGACGACGGCGGCACCGAAGGCGCGGCCTTTCGCTGCGGCGGGTTGAGCCCGGCGAGCCGGTACAGGTGAGCCCGCTCGACCTCGTCGAGCTGCAACGCCCGCGCGACCGCGTCCAGGACGTCGTCGGATACCTTGATGTCGCGGCCCTGTTCCAGCCACGTGTACCAGGACACCCCGACCCCGGCCAGCACGGCGACTTCCTCGCGCCGCAACCCCGGCGTGCGCCGCCGTCCCGCGTCGGGCAGCCCGGCGTCAGCCGGGGTGACCCGCTCGCGGCGGCTGCGCAGGAACTCCCGCAGCTCGGCGCGGCGGCGGTCCCGGGAGACGGTGGTGCTCACGCACCCACATTAGAGCCGCGGTGGGCCCGGCCGGGGCCGAACGGGAAGACCGCGATCGTGTCGAGCATCGTGCGGACGGCCTCGCGCCCGCCGGTCACGGTGAGCTCGGGCTGCTCGGCCTCGCGGGCCGAGGGCGGGCCGGTCAGGAACTTCGCGAGCGCGGTCCGGGTGGCCGTCACCGTCACGTCCGGCTCGCTCGTCTCGCCCCTCGTCAGCGTCCAGCGCTCGCCGTCGAAGCCGAGCACGTGAGACTCGCCGGCGACGCGCACCAGCCAGCGCACCGGATCGAGCGCCGCGCCTGCGTCTTCGAGCTTGAGCCGCAGCGCCCACAGCAGGTGTTCCGGATGGGTGGGTTCGCCCGGCTCGGGTGGCCGCAGCGCGTTGCGCAGGCCCCACCGCGCGAGCTGCTCCAGCACCGGGACGAGCTCCTGCCCGGCCGGCGTGAGCCGGTACCGGACCTCGCGCCGCCCCGCCTCGCGGTCGGCGGCGACGATCCCCTCGTGCTCCAGCGCCCGCAGCCGCTGGGTCAGTGTTTTGGGGGTGATGCCGCCCAGCGTGTCCGCCAGATCGGTGAACCGGCGGGGCCCGTGGACCAGATCGCGCACGACGAGCAGGGTCCACCGGTCGCCGAGCACGTCCAGGGTCTGCGCCATCAGGCAGTAGTGCCCGTAGGTCTGCGTCCGCCGAGCCGTATCCATGGAAGCTATCTTATGAATACTATCCTGGAGATAGCAAACCGACGGAAGGCGTGCCCACCATGGAGCTCGAAACCCAGTACTCCACCGGCCTGTCCCAGCCGGCCATCGAGCAAGCGCTCGTGGCGGCGGGCAAAGATCTCGACCACCTCGTCGCCGCCGACCTCGCCGTGCTCGAGGACTTCCACACCATGGGCCGGCTCGCCACCGGCGGCCTGGCCGACCTCGCGAAGATCACCGCCGACGACGCGGTGCTCGACGCGGGCAGCGGCATCGGCGGCACCGCCCGCTTCCTCGCCGACCGCTACGGCTGCCACGTCACCGCCGTCGACCTGACCGACGAGTACTGCCGCACCGCCCAGCGGCTCAACGACCTCGTCGGCCTCACCGGCATCGCCGTGCACCAGGGCGACGTGACCCGCCTGCCGTTCCCCGACGCCGCCTTCACCGCGGTCTTCAGCCAGCACGTCCAGATGAACGTCGCCGACAAAGCGGCGCTCTACCGCGAAGCCCGCCGCGTCCTCGCCCCCGGCGGGCGGCTGGCGATCTGGGACATCACCGCGGGCGAACCCGGGCCGCTGCCGTACCCCTTGCCGTGGGCCGACCGCGCCGAGTTCAGCCACCTCGTCCCCGCCGACGGGCTCCGCGAGACCGTCACCGCCGCGGGTTTCACCCTCGAAGACTGGACCGACCTCACGGCCACCGCAGCCGAAGTCATGCAAGCGTTCCTCGCCCTGCCACCCAACCCCCTCGGTCTGCACACGTTCGTCGCCGACTTCCCGGCGAAGGCCGCCAACCTCGCCCAGGCCCTGTCGAGCGGCCGGGTCCGCGCCATCCGGGGCCTCGCGCGCGTCGCCCCCTGATCCGGCTAAGACGGTCCCGGTCGAGTCTCGCCGCGTTACCCCAGTGCTCCTTGATCCGTTCGGCTGCGCGGTGATCCGAGGAGCCGCGACTTAGTGGCGCGACTCCGGATCACGCGCTCGCTAGACTGGCGCCCGCAACTCCGGTTCTCGGGAAAGGTCCCTCGTGACGCTCGGCATGGTGCTCGGCGACTCCTCGCGCACTTCGGCGCCGAGGCGATAACCACACCCCTCACCGGCCCCGGTCCGGGGCCGTCCGCACTCGTGCCCGAAGTGCTCGCCGTGCCCCCGCACGTCCGGACACCAGGAGCCCGAGGTTGCCCCCTGCTCACCTGCCGGCGCGGTTCGTACCCGCCGACAACCGCCTCACCGTCGCCGCCGCCCACCGGCTCGCCCGCGAAGGCACCGCCCTCCTGTGGCGCGGCGACTACCCCCAAGCGCGGCGGTTGCTCACCGCACTGGGCCGCCGGCTCGACCGGCACCCGCCCCGACCGGCCGGCGACCCCGCCGAGG
Source organism: Amycolatopsis sp. NPDC051903 (assembly GCF_044452505.1). Classification (NCBI taxonomy): domain Bacteria; kingdom Bacillati; phylum Actinomycetota; class Actinomycetes; order Pseudonocardiales; family Pseudonocardiaceae; genus Amycolatopsis; species Amycolatopsis sp. NPDC051903. Next base: position 322,354 of record NZ_JBITBT010000002.1, on the reverse strand, counting down.
CCTTCCACCGGCACCGCCGCGCGCGCCGGCACCGCGCCCGCGTGCTCGGCCATCTCCTCGTCGCCCTCGACGCGGACTACCGTCTCGACCTGCGCCGCGCCCCGGACGTCCGCGAAGCGTGCCGCGAGGCTTTCGGGCCCGCGACCGGACCGTCGGTGCTGCCGCTGAGCGAACTGCTCGGGGTACTCGCCGCCCACCAGTGGCGAGTGCGCGGGGTACCGGTCGCCGCCCTGGGTGCGCGGATCCACCCGCACTACGGCGTTTTCCCGCCCACCAGGAACGAGTACGTCGACCTCGTCGCCCAGGCGCCGTTTCCCGCGCGGGCGCGCACCGCGTTCGACCTGGGCACCGGCACCGGGGTCCTCGCCGCCGTGCTGGCCCGGCGCGGGGTGGGGCGGATCGTCGCCACCGACAGCAATCCGCGTGCTCTCGACTGCGCGCGCGACAACGCCGCCCGGCTCGGCCTCGGCGCCGTGATCGAGGTGGCGGGACCCGCTCTCTACCCGGACGGACGCGCGGACCTCGTCGTCGCCAACCCGCCGTGGCTGCCCGAGAACCCGGTGTCGGCCCTGGAGGAAGGTGTCTACGACCCGGGCAGCCGCATGCTGCGCGGCGTCCTGGCCGGGCTATCTGCCCACCTGACACCCGCCGGTGAGGGCTGGCTGGTGCTCTCCGACCTCGCCGAGCGCCTCGGTCTGCGCACCCGCGCCGAACTGCTCGACGGCATCGACGGTGCCGGGCTGCGCGTGGCCGGGCGGCTCGACACCGCGCCACGCCACCGCAAAGCGGCGGACCCGCACGACCCCCTGCACACCGCCCGTGCCGGCGAGGTGGTGTCCTTGTGGCGCCTCCGCCCGGCCTGACGGCTGGTACGATAAAAGGTATGGCAACACGTAAGGTGACACTTTCGCTCGACAGCGGTGCCCTCGAGTTCGCCGAGCGCGCCGCTCGCGCGCACGGGATCTCAGTCTCCTCCTGGCTGTCGAAAGCGGCCAGGCGCGAGGCGGTCAGGACCGGCTACACGCCGCAGCGGACCCCGGCGAAGCCGGCGGCCGAGGCGGACGAGGCGGAACGTTCCGAGGCCGAAAAGGACATGCGTGCGCAGGGGTGAAGTCTGGACGTACCACCCCCCGACCGAACCGGCCCGCGAACGGACGGTGGTGATCCTGTCCTCCGACGGGGTCAACGAGTCCGAACGACCCTGGCTGCTCGGCACGGAACTGCTCGACCGCGATCCGCAGGACATCCTCGGGGTCGCGATCGACGCGCGTTACTGGGTGTCCACCCTCAACCTCACCCGCCTGTACCGGCCGTGGCTGGCCGAGCGGATCGCCGAGATCGACCACGAGGTGCAGGAGCACATCGACGTCGCGCTGCGGGCCGCGCTCGACCTCTGAGCGGGGTCAGCGGTTCACGACCTCCGGCACGGCGTGCAGCTTGCCGTCCGGACCGGCCAGGCACGTGGCGTTGCCGTCGCGGACCGCGAGGAACTCCGACAGGCAGTCGGCGATCGCGGCGTGGCCGGCGGCGTTGGGGTGGAACGACTCCTGCAGCGCGTGCTGCGCCCGGTCCGTCTGCCCCAGGTCGCTCAGGTGCAGCGTCAGCCGCGTGAACCACTCCGACGCGGGGTCGGGACCGCCGCTGCACGCTTCGTGGTGCTCACCCGCGCGCGCGAGGTCGAGGAACCGCGCGCCCGACTGCACGGCCGCCTGCTTCAGGCCGGCCGACAGGGTGGTGATGCCCGTGGTGGAGATCCACTGCAGGTCGTCGGTGCGGAACGGGCAGCCGTTGAGGTTCTGCAGGTCCGCCGGGATGCCCGGGGCGACGGGGGTGGCGTAGGACTGCAGCACCAGCTGGTAGTCCGCCGGCACGTACCCGGCCTGCGCGAGGACCTTCTTCACGTCGCCGATCGCGTTGACGACCTTCGGCACCATCGCGTCCACTTTGGACCTCCACGTGGTCCGCAACACCGAGCTGCACGAAGGCGCGCCCGCGGTGAACCACGCCTTGAAGCACGCCGACACCTGCGCGGAGAACTGCGGGTCGTCGTTCGCGCCGATCGCGATCACCACGGCCGCGACCCGGTGGTTCTTGAGCACCCCGGCCAGCTGCTGCGCCTGCGACTGCTCGCCCCACTGCTTCACCCCGCCCAGCGCCACCTGCTCCGCCGGCGCTCCGGAGCACGCCAGGTTCACCCGTGCCGTCACGTCGGGGATCCGGACCTTCTGCACGAACGCGTCGGTCGAGCGGTGGCACCAGTCGCCGTTGCGGCCGTCGGTATCGGGTGTGTAGTGCCCCGCGCCCTCACCGGACACGGTGCTGTCGCCCATCGCCACCACCGTCAGCGGGCCCGTGCCGGGCGGGCCCTTGCGCGGCAGGGGCAGCCCGTTCTTGCTGCCGGGGCCGGAAAACACGAAAAAGCCCACGAGCACCGCTACGCAGGTCAGGACCAGGGCCCCCCACCACCACCGGAATCGTCGCATCGCCGTCCGAGTCTAGCGAGCACCACGAGCACCCGGAGCGTCCCCGGCCCGCGATGGGGCGCCGGGCACCACCGGGAACGGAGCGGATGTCGTGAACCGGCACGAGGCGGACGATCGGAGCAGCTCACCCGCGCGAGCCGTCCACACTGGACGGCTCCGGGCCGCCGGCGCTCAGCCGAGCGCGGCGCGTTTGCGTTCCAGCAGCGTCCGTTCGGCGGCGTTCCCGGTGAGGTCGATGGCCCGGGTGTAGGCCGCGGCGGACTCCTCGGTGCGGCCGAGCCGGGCCAGCAGGTCGGCGCGCACGGCGTGGAACAGGTGGTACCGGGTGAGCGCCAGCTCGTCCACGAGTGCCAGCGCCGGCCCGGGGCCGGCGACCTCCGCGATCGCGATCGCGCGGTTGAGCGCGACCACGGGCGTCTTTGCGAGGGTGAGCAGGTGGTCGTAGAGCTGGGTGATCTGCCGCCAGTCGGTGGTTTCGGCGGTGGCCGCGTCGCCGTGGACGGCGTTGATCGCGGCCTGCAGCTGGTACGGCCCGGGCCGGTCGCGGCGCAGGCAGCGGCGCACGAGGTCCTGACCTTCGGTGATGAGCGCGGTGTCCCAGCGGGTGCGGTCCTGGTCGCGCAGCAGCACCGCTTCGCCGTCGTCGCTCGTGCGGGCGGGGCGGCGGGCTTCGACGAGCAGCATGAGCGCCAGCAGGCCCAGCGCCTCCGGTTCGTCGGGCATGAGGTCCGCGAGCAGCCGGGCGAGCCGGATCGCCTCCGCGGCCAGATCGGGCCGCCCCAGCGCCGGGCCGGTGGTGGCGGTGTGGCCCTCGGTGAAGATCAGGTACAGCACTGCGAGCACCGCGCCGAGCCGGGCGGGCAGATCGGCGTCGGACGGCACCCGGTACGGGATGCCCGCGTCGCGGATCTTCGCCTTGGCGCGGGAGATGCGCTGCGCCATCGTCGGTTCCGGCACGAGGAACGCGTGCGCGATCTCGCCGGTGGTGAGCCCGCCCAGCAGCCGCAGGGTCAGGGCGACGCGGGCGGTGAGGGCGAGCGCGGGGTGGCAGCAGGTGAACACGAGCCGGAGCCGTTCGTCGCGCACGGGTCCCTCCTCGGCGGGTTCGGCGCGGGCGTGCAGCAGTGCGGCCTGCGCGTGCCGGTCGGCGCGGGCGGCCTCGCGGCGCAGCCGGTCGATGCCGCGGTTGCGCGCGGTCGTCACCAGCCAGCCGGCCGGGCTCGGCGGCAGCCCCTCGGCCGGCCAGCGGCTCGCCGCGACGGTGAAGGCCTCCTGGACCGCGTCCTCGGCGAGGTCGACGTCGCCGAACACCTTCACCAGCACGGCCACGGCACGGCCGTACTCGGCGCGGAACACCCGCGCGAGCACGGCCGCGTCCACAGTGGACACCTACTCGGCCCCCTGGAAGGGCCGGACCTCCACGGGCAGCGTGGTGATCGCCGCGATCCGCCCGGCCCAGCCGAGCGCGACGTCGAGGTCGGGCGCCCGCACGACCGTGAACCCGCCGAGGTGTTCCTTGCCCTCGGTGAACGGTCCGTCGGTCATCAGCACGTCCCCGTCCTTCGCGCGCACGACGGTGGCGGACGCGGCCGCGTGGAGGCCGCCGGCGAACACCCACGCACCGGCGGCGCGCAGTTCGGCGTTGAGGGCCTCGAGTTCGCCGCTGATCCTCGCGAGCACGTCCGCCGGGGGCGTGGGGCCGTCGGGCTGGTAGACGCTGAGCAGGTACTGCTTCATGGCTCGATCCTCTCCGGAAGTGGCTTCGCCCTCTACACGAACCGCGAACCCGCGTTTCGACACCACTCGGCCCGGAACCCGCCGGCGTCCGCCAGGAGGAGCCGTTACGGGTAACTGACGAGGTTCGACGGCGTCGTGCCCGACGGGGTGGCGGCACCGGTGTCGTTGACGACGTGGGTGATCGAGCCGCGCGTGTTGAGCGAGACCGTGAGCAGGCTGTGCAGCTTCACACCGGGGTTGTCGGGCACTTCGAACGCGTGGTAGCTCGACACGGCGGGGTCGGTGTCGAAGAAGCAGTAGCTGCCCAGGCCCCACCCCTCGTGCGCGGTGACGTCCGGCCCGACCTTGTAAGCCGCGTACCCGGCGACGCCCGCCGGGGAGTTCCACGAGGCCTGGTCCGGTACGTCGTAGGGCATCTCGTTCTGGAAGAAGATCGTCCGGCCGCGCTGACCGTTCCACACGACCTGGTACTTCTGGTAGTGCTCCACGAACAGGCCGGTGGCGAGCACGTCGTCGCCGGTGACGAGCACCCCGGTGTCGGCGGTGTTGGTGGTCCAGCCGACGGTGCCGGGGTTGCCGTGGTCGGCGCGCCAGGCCCAGGTGTGGTCGATGATCGTGTTGTCGCTGTTGACGACGAGGCTCGTGGCGGCCTTGCCCGCGACGTCGCCGCCGACGCGGAAGAACACGTCCTGCACCGTCGCCGGGTCCGCCGCGTGGTCGGTGTGCGAGCCGGCCGTGCCGACGGTCAGCAGCGCTTTCGAGCTCGTGGTGCCGGCGTCGAAGAGCAGGCCCTTGAGGCGGACGCCGTCGACGTCGGCCACGTGCATCGCGTCGATCCCGTTGTCGGGCACGAGCGTCGGGTAGCCGATGCCGAGCACGACGGTGCCGGGCCGGGTCACGTTCAGGGTCTGGTCGAGGTGGTAGACGCCGGGGGTGAAGAACAGGTCGCAGCCCGCGGCGAGGGAGCTGTTGATCGAGGCGGCGCTGTCCCCGGGCTTGACCACGTGGACCTGGCTCATCGGCACAGACGTGCCCGGGGTCGACCCGCCGGCCCAGCTGGGGCCGGACGCGCCGGTGCGCAGGGCGGGCAGGAACACGCGGTACTTGCCGCTGCCGTCGAGGTAGAGGTAGGGCACGTCCCGCGACACCGGCGTGGTGGCCAGCGTCGTCTCGGGCGGGGTCGGGAAGCTCGTCGCGGGTGCGCCGGTGGTGCCGGAGAAGACCATGTTCCACACGCCGCCGTCCCAGCTGCCGTAGGCGGAGTCGCGGGTGTACCACTGCTGCTGCGAAATCGACGCGGTCTGCCCCGACACACGGGTGTCGGCGACGTAGCCGCCGCTGGCGTAGCCGTAGCTCGCCGGGTAGAGCTGCAGTCCACCGTGGACGTCCATCCGGCGCAGCGGCGCGGCCTGCGACACGGCCCAGCGGTCGCTGCCGCTCGACGGGTTCACGGCCATGTTCTCCGCTGAGCGCCAGAAGTTCTGCAGCGCCGAGCCTTGGTCGGAGGCGTTGAAGGCGTCGACGGTGATGTCGCCGTTGATCGTCACGTCATCGGGGTTCTGCCCGAGCCCGGCCACCGAGGTGTAGTAGCCGAGGTTGTCGTGCACGGCGTAGGTACCGGGCTTGAACAGGTGCGCCACGCGCTTGTCGGTGAACTGAGCGGACTGCGTGTCCTTCAGGGCGTTGAAGTCCGCGTCGAGCTGAGCCTGGATCGTGGCGGCGGGTGTGCTCGGGTCGAAGATCCGCACGTTCGGGCCGAAGTCGGGCACGTCGGGCTGCCCCGTGCACCCGGCGGCCGAGGGTTCGGGCCCGTCGGCCGCCGACGCGAGGGGACCGGCGACGACCACCACACCGGCGGTGAGAAGAGCCGCCGCCAAGGCGGTACTCCATCGGGGGATGCGCTTGACCGTCAACCGGTTCACTCCGTGACACCTCCACCGCCGGCGCTCCGACCGGCTCGGAATCGTTGCAGATCACGACAAAGTAACCGCGGCACAGCACGGTGGACCTCACGTCTTGGTAACAGTTGTCTGGACCAATCAGGACACGGTTTGGAAATTTCTTTCATACAGAGGGGTGACCTCGAACGCGTTACATGGCAGCATTCGCTGGCACTGAGTGATCGGAGGTGGCCGCGATGGTGCGACTGAAGACCCTGACCCGGGTCCTGGTGGCGTTCGTGCTGGCTGTACCGCTCGCCCTGGCCACCACGAGCAGCGCGTACGCGACGTCGCGCCCCACCGGTGGCTTGGTCGATTTCGGGTGCGCCACGCACGGACAGCTGCACTGCCTGGGCAAAGCGATCAAATCCCCGAAGGGCCCGGGACCGAACGTGGTCTCGACCCCGGTCGGGTACGGCCCGGCGGAAATCCGTTCCGCCTACGGGCTTTCCGGCCTCCACGGCAGCGGCCGGACCGTCGCGATCGTCGACGCGATGGACGCGCCGACCGCCGAGAAGGACCTCGCGACCTACCGGTCCGCTCGCGGCCTGTCGCCGTGCACGACGGCCAACGGCTGCTTCCGGAAGGTCAACCAGCACGGGGCGGCGAGCCCGCTGCCGAAGCCGGACTACGGGTGGGCCGAGGAGATCAGCCTCGACCTCGACGCGGTGTCCGCGACCTGCCCCGATTGCCACATCCTCTTGGTGGAGGCCGATTCGCCCGACACCGACCCGCTGATGACCGCCGTCGACACCGCGGCGGCGACCCCGGGCGTCGTGGCGATCTCCAACAGCTACGGCGGCGCGGAAGACTCCACGATCAAGGCGGCCGACGCGCACCTGAACCACCCGGGCATCGCGATCACCGCGTCGTCCGGCGATGCGGGCTACGGCGTGAGCTGGCCGGCGTCCTCGCCCTACGTCACGGCGGTGGGCGGCACGACGCTGACGAAGTCCGTGGCCACCACTCGCGGCTGGAGCGAGACGACGTGGTCGGGCAGCGGCAGCGGGTGCTCCGCGCTGGAGCCGAAACCCGCGTGGCAGCACGACACCGCGTGCGCGAAGCGGACCGTCGCCGACGTCTCCGCGGTGGCCGACCCGAAGACCGGCCTGGGTGTGTACGACACCTACAACAGCTGCGGCGGCGGCACGACCTGCGACCTGATGCTGCAGCTCGGGCTCGCGCAGGGCGCCGACGGCTGGGTGCAGGTCGGTGGCACGAGCCTGTCCTCGCCGGTCGTCGCGTCGATCTACGCGCTGGCCGGGAATTCCGTGACGGCGGGATCCCAGCCGTACGCGCACCCGGGTGAGCTGTTCGACGTGACCTCGGGCACCAACGGCAAGTGCGGTGGTTCGTACCTGTGCACCGCCGGTCCCGGCTACGACGGGCCGACCGGGCTGGGCACCCCGCACGGCGCGGGCGCTTTCTAGGGGTGCACGGGGTGAAATTCGGCCCGTTGTGACCTCCTGAGGTGCCGGAGGAGGGTGGGGGTACCGGTGGCGTCACCGGGACGCCGCCCCCTCCGGCAGGAGGTGGACCGTGTTCGCGCGTTCCACGACGATCCAGATCCGGCAGGCGTCGATCGACGACGCGATCGCGCACGTCCGCGACTCGGTGCTGCCCGAAGCGCTCGCCACCGACGGCTGCGTGGGCCTTTCGATGCTGGCCTCCCGCAACGACGGCCGGTGCATCGTGACCACGGCGTGGCGGTCGGAAGAGCTGATGCACGCCAGCGCCCAGGCGATGGGTGTGGTGCGCCAGCGCGTCGTCGACATGTTCGGCGGCGAGCCGACGGTGGAGGAGTGGGAGATCGGTCTCGTGCACCGCGAGCACCGCTCCCACGACGGCGCCGCGGTGCGGGCGACCTGGCTGCGCGTGAAGCCCGAGCAGCTCGACCGGGTGGTCGACATCTTCAAGATGACGACCCTGCCCGCGCTCGCCGAGTTCGACGGGTTCGCCAGCGCCAGCCTGATGCTCGACCGAACGACGGGCCGGGGTGTGGCCTCGATCGGCTACGACAGCGCGGACGCCATGCGCCGCCTGGCCGAGAAGGCCTCCGCGCTGCGCACGACGACCCTGCGCGAAGCCGGCGCCGAGCGGCTGGACACCCGTGAGTTCGAGCTCGCGATCGCGCACCTGAACGTGCCCGAGATGGCCTGAGCGGTTCTTTCACACCATCCATCGAGCTCGGGTGTCCGGCGCACCCGACGCGAGGAACCTGACCGACGGCGCGACCGGCTGGGTGTGTGCGGCTCGAACGGCACCCGGCCAATCAGCCTGAGCTCGACCGGGCCCGGTTGATCGCCCCGTCGTGCGCCTGCCGCGCCCGATGCGGGCGGCGAACACGCTTGCGCCGCGCGGCCGGGCAAAGATCAGCCGAACGCGTGGCCGGCGAACTCCTGCCCTGATTCGAATGCCCGATTCTCGATGCGGTGAATTAATTACCCGCTTTCCGCGTGCATTCCGGGCGATTCAGAAACATATTGGCTCGACCAATCCGCGCCGTTACCGTGGTGCGATGATGATGTCCCGGCGTGCGGTTCTCGCCAGTGCCACGATGGCCGCGGCGGGTGGTTTGGTGGGGGCGGCTCCGGTGGCGCTGGCCGGGGGCCGGCCGCGCGTCGAGGACGCGTTGCGCGGGGCGATCCGGCGGTTGCCCGACCGTCCGGACGGGCCGCCCGCGGTCGTCGTCGCGGTCGGGCGCGGCGCGGAGCTGAGCCTGTACACCGCGGGAACGGCGCGGCTGGGCACCCAGCGACCGCCCCGGGCCGATGATCACATGCGGGTCGCGAGCGTGGCCAAGGCGTTCAGCGGCGCCGCTTCGCTCGCGCTCGTGAGCAGCGGCCGGCTGTCGCTGGATTCGACGATCGGGCGCACGGTGCGCGGGCTGCCCCGGCAGTTCTCGGACGTGACGCTGCGCCAGCTGCTCGGCCACACGAGCGGCATTCCCGACTTCAGCGGCACCCGCGCATTCCGCGACACGGTCAGCGCCAACTTGCTGAATCCACCGCCACCGCGGGAATTGCTGTCCTTCATCGCCGATGACGATCTGGAGTTCCGGCCGGGAAGCCGGTACGAGTATTCGAACTCCGACAACATCCTCGTGGGGCTCATGTGCGAAGCCGTGACCGGCAGCCGCTACGAGGAAGTGCTGAGCCGGCGCGTGCTGCAGCCGCTGGGCCTGCGCGACACGAGCCTGCCGCGCGGCGCCGCGATGCCGGCGCCCTTCCTGCGCGGCTACGACACCACCGGCCCCGGCGCGCCCGAAGACGTGACGAGCACGATCGCCGCCGGGTGGAGCTGGGCCTCCGGCGGGGTCGTCTCGACGCCGTCGGACCTGGTGCGGTTCATCCGCGGTTACGTCGGCGGCGCCCTGACCGACCGCAAGACCCGCGAAGCCCAGTTCCGGTTCCGGTCCGGCGGTTCCGAGCCGCCGGGGCCGGGCACGAACTCCGCCGGGCTGGCGCTGTTCCGCTACGACACCCGGTACGGCACCGTCTACGGCCACACCGGGAACACCCCGGGCTACACGCAGTTCGCGGCGGCGACCCCGGATGGCCGGGGTGGTGTCGCGGTGTCGATCACCGCGCAGATCACCCCGACGACCGGGCCGCCGCTGTTCGGGCAGCTGCGGGAGATCTTCGAACTCGCCGTCGGCGTGCTGCTCTCCCGCAGCTGACCCCTACCGGCCGAGCGCCGCGAGGGCGGGCGGCAGCGGGTCCCGGTGCAGCACCCCGAGCCGCTGCGTGGCGCGGGTGAGGGCGACGTAGAGCTCGGCCGCGCCACGCGGGCCATAGGCGAGGATCCGTGCGGGATCCACGACCAGCACCGCGTCGAACTCCAGGCCCTTCGTCTCGGCCGCCGGCACCGTGCCCGGCACCCCCGGAGGACCGATCACGACGCTGGTGCCCTCGCGCCCGGCCTCGTCGCGCGCGAACTCCTCGAGCGCGGTGGGCAGCCCGGTGTCGGTGACGGGCCGGGCCCAGGGCTGGATCCCGTTGGCGCGCACCGATTCCGGCGGGGTCGTGCCCGGGGCGAACTCGGCCAGCACTCCCGCGGCGACGGCCATGATCTCCGCCGGCGTGCGGTAGTTGACCGTGAGCGAGCGGTAGAGCCACCGGCCCGGCACGTACCGGTCCAGCATCGCGCCCCACGAGCGGGCCCCGGCCTCCGACCGGCGCTGCGCGAGATCGCCGACGACGGTGAACGAACGCCCCGGGCAGCGTCGCATCAGCACCCGCCAGTCCATTTCGGACAGCTCCTGCGCCTCGTCGACCACCACGTGCCGGTAGGTCCAGTCCCGGTCCGCCGCGGCGCGCTCGGCCAGCGACCGCGTGTCCTCCTCGGCGAACCGGCCGGCCAGGTCCTGGCCGTAGAGCAGGTTCTCCGCGGCCAGCTGCACGTCCTCGTCCTGCTCCTCCCGGTCGAGCTTGAGCTGGTCCAGCACCTGCTCGGCGTAGGTGGCTTCGGCGAGCCGTTCCCGTTCGGCGGTGCGTTCGGCCGCGGCGTCGGCGGCCTTGTCCCGGCCGAGCAGGTCGACGAGCTCGTGGAGCAGCGGCACGTCCGCGACCGTCCACTCGGCACCGCGGGCGCGCCCCAGTGCCGGGTCGGCGCCCGCCAGCTCGAGCCGCTCGGCCGATTCGTACAGCGGCGCCAGCAGGGTTTCCGGGGTCAGGATCGGCCACAGCTCGTCGACGGCCGCGGTGAACCGCGTGTCCTCGGCGAGTTCCTTGAGCAGGGTCCGGCGCAGGTCCTCCCACTCGTCGCGGTCCTCGCGCGAGAGCCAGCCGCGGCCGATGCGGTTGATCGCCCGCTCGGTGAGCACGTAGGTGACGATCTCGGTGAACACCGCCCGCGCCTCGTTGTGCGGCAGCCCGCTCGCGCGCGCTTCTTCGATCGCCCACTGCGCGGTTTCGGCGTCGATCCGGACCGTGACGCCGCCGAGGTCGATCGGCACGGGTTCGTCCGGCACCCGCTGCCGGTCGGCGATCGCGGCCGCGAGCACGTCGAGGATCTCCAGCGAGCCCTTCAGCCGCGTGGCCTCCGGTGTGTCCTCGGCCGTGACGCGCAGGCCGGGCACGAGGTCGCCGGTCGTCGTGAACACCACGTCGGTCTCACCCAGCGACGGCAGCACCCGGCCGATGTGGGTGAGGAACGCCGGGTTCGGCCCCACGACCAGCACGCCGTGGCGTTCCATCCGCTCCCGCTGCGTGTAGAGCAGGTAGGCGACGCGGTGCAACGCCACGACCGTCTTCCCGGTGCCCGGCCCGCCTTCGATCACCAGCACCCCCGGGTGCTCGAGCCGGATGATCTCGTCCTGCTCCGCCTGGATCGTGGCGACGATGTCGCGCATGCCTTCGCCGCGCGGCGCGTTGACCGCGGCCAGCAGCGCGGCGTCCCCGCCCTCACCGGCGCCGGGCCGGCCGAACACCTCGTCGGTGAACCCGGCCACGCCCCGCCCGCGCGGGTGGAACTGCCGGCGCCGCCTCATCCCCTCCGCGGTCGCACCCGTGGCGGTGTAGAACGGGCGAGCCGCGGGCGCCCGCCAGTCCAGCAGCACGGGCCGGTACCCGTCCTCCTCGTCGAACAACCCGATGCGGCCGATGTAGGACGCGTCGCCCTCGACGGTGTCCAGCCGGCCGAAGCACAACCCGTTGTCGACCACGTTCAGCCGCCGGACCTCCCGGTCGAGCGCGCGCACGGACACGTCGCGCTCCATGGCCGAACTCCCGTTGGTCCCCAGTGCCTTCTCGTATTCGCCCTGCACCCGCGCGCGCTCGGCGTCGAGCCGCCCGTACAGCCCGGCGACGTAGTCGCGTTCGGACCGCAGTTCCCGTTCGTACCCCTCAGCTGACAACAGACCCCTCACCATCACCCCGGCCCACTCCCGCGGTCGTCGTTTCCGCAGGTCGCGGGCATCAGGACGGTGATTGTGCGGCATCGCCCGGGTCTTGCCACAAGTCCCCGGGTGCGTTATATGTTGAGAGTGGCGGGGGAGCGTGTGCTCCGTTCGCCGATCTCCGGCCTTCTGCCGAACCTCGTGGTCACCTCAGGGCGCGTAGCTGCCGCCCGGCGGGAACGTCGCGGTGTCCGTCCACTGTGCACTGATCGGCCGGGGGCCGCGGACGGCCCCCGGCGCTCTGTTCAGTGGTTCTGCTCCGCCCACCACTTCTGCCCGGTCTCGGGCAGCGTCGCGATCGGGTCGTAGTACGGGTAGCGGCGCCGCAGCGCCTCCGGGTCCGCGTGTTCGATGCCGGTGCGGTAGTTCTTGGTCCAGTAGGAGATGCCGCGCTCGCGGTCGTAGTCGGCGAGCTGGTGGACCCAGCGCTTGCCGACGTAGGGGACGTCGCAGACGATGCGCGGGGTGGCGTAGCCCGGGAGGTAGCCCATGATCGCGTGCTGCAGCTCCTGGGCTTCCCACACGGCGACGCGCCAGTGTTCGGCGTTGGGGATCATGTCGCACATGTAGAAGTAGTACGGCAGGATGTTCGCCTCGCCCTGCAGTGCGAAGCACAGGTCCAGCAGCGCGGCCGGGGTGGCGTTGACGCCGCGCATCAGCACGCCCTGGTTGCGCACGTCGCGCACGCCGACCTCCAGCGCGGTGCGCGCGGCTTCCGCGACGAGTGGCGTGACCGACTGCGCGTGGTTCACGTGCGTGTGGATGGCCAGGTTCACCCCGCGCCGCTGGGCGGTGACGGCGACGCGTTCGAGCCCTTCGACCACCTTGGGCTGCAGCCAGTGCTGCGGCAGCGCCGCCAGTGCCTTCGTGGCGAGGCGCACGTCGCGGACGGTTTCGATGTCCATGAGGCGCATGAGGAAGGCCTCGAGCTGCGGCCAGGGCACGTTGGCGACGTCGCCGCCGGACACTACGACGTCGCGCACGCCCGGGGTGCGCTTGAGGTAGTCGATCATCGCGTCCTGGCGGTCGACGGGCTTGAGCGCGAGCTTGTGCTTCTCGACCTGCGCGGTCGAGTTCCCGACGAGGTCCATGCGGGTGCAGTGGCCGCAGTACTGCGGGCAGGTCGAGATCATCTCGGCCAGCACCTTCGTCGGGTACCGGTGGGTGAGGCCCTCGACGACCCACATCTCGGCCTCGTGCAGCGAGTCGCGTTCGGAGTGCGGGTGGCTCGGCCACGCGAGGTCGCGGTCGCTGCGCACGGGCAGCATGTAGCGGCGGATCGGGTCGGCGTAGAACGCCTCGGTGACCTTCACCGGGTCGCTGCCGGCGTCGGCGGCCATGGTGTTGAGCATCTGCGGGGGCAGCAGCATCGACATCGTCGCCATCTCGCGCTGGTCGGCGAGCAGGTCCTCGTAGAACCGCTCCTGCAGCAGGTCGCCCATCAGCGCGCGCAGCTGCTTGACGTTGCGCACGCAGTGCACGCGCTGCCACTGCGCGTCACGCCATTCGGCGTCGGTCACGTCGTGCCAGCCGGGGAACCGGCGCCAGTCGGGTTCCACCAGCTCCCTTCGCGCGTACTCGTAGGGCTGGTCTCCAGCGGCGGCGGCGCTGGGCACAGGTTCCTGGATCGCAGTCATCTGTACTCCAAGTCGTCGGTAACACGTAAAAATATCCTGTCACAACGTTCCCACGACGTAAATCTTTCTGCACGATGACGGTGCGGCGGCCCCGGTGCCCCGAGCGCCTCGGCTCACGCGGCCGGCCGGATGTTGTGGTTGACGCGGAAGAGGTTGCCCGGGTCGTAGACCTTCTTCACCGCGGCCAGCCGGTCGTAGCGCTCGGGCCCGTAGATCGCGCGCACCGCCGCCGCCGAGGTGCCCTCGTCGGCGGAGAGGAAGTTCGGCGCCTGCCGGTCCGCCGCCCACGGCGCGAGCGCGCCGACGACGTTGTCCAGCGCCCCGCGCAGTTCCGCGGCCCGGTCGGGCCCGCCGACGCCGAGCGCGAACACCACGAACGGCACCCCGCGCACCGGCACGGCGTTGGGCGCCGCGGGCTCGCGGTCCAGCGCGCCGCCGAGGGCGCGCAGTTCGACGCCCAGCAGCGGGCAGCCCGAACCCGGCCCCGTCAGCTCCACGAGCGCGTCGATCGTGGCGGCCGTGACCTCGCGCAGGCTCGTGGTGCGGTCGTAGTAGGGCAGCGGATCGGCCGGGTCGAGGTGGATGTCGCCGATCGCGGTGAACGGTTTGTCCGCCACCAGGTCCAGCAGCACCGGCGCGGCCGCGCGCAGTGGCGCGAGGAGCCGTTCGGCGTCGGCGGCGGAACCGAGGTGGGCGAAGCGCAGGTGCACCACGAACGCGCCGCGCAGCACCTCCGGCAGCTCCGGTGCGGGCGGCAGGCGCTGCACCATCACCGACGAAGTAGCTTCCTCGGGCAGCTGCTGCACCCACTCGCGCCACGCGTGCAGCACCGCGGCCAGGCGTTCCCCGGCGTAGTACAGGCCGCCGCCGTAGAAGCGGGTCACCGGGAACAGGTCGAACTCCAGCGCCGTGACCACGCCGAAGTTGCCCTTGCCGCCGCGCAGCGCCCAGAACAGGTCCCGCTCGGTCTCGGCGGTCACGTGCCGCTGGGTGCCGTCCGCGGTCACCACCTCGATGAGCCGCACGTGGTCGGCCGCGTACCCGCGGGACCGGCCGAGCGCGGGGCTCAGGCCGCCGCCGAGCGTGTACCCGACGACCCCGACGCCCGGCGCGGAACCGGCCAGCGGCGCCAGCCCGTGCCGGGCGGCCTCGGCCACGACCTGCGCCCAGCGTGCTCCGGCTTCCACCCGCGCGACGCGCCGTGCGGGGTCGACGGTCACGCCCGTCATGCGGCTCGTGGTGATCAGCACCGCGCCGTGCGCGGGCTGCACGACCTGGTGGGCCGTGGCCTTGATCGCCACGAGCAGTGATCGGCGGCGCGCGAACCGGACGGCGTTCTGCACGTCGGCCGTGCCCGCCGCGGCCACGACGAGCGCGGGCTCGAGCGGGTTGTTGACGTTGAAGCCGGCGCACTCGGCGGCGTACCCCGGCTCGCCCGGCAACAGCACCTCACCGTCGGTCACGGCGACGAGGTCGCTGATGTCTTCGGCCTGGATGAGCCCGGTCACCGGGCTCGCGACGTTCTGCTGCATCGAAGTCCCCTGTCTTCCGCGCCGCGGTTCGCCCCCGCCGCGCGTCCCCTTCGGCGGGCGCCTGCCGGCGCCGCCCCCTTCACCGACCAAGCACGTGCCGGGCGGCGAAATCCGTTCAGGTGACCTGGCTCACAGCACCACTGGGGCGGTGACGGACAGTGAGAAAGCCCGCCCCCGCCCGCCCCCGCCCGGGCCCGGGCGGGGGCGCGGGGGAGACTCGACACCGTGACGAACGACAGCACGACGCTCCTGCTCGGCGGCAGGATCTACACCCCGTCTTCACCCGACGCGACCGCGCTCGCCGTCTCCGGCGGCACCGTCGTGTGGGTCGGGCAGGACGCCCCGGCCCGCGCCCTGCACCCGGACGCCGAAGTGGTCGACCTCGACGGCGCGTTCGTCGCCCCCGCCTTCGTCGACGCCCACGTGCACGCCACCGCGACCGGCCTGCACCTGACGGGGCTCGACCTCACCGGCGTGCGCAGCGGCGCCGAACTGCTCGCCGCCGTACGAGCCGCCGTCGCCGCCGCCCCGGGCGAGGTCCTGCTCGCGCACGGCTGGGACGAATCCGGCTGGACCGAGGACCGCCTGCCCGGCCGCGCCGAGCTCGACGAGGTCGCGGGCGCGACGCCGGTGTACCTCAGCCGCGTCGACGTGCACTCCGCCCTCGTGTCCACCGCGCTCGTCGACCTCGCCCCCGAAGCCCGCACGGCCGAGGGCTTCTCGCCCGAGGGCCCGCTCACCCGCGACGCCCACCACCACGTGCGCGCCGCCGCACGCGCCGCGATCACGCCGGCGCGGCGCGCCGCCGCGCAACGCGCGTTCCTCACCGAAGCGGCCGCCCGCGGCATCGTCTCCGTGCACGAGTGCGGCGGCCCGGACATCGCCGGCCGCGACGACTTCGCCGGCCTGCTGGCCCTCGCGGACGAGCCCGGACTGCCGGAGGTCGTCGGCTACTGGGGCGAGCTCGGCGCGATCGGTACGGCCCGCGAGCTGGGCGCGCACGGCGTGGCCGGCGACCTGTTCGTCGACGGCGCCCTCGGCTCCCGCACCGCCGCGCTCACCAGCCCTTACACCGACGACCCGAGCACCTCCGGCGCGCTCTACGCCGACGCGGCCGGGATCGCCGAGCACCTCGCCGCCGCCACCGAGGCCGGGCTGCAGGCCGGCTTCCACGTGATCGGCGACGCGGCCGTCGCGGAGGTCGTGGAAGGGTTCCGGCTCGCGGAGAAGGAGGTGGGGCAGCGGGCGCTCGCCGCGCGCCACCACCGGCTCGAACACCTGGAGATGGTGACCGGCGAGCAGGCCCGCGCGCTGGCCGGGTGGGGTGTCGTCGCGTCGGCTCAGCCGCTGTTCGACCACGCTTGGGGCGGCCCGTCGGGCATGTACGCCGACCGCCTCGGCGGCGAACGCGCCGCCGGGCTCAACCCGTTCGCCGCGCTCGCCGCCGAAGGGGTCGTGCTCGCGTTCGGCTCCGACTCACCGGTGACCGCGCTCGACCCGTGGGCCGCCGTCCGCGCGGCCGTGCACCACCACACCCCCGAAGCGCGCCTCTCGGCGCGGGCCGCGTTCACCGCCCACACCCGCGCCGGCCACCGCGCCGCCGGCGTGAACGACGGCGTCACCGGCAGCCTCGTGCCCGGCGCGCCCGCGCACTACGCGATCTGGGACGCGCGCGACCTCGTCGTGGCCACCGCCGACACGCGCGTGCAGCGCTGGTCCACCGACCCGCGCTCCGGCGTGCCGCCGCTGCCGCGCCTGGACCCGGGCGCGTCGCTCCCGAAGTGCCTGCGGACCGTGCGCGGTGGGACGGTCCTGCACGACGAGTTCACGTCCGCCTCCTAGAGTTCGTGGGGTGGCAGTGACTGTCGCGGACCCCGAACCGGGCGCTCCGCACGAAACGACCTCGAAGCGCCCGAAGCGACGCCGCTTCTCCCGCGCCTGGCTGCTGCGCGTCGTCGCGGCCGGCGCCGCGGGCTACCTGTACTACCTCAGCTTCGCGCCGCGGCCGCTGTGGTGGCTCGCGCCGATCGCGTTCGCGGGGCTCGCGCTGGTCCTTCGTGGACGGTCGTTGCGCGGCGCGTTCGGCTACGGCTTCGTCTACGGCGCGGCGTTCTTCCTCGCGCTGCTGATCTGGCTGCAGGACTTCCTGGGCCGCGCGTTCGGGCCGTGGCCGTGGCTGGGCCTGTCGCTGACGCTGTCGCTCTACTTCGGACTCGGGGCGCTCCTGATCCGCGTGGTGTCCCGGCTGCCGCTGGCGCCGCTGTGGGGCGCGCTGGTGTTCGTCGCGCTCGAGACGCCGCGTGCGTGGTTCCCACTCGGCGGGTTCCCGTGGGGCCGCGTCGCGTTCAGCCAGCCCGAGGGCGCGTACCTGTCGCTGGCGTCCGTCGGCGGCGCGCCGCTCGTGGGTCTCGCCGTGGTGCTGAGCGGGTTCGGCCTCGCCGCCCTCGCGGCGCGGCTGTGGCAGGAGCGGCGGTGGCGTGACCGCCGCCTCATCGCGCCGCTGGTGTGCACGCTGCTGCCCGTCGTCGCGGGGCTCGCCCTGTGGCCCACCATCGGCACCGCCGCGCAGGACGGGTCGCTCACCGTCGCGACCGTGCAGGGCAACGCCCCCGACGTCGGCATCGCGCTCGAAGGCGAGCGGGACGTGCTGCGGCGCAACCACCTCGCCGAGAGCGCGAAGCTGCTCGCGCAGATCCAGGCCGGCCAGATCCCCAAGCCCGACCTGCTCGTGTGGCCCGAGACCGCCACCGCCGTCGAGGGCGACGACCCCGCGCTCGACCAGATGGTCAACGCCTACGGCGTGCCCGCGATCATCGGCGCCCTCTACCGGCTGCCCGACGGCACCGCGCAGAACTCCGCGATCGTGTGGGACCCGCGCACCGGGCAGGGCCAGCGCTACGCCAAACAGGACCTGGTGCCCTTCGGCGAGTACGTGCCGGCCCGCGACATCGCGCGGCTGGTGACCCCGTTCGTCGACGACACCGCCGACATGCGCCCCGGCGACGGCAGCAACGCGGCGCTGTCGGTCGCGGGCACCAAGGTCGGGGTGTTCATCTGCTACGAGACCGCGTTCGACGGCCCGGCGCGCGACGCGACGGACGAAGGCGGCGAACTGCTCGTCGTCCCGACCAACAACGCCTGGTACGGGCCGGGGGAGATGAGCTACCAGCAGCTGGCGATGTCGCGGCTGCGGGCGGTGGAGCACGGGCGCGCGGTGGTGGTCTCCGCGACGTCGGGCGTGAGCGCCATCGTGGCCCCTGACGGGACGATCACCGGCTCGACCAGCCTTTTCACCGCAGACGCCCTGGTCGAGCGCGTGCCGCTGCGGACGCAGACTACGCTGTCGGATCGACTCGGTGCGTGGACGGAGTACGGACTGCTGGCACTGGCGATCGCCGGTGTCGCCGGCGGGTTCGTACTCCGTTTTCGCACCCGGCGCGCTCGCGCCGGCACGACAGCAGGGGAAGCGGCGGGCTGAGCCGCCGGATTCGGAGGAGACGGATGGCGCAGGCGCCGCGGGGGGCCGAAGGTATCGAGCCGGTGCTGGTGGTGATCCCGACCTACAACGAACGGGACAACCTGGGCCCGGTTCTGGACCGGCTCCACAAGGCACTCCCGGACGTCCACGTGCTCGTCGTCGACGACGGCAGCCCTGACGGCACCGGTGAGCTGGCCCACGAACGCGCCGCGGGGGACGAGCGCGTCCACGTGCTCCACCGCACGGAGAAGGCCGGGCTGGGGAAGGCCTACATCGCCGGGTTCCGCTGGGGCCTGGCCCAGGGTTACGCCACCTTCGTCGAGATGGACGCCGACGGCTCCCACGCGCCGGAGGACCTCCCGCGCATCCTCGACGCCGTCGCGGACACCGACCTGTCGATCGGTTCCCGCTACGTCCCGGGCGGCAGCACCGTCAACTGGCCGCTGAGCCGCCAGCTCCTGTCCCGCGGCGCGAACCTGTACTCGCGCATCGCACTGGGGCTGAAGGTGTCGGACATGACGGCCGGCTTCCGCGCCTACCGCCGCCCGGTCCTGGAGAAGCTCGAGCTCGACGAGATCGCCTCGCACGGGTACTGCTTCCAGATCGACCTCACCCGCCGCACCGCCGACGCGGGCTTCGACATCGTCGAGGTCCCCATCACCTTCACCGACCGCGAGATCGGCCAATCGAAGATGAGCGGCGACATCATGCGGGAGGCCTTCTTCCGCGTGGCCGAATGGGGCGTGCAGCGCCGCTTCGGCCAGCTGCGCCGGCTCCTGCGCCGCTAGCGGAAAGTCGGATCGCGGGCAAACGCGGTTCCCCGGCGGGTGGCCGGGGAACCGCTTCCGCCTGCGCGGGGCCGGGAAGAGCTACCGGTCCGGTGACCGCTCGGGCACCCTCCGCACCGGGCCCGGACAGGCGAACGGCCCCCGTCGGGGGAGGTGACGGGGGCCGTTCGTTCGGTGGTGGGAGCCAGCTACGGGCCGAGACTCAGGCGGACCGGCTGGTCCGGCGTCCCTTGAGCTCGGCGAGACGTTCGTTCAGCAGGTCCTCGAGCTCAGGAATGGAGCGGCGCTCCAGCAGCATGTCCCAGTGCGTCCTGGGGGGCTTGACCTTCTTCTGCTCGGGCTGCCCGCCGTCGACGATCTCGGACTCGCTGCCGTGCAGGCGGCATTCCCAGACGGTCGGGATCTCGGCGTCGTCGGAGAACGGCACCTCGAACTCGTGGTTCTTGGGGCACGCGTAGCGCACGGTGCGCCGCGGGGCGAGGTCGTGATTGCGGTCGGTCTCGTAGCTGACCGCTCCCAGCCGGCTTCCACGGAGAACACGGTCGGCCATGATGGGGTCCTTTCAGTCAGCTCCGGATGGAGCCAGGGTGATGCTCACCCTATGCAACGATCCTGGCGTCCGGGGGATTCCCGGGTAACCATGTCGTTGCTCACGATGAGCTGCGTCACCCTTCGGCATCAGCTTCCTCTAGTGGGAGAGCTTTCGCGCTCCCGCGTGACGCGGATACCGCCTTCCAAGTGCGGATATCCCCCAGTTGGGCTACTGACGCTCCGTTCACGACAACCGTAACTGACCGTGGTGTGCCGTCGCCGGGCCCAGATCCCCCAACCGGAAGTGTCGGCGGCACAATACCTGATAGCGGAGCGTAGTTTGTTCGGCATCGGAACGTGCCGAAGCTGAAGTTTCAACTACGGATTGTTCGGTATCTGCCACGACAACGGTGTCACCCTCCCGGAGTATTTCGTCGTCGCGGACCCTCGCGTTGAACCGGCCGGGGCGGCCGCACCAGCACAGCACCTCGACCTGCACCGGCTGCAGCTCGTCGGCGACTTCGAACAGCCGGGCGGCGCCGGGGAACAGGCGGCTGCGGAAGTCGGTGGCGATGCCGAAGCAGTAGACGTCGATGCCCGAGTCGTCGGCCAGTTCCGCCAGCTGGTCGACCTGCGCGGGGGAGAGGAACTGCGCCTCGTCGACGATGATGTAGTCCACCGGCTGCCCCGCGGCCCACCGCTGCCGCACCAGGTCCCGCACGTCCGTGTCCGCCGCGACCTCCGTCGCGAGCCGCGTGATCCCGATCCGGCTGCTGATCTGCGGCGCGCCCGAGCGGTCGTGGCGCACCAGCACCAGTCCGCGCCGGCCCTGGCGCGCGTGGTTGTGGTCGATCTGCAGCGCGAGCGTCGACTTCCCGCAGTCCATCGGGCCGTAGCAGAACTTCAGCCGCCCGGCCCGGGTCTCCATCGCGGGGACCGGGGACAGCGCGTCGGTGGGATCGTCGGGCCCGGCGTCTTCGAGGACAGTCACGACGATCGACCCTATCCGGCCCCGGCGGGCCGCCTCACAGCACGGCGGGCGGACGGTTCCCGGCCGCGACGATCGCCCGCCGCACCGGCACGAGCGCCACGAACACGAAGCCGAGCACGAAGAACACCACCAGTGCCACGATCGCCAGCCGGAAGGACCCCGTCGCCTGTCCGACCCCGGCGAACACCAGCGGCCCGAGCCACGACGTGCCCTTCTCGCCCACGACGTAGAGCGAGTAGTACTGCGCGTCCTTCCCTGCCGGGATCATCTGGCTGAACAGCGACCGCGACAACGCGTTCGTCCCGCCCAGCACCAGCCCGATGCCCACCGCCACCGCGTAGAACTGCAGCGGCTGAGCCGGCTGGATGAAGTACGCGCCCGCCAGCACCACGACCCACAGCACCAGGCTCCCGAGGATCGCGCGCTTCGCCCCGGCCCGGCGCGCCACGAGCCCGTGCAGCACCCCGCCGACGTAGGCGAGGAACTGGATCACCAGCACCGTCACGATCAGCACCTCGTCGGAGAAGCGCAGCTCGTCCTTCCCGTACTGCGCCGACACCGCCACCACGGTCGAGATGCCGTCCGCGAAGATCAGGTAGCTGCCCAGGAACGCCAGCGTCAGCGGAAACGCCTTCGCCGCCACGACCGTCTGGCGCAGCTCCCGGAACCCCGCCCGCAGCACCGACACCCCCGGCTCGGTCGCCGTCGGCGTGTGCCGGCGGGGGAGCGCGCGCAGCGTCGGCACGGTGAACGCCGCCCACCACAGCCCCGAGGTGAGGAAGCAGATCCGCACCGCCGTCGAGGTGTCCACCCCCAGCGCGTCGCGGCTGAGGTAGAACGCCAGCTGCAACGCCAGCGCGAGCCCGCCACCGAGGTACCCGAACGCCCAGCCCTTCGCCGACACGTCGTCGCGCTCGTCCGGCTCTGCGATGTCGACCAGGAACGAGTAGTAGACCACCAGCGAGCCGCCGTAGCCGATGTTCGCGACGATGAACAGCGCCGCACCGAGCTGCCAGTCCGAACCGGCCATGAAGAACATCAGCGCCGACGCCGCCGCGCCGAGCCACGCGAACGCGCCCAGGATCCGCCGCTTGTTGCGGCTGCGATCGGCCACCGCGCCGGCGATCGGGAGCACCAGCACCTGCACCACCGTCGCCACCGACAGCAGGTAACCCCACGTCGACCCGGCGGGGAAGTGCAGCCCGAACAACGACACGTCGCAGTTGTGGAGCTTGTCGTCCACACCGGACGCGTCGACGCACGCGTTGTCCCCGTTAAGGGTGATGTTCTGTTTCGCGTCCGCGGCCGCGACAGTGCTCATGTACAGCGCACCGAACACCGTCGTCACCGACGAGTAGAACGGCGAATTGGCCCAGTCGTAGAAGTACCAGCCCCACCGTTCCCGCTTCTTGTCACGGGTCTCGGCCAGCGTCATCCACGGCTCCTCAGCGGTCGCGAAACTCCAGGTCAGGCGGCACACTATCGGCGCGCGCCCACCCGGCACCGCCGAACGGGTAAACCGTGTCCGGTTCGTCGCCCGCTGATCATCCGGGCTACGCCGAACGGCGCCCGGAATCGTGTTCGAACCTCTTCTTCGCGTGTCGCTGCGGTGATTCTTCGACGATTCGTGTGAGACTGGAGTTCGTGGTGTGACTCTTGTGGTCAATGGGTCGCGTGCTTACTGTGCAAGCCATGACCAACCGCGTTCGCACTGCTCACCGGGGTGCCGTGAGGATCCTGCTCCTCGCCGCGGCCGTCGTGGGACTGCAACTCGCCGCCACCGGCGCCGCGTTCGCGGACCCCTCTTCCAGCGCCTGGGCCAAGCTGCGGATGTGCGAGTCCAGCGGCCGCTACACCATCAACACCGGCAACGGCTACTACGGCGCCTACCAGTTCAACCTCGCCACCTGGCGCAGCGTCGGCGGCCAAGGCCGCCCCGACCAGGCCAGCCCCCGCGAACAGGACTACCGCGCGCTCTACCTCTACCGCATGCGCGGCTGGCAGCCCTGGGAATGCGGCACCATGCTCAACCTCGTCGGCGACGCCGACGCGCGCAGCAAACGCGTCCCGTCCTACGACGAATCCGCCTACATGGGCGGCACCGGCCTGCCCGCACCGCCGGCCCCCAAACCCCAGCCCGCGCCACCGTCCTCAGGCCCCATGCCAGCGTGGCCCGGCCTGGTCTACGCCTACGGCGACTGCGCACCCGCCCTCAGGACCTTCCAGCTGCGCATGAACGCCTACGGCTACGGCTTCACCGGCACCGGCTGCTACTACGACAAGACCAAAACCGCCGTGCTCGCCCTCCAGCGAGCCAACGGCATCAACGACTCCGGCCGCCTCGGCCCCAAAACGTGGAAAGCCGCCTGGCAGGGCAAACCCCCGCGCTGACCCGGCCCGAGGAACGGGCCCAGCCGGTGGGGTGGCCGCCGCGGCGGCCTCACCCGGCCTGCTGCTGCCACACACCCCGCTCCACCAGGACCTCCCGCAGCAGATCCGGCCGATCGGTCACGATCCCGTGCACCCCCAGATCCAGCAGCTCCCGCATCTGCACCGGATCGTCGATCGTCCACGTGTGCACCTCGAACCCCGTGCGCGTCGCCGCCCTCACGAACGAGCGGTCCACCACCGTCAACGGCCCCTGCTTCACCGGCACCTGCGCCAGGTACCCGCTCGCGAACCGGCCCAGCGGCAGCAACGGCGCCCACCCGTTCGCCCACAGCGCCAGCACCGACCGCGGCCCCATCGCCGTCAGCAGCTTCGGCCCCGCCAGCCGCCGCAACCGCGCCAGCCGCGAGTCCGAAAAGGACGCCGCCGCCACCCGGTCGAACGCACCCGTGCGCTCCAGCACCCGCACGAACGGCTCCACCGCGCTGTTCGCCTTCACATCCACGTTGAACCGCGCCTGCGGCAGCTCCTCCAGCACGTCCTCCAGCCGCGACAACGCCACCCGCCCGCCGACCTTGACGTGCTTGATCTGCTCCCACGTCTGCGTCGCGATCAACCCCGAACCATCGGTCGTGCGATCCAGCGTGCCGTCGTGGTGCACCACCACCACACCGTCCGCCGTCGCATGCACATCGGTCTCGACGTAGCGGTACCCCTCCGCCACGGCGCGTTGGAACGCCGGCAGCGAATTCTCCATCCCCGCCAGATCGCCGAGGTGCCAGCCACGGTGGGCGAACGCGCGGGGGAGCGGATCGGCCAGGTACTGAAACGGTGGGCGCATGCGAACAGTCTCCACCACCGGCATGGCCCCGGCATGAGAACACGATGGCCAGCTAGAGTCCGGCGGGTGAGGGAACTGGCCGAGCCGCCGATGACCGGTGACGAACGCGTCGTACCGCGCCGCACAGGCGCACCGAAACACTGCGGCTGGTGCGGCCGCCGCCTGCCCGAAGGCGGCAACGTCGGACGGCGCCGCCGCTACTGCGGCCAGTCCTGCCGCCAGCGCGCCTACGAACGCCGCACCGCCCTGCAACGCAGCGGCCTGCCCGAAGACGCCGTCGTCCTCTCCGACACCGAGATCGCCGCCCTCCAGGACCGGCTCTTCCAGCTGCGCTGCGCCGCCGAAGACATCGTCACCGCCGCCCAGGACGGCGCCGGCGCCGGCGAACTCAGCCGGCTCGCTGAAGAAGTCGCCCTCGCCGCGAAGGACCTCGAGCAGCTCCGCTGACCCGCGGGCGGACTACAGTCCGAAAGGTCACCCGGGGACACGCCGGCGGACCGCGCTCCCCGGCCGAGCGAGGGAGGCTTCCGTGCCCGAGACCACCGACGCGCCCGCCGCCTACACACCCGCGACCGAACTCGACGCCGTTCGCGAACTCACCGTAGGCAGCCTGCTCCGCACCGCCGCCGACCAGGCACCCGACGCGCCGGCGCTCGTCGAAGGCGTCCCCGACCCCGCCGCGCGCCGCCGCTGGACCTACGCCCAGCTCCTCGACGAAGCCGAACAAGCCGCCCGCGCCCTGCTCGGCCGCTTCGAACCCAGCGAACGCGTCGCCGCCTGGGCCAACAACATCCCCGAGTGGATCGTCCTCGAAATGGCCGCCGCACTCGCCGGCCTCACCCTCGTGACCGTCAACCCCGCCCTGCGCGAAGACGAACTCAGCCACGTCCTCGGCCAATCCGAAGCCGCCGGCGTCTTCCTCGTCCGCGACTACCGCGGCACCCCCATGGCCGACATCCTCACCCACGTCCGCGCCGACCTGCCCCACCTGCGCGAAGCCGTCCTGTTCGAAGACTGGCCCGCGTTCCGCGCCTCCGGCACCCCCACCCAGGCCCTCCCGGACGTCAAACCCGGCGACCCCGCCCAGATCCAGTACACCTCCGGCACCACCGGCGTCCCCAAAGGCGCCGTCCTGCACCACCGCGGCATCACCAACAACGCCCGACTGTCCTACTGCCGCACCCTCGACATGCGCCCGGGGGAGAACTTCGTCAACCCCATGCCCCTGTTCCACACCGCCGGCTGCGTGCTCGCCACCCTCGCCCCGATCGCCAGCCTCGGCACCCAGGTCCTCATGCCCTGGTTCGACCCCGGCCTCCAGCTCACCCTCATCGAGCAGGAGAGGGGAGTGGTCTTCGGCGGCGTCCCCACCATGCTCCTGGCCCTGCTCGGCCACCCCGCCTTCCGCACCACCGACCTCAGCTCCGTCCGCTACGCCCTCAGCGGCGGCGCCACCGTGCCACCCGCGCTCGTCCGCCGCGTCGAAGCCGCCCTCGGCGTGCCGATGTCGATCATCTACGCCCAGACCGAAGCCTCACCCGCCATCACCATGACCCGCCTCAGCGACACCGCCGACGACCGCGCCGAAACCCTCGGCAGGCCCCTGCCCGCCTGCGAGGTCAAGATCATCGACCCCGCCACCGGCGGCGTCGCCGCCAGGGGAGAGACCGGCGAACTCTGCACCCGCGGCTACCACGTCATGACCGGCTACCACAACCTGCCCGAACAGACCGCCGAAACCATCGACAGCGGCGCCTGGCTCCACACCGGCGACCTCGCCCGCATGAACGAACGCGGCTACCTCACCATCGAAGGCCGCGTGAAGGAGATGATCATCCGCGGGGGAGAGAACATCTACCCCCGCGAGATCGAACACGTCCTGCTCGACCACCCCGGCATCGCCGACGTCGCCGTGATCGGCATCCCCGACCCCACCTGGGGCGAACAAGTCGGCGCGTTCGTCGTGCTCCGCCCGGGCGCCGACGTGGCCGAACAAGACCTCTTCGACTACGTCCGCGACCACCTCGCCCCGCACAAGACACCCAAGGTCTGGCAGTTCGTCACCGAATTCCCCCTCACCGGCTCCGGCAAGATCCGCAAACACGTGCTCCGCGACCACTACCTCGCCGCGCACTGACCCGCCTCGATCCCTCACCCGGCACCGTCGGCGCCCAGCCCGTCCAGCGCGCGGTAGGTCCGGTTGCTCGCCGCCGCGGCCCGCTGCTCCCGCCCCGTCGCCTCGATGTAGTTCTGGCTCGTCGCCAGGCTCGCGTGCCCCAGCAGCGTCATGATCTCCGACGCCGTCGCCCCGTCCTCCGCCAGCCGCGTGGCGAACGTGTGCCGCAACGCGTGCAGGTTCGCCCCCGCTGGCACCCGGTCGTGCAGCCCGGCCCAGCGGTAACACGACTTCACCAGGTACTCCAGCGCCCCGCGCCCGATCGGTTCACCCGCCCGATCACGCAGCAACGGCTCCGCCGCCGGGAACCGCACCTGCGGAAACCGCCGACGGCACGAAGACGTGTAATCCTCGATCAGCTTCGCCAGCACCGGCTGCACCGGGATCGACCGATCCCGGCTGCCCTTGCCGTGGACGTGCAGCCGCAGCTCACCGTCACGCCCCACGACCGACCGCGGCGTGAGCGCTCGCATCTCCGCCGCCCGCAGCCCCGCGACGAGCCCGAGCGCGAGCACCAGGACGTCGCGCTCCGGCCACGGATCCCGCGCCCGCCGCGCACCGTCCGCCGCGGCGGTGAGCAGGCGCTCCGGAGTTTCCTCACCCCGCAACGGTTTCGGTGTCAGCGGCGGCGTCTTCGGCCGCGCCACCGCGCCCATCGGATTGCCCGCGAGCAAGCCGTCGGACACGCAGAAGGTGAGGAACTGGTTCCACGTCGACCACGCCCGCAGCACCGAGCTTTTCGCGTGGTCGTCGGCGAACGCGCCGAACGCGGCACGCAGTGCCGGAGCGGTGAGTTCGTCCACCACAAGGGTTTCCGGGGTGCGGCCGAGCTCGGCCAGCAGGAGAGTGGTGATCCCGGCGAGGTCGCGGCGGTACGCGGCGGTGGTGTGCGGCGAGTCCTTGCGCGGCCGCCGTGCCGCGAAGAACGCTTGCTGTGCCTCGGAAACCAGCATGTGGATCTTGTACCGCACGGCACCGACAGTTCTGCACGGCGGATGGTCATCCTATATGCTGCATAATGGCAATTATGCATGAAACACGGGTGGAGAGACGCCGGATCCCCTTGGGGGACAACGGTTCTCTCCGACTTGATCAAGACGCCCCGGGGCTGCGTTTCGCGGCGTTGTGAGCAACTGTGGCGACCTGCGTTCATCTGTTCGAGTGGCTGCGGGAACCCGCCTCGGGCGGACGCTGGGCGCGGGCTGGGCCTTCAGTGGCCCGCTGGGCACTTTGGCCGCGTTACTTCGACGTCCGGCCCGTCGCGTTCAATTCGTCACGGTGACGAATTGAACGCGGGTCACGGGGGGTCAGGTGGCCGAAACTCGGGGATCTTCGGTGAAGTCTCTCGGCGGCGCTCAGCCGTCAGGCCTGAGACCTGACGCTGCGGCGAGCTCCGACGGCGAGTGCGTCTGTGGCGCCCGAGGGCTCTGGCGAAGCTGTCTCGTCACCGTCGCGACCACGCCCGACCTGCGCCTCCGGAGCCCCTCTCCAGGCTTCCTTCCGCAGGTCAGCCAAGTGCCGATAATGTACATTATGTCAAGTAACTGAGATCGGCCCAGTTCCGGCGAACTCCCCTGACTGTCCGGTCTCGGCGACGATGACCAAGGCGCTCGACAAGCAGCCCTCCCGGGCAAACCGGCTCAGCTGACGCCCGTCCCTGCGGCAGTCCGGTTCTTGCGCTGGTTGGCGTTGAAGCGCGCCTTCTTCTGGCGGTTCCCGCACGTGTTCATGTCGCACCACTTGCGGGTGCGGCTTTGACTGCTGTCGAAGAAGGCGGCTCGGCAGCTCGGCGATGCGCACAAGGCCATTTTTCCGTCTCGTTCGCCCGCGATGATGCTGATCGCGTCGGCGGCGATCACGCTCAGAGCATCTTCTACGCGGGAAGGTGAGCCGAGTCGCCATTCACGATGGCGCTCGGGCGTCAGGACCGCCGCGGCGCGACCCTGAACGCTGCGGTCATTGATGATGTGAACGGCGGTCGCAGGGAGCGCCTCTTGGCTCGCGGTCGCCGTCGCGGCGGCGTGAATCGCTTCCCTCAGGTCCCGTGCGAGTTCGAGCTGGGCGGTGGTGCAGGAGTCCACGGCCAGGCCGTTCACCGCCAGCCAGTCGACGAGTCTCTGCGGCGTGGGAATGCGCTCCACGGCGTTGCCGCACCGCTCCGTCAGAGTCGCCGTGAAGCTGGTCGCCAGCACGCTTCCGAGGCGAAAGTCGGGGAACTCAGCACGCATGGAACCACCTTAGCCCGGTCTTTCGCGCGAGGACCGCTTGCATGCCGGCCTGACGACATGCTAGAACCAGCTTAGCCGGTTCCGCGATGGTCAGGAGGACTCATGTCCCGTCTCACCAGCGACGTGCAAGCGTTCGAAGCCCACGCACCCGACGCTGACCTCGGCGATCTGCGCGCGCGATTGGCCGCGGCGCGCCTGCCGGAGGCCGAGACAGTCCATCGCGCCGGGCCCGGCTCTCGCCGATGGGATCAGGGCGTTCCGCTCGCCGACCTCGTCGATGTCGTCAACTACTGGCGCACTGGGTACGACTGGCGGTCGTTCGAAGAACGCCTGAACCGGATCGGCCAATTCCGCACGACGATTGACGAGCTGGGAATCCACTTCCTGCACCGTCGATCCGCGCGCGCGGATGCCACTCCCCTGGTCTTGACGCACGGCTGGCCGGGCAGCGTTGCCGAATTCGTCGATGTGGTGGACGAGCTGGCAGATCCGAAAGACGCGGGCGCGCCGGCGTTCCACGTCGTGGTTCCCTCGCTGCCGGGTTTCGGTTACAGCGACAAGCCGGCCACCACCGGGTGGGGAACCGAAAAGATCGCGGCCGCGTGGGTGGAACTGATGGGACGGCTCGGCTACCGCGAGTTCGTGGCCCACGGCGGTGACTGGGGAGGCAACATCACCACGGTTCTCGGTGGCAGGTTCCCGGCGCACGTGCTCGGCATCCACACGACGTTCGCGGAGGGGCCGCCCGGGTTGACGATGGACGGGCTGACGGCGGTCGAGCGCAGGTGGGCCGAGGAAACCCATGATTTCTGGCACCACCGCGCGGCGTACGCGAAGCAGCAGGCGACCCGGCCGCAGACCATCGGCTACTCGCTCGTCGACTCGCCGGTCGGGCTTCTGGCCTGGATCCTCGACAAGTTCGCCGAGTGGTCGGACACCGAAGACAGCCCGTTCGAGACGATTTCCCGGGACCGGGTTCTCGACGACGTCACCCTGTATTGGCTGACGCGGACCGGTGCGTCGGCGGCTCGCATTTACTACGAGAGCCACAATTCGCTGGACCCCGAACTGCGGGTCGACGTCCCGTCGGCCGTCACCGTGTATCCCCGCGACATCGAGAAGTATCCGCGCCCCTGGGCGCAGGAGCGGTACCGGCGGATCGTCCGGTGGGGCTCGCCTGAAAACGGGGGACATTTTCCGTCGCTGGAGGTTCCCGAGTATTTCGTGAAGGACCTGCAGGAAGGCCTCGCGGCGGTGCTGGCCGCCGCTCGGTGAACACGGCTGGGTGCCGGGACGCTTCGCGCCGAATCGGCGGTGGGCGACAATGGACCGGTCCGCAGTGAGGAGACACGCGATGGCCAAGTACCTGCTGTTGAAGCACTACCGCGGCGCCCCGGCTCCGAAGAACGACGTGCCGATGGACCGGTGGACGCCCGAGGAGATCTCGAACCACGTCCGGTACATGCGCGACTTCGCGGCCAAGCTGGAAGGCACCGGTGAGTTCGTGGACAGCCAGGCGCTCTCCCCCGAGGGCACGTTCGTCCGCTACGACGGTGAGGGCCGTCCGCCGGTCACGGACGGTCCGTTCGCGGAGACGAAGGACGTGATCGCCGGCTGGATGGTGATCGACGTCGAGAGCTACGACCGTGCGCTCGAGCTGGCGGCGGAGCTGTCGGCCGCGCCCGGTGCCGGTGGCGAGCCGATCCACGAGTGGCTCGAGGTGCGCCCGTTCTACACCGAGCCGCCCACCATCACGGAGTGATCGCGGCGATGGATGAGGCCTTGCTCCGGAGCCTCACGCCGCACGTGCTCGGGATCCTCTGCCGCCGCGGTGCCGGTTTTGCGGCAGCGGAGGACGCGGTGCAGGACTCGCTGGTCGAGGCGTTGCGCGTGTGGCCGGTGGACCCGCCGCGGGATCCGAAGGGCTGGCTGGTCACGGTGGCGTGGCGGAAGTTCCTCGACGCGACGCGCGCGGATGCCGCTCGGCGCCGGCGCGAGGATCTGGTGGACGAGGAGCCGGAGCCCGGGCCGGTGCCGGGGGCGGACGACACGTTGCAGCTGTACTTCCTGTGCGCGCACCCGTCGCTGACGCCGGCTTCGGCGGTCGCGCTGACGTTGCGGGCCGTCGGCGGGCTGACGACGCGGCAGATCGCGCAGGCCTACCTGGTGCCCGAGGCGACGATGGCGCAGCGGATCAGCCGGGCCAAGCGCACGGTCGCCGACGTGCGGCTCACGCGGGCCGGTGACGTCGCCACGGTGCTGCGGGTGCTGTACCTGGTGTTCAACGAGGGGTATTCCGGTGACGTCGACCTCGCCTCGGAGGCGATCCGGCTGACGCGGCAGCTGGCGGCAGCGATCGAGCACCCCGAGGTGGCCGGGTTGCTGGCGCTCATGTTGTTGCACCACGCGCGGCGCGCGGCCCGGACCGCGCGCGACGGGAGTTTGGTGCCGTTGGTGGAGCAGGATCGCTCGCTGTGGGACACGGGGCTGATCGCCGAGGGGGTCGGGATCCTGCAGGCGGCGCTGGCGCGGGACCGGCTCGGTGAGTTCCAGGCGCAGGCGGCTGTTGCGGCGCTGCACGCGGACGCGCCGGTGGCCGAGGAGACGGACTGGGTGCAGATCGTCGAGTGGTACGACGAATTGGTGCGGTTGACGGACAGTCCTATCGTGCGGTTGAACCGGGTGGTGGCCGTGGGTGAGGCCGACGGTGCGCGCGCCGGTCTGGCGGCGTTGGCGGAGCTGGATTCCTCGCTGCCGCGGTATGCGGCGGTGGCGGCGTACCTGCACGAGCGCGACGGTGATCCGGTCACGGCGGCCCGGTTGTACGCGGAGGCGGCGCGGCAGGCGCCGAACCTGCCCGAGCGTGATCACCTGCTGCTGCAGGCGGCGCGGCTCAACGCGCCGGGTCGCTGATCCCTCGGCACCACTCCCCTTTTTTCGCGGCTGTTCGCGGTGTTCCTACGTCCAACAGGGACAGGCTGGACTCCGCCGACGGCGCAATACTCGTGGCACAGCTGCCCGGCACCGTCCACGTGCGACCCGTGCGGCGGCCGGGTTTCGGAAAACACGGGCAGACAAAGGAGCAGGTCATGAGCTTCGTCTCGGTCAATCCGGCCACGGGGGAAGTCGTGAAGGAGTTTTCCCTCCACTCGGATGAGGAGGTTTTCGCGGCGCTGGCGACGGCTGACCGGCGTTATCGCGAAGATTGGAAAGTGCGGCCGGTGGCGGAACGCGCGCGGATCGTCGGCCGGGCGGCGGAAATCTTGCGGGAGAAGCGCGACGAATACGTCGATTACTTGACGCTGGAAATGGGGAAGATTACCCGGTTCGGGTATCTCGAGGTGGATCTGGTTGCCGACATCCTGGATTACTATGCCCAGCACGGCGAGCGGTTCCTGGCGGCGCAGGAGCTGACCGAGGAGCCGGGTGCGACGGTGTACGCCGAGCCGATCGGGGTGATCCTGGCGATCGAGCCGTGGAACTTCCCGTACTACCAGCTGGCGCGGGTCGTGGCGGCTCAGCTCGTGGCGGGGAACGTGGTCATGCTGAAGCACGCGGAAAGCGTGCCGCAGTCGGCGCTGGCGTTCGCGCGGTTGTTCGAGGAGGCGGGTGCGCCGGAGGGCGTGTACACGAATCTGTTCTGCAGCATCGAGCAGATCGCCGCGTTGATCGACGATTTCCGGGTGCGCGGGGTGACGCTGACCGGTTCTGAGCGGGCGGGGACTTCGGTCGGTGCGCGCGCCGGGCAGAACCTGAAGAAGGTGGTGCTGGAACTGGGTGGCAGTGATCCCGCGCTGATCCTGCCGGGTGCGGATCTGGAGTACGCGGCGGAGCAGATCGTGCTGGGCCGGACGTTCAACTCGGCTCAGGGCTGCGTGAACATCAAGCGGGTGATCGTGGTCGGCCGCGAGCGCGGTGAGCAGCTGCTGGCTTCGCTGACGGAGCGGTTCGCGGCGATCGAGGTGGGCGATCCGAAGGACGAGGCGACGCAGCTGGGTCCGGTGGCGATGGAGCGGGCGCTGGACACGCTGCTCAAGCAGCTCGCGGACGCGAAGGCCGCAGGCGCGCGGGTCGTGGTGGGTGGCCACCGCGTGGACCGGCCGGGGTTCTTCCTGGAGCCGACGATCGTCACGGACATCGCGCCGGAGAACCCGTTGTACCAGCAGGAGGCGTTCGGGCCGATCCTGTCGTTCTACGTGGTGGACAGCGAGGAAGAGGCGCTGGCGCTGGCGAACGCGACCAAGTACGGGCTGGGCGGCTACGTGTTCGACACCGATGTCGAGCACGCCAAGGAGGTGGCCGCGCGGATCGAGTCCGGCATGGTCTACATCAACTCGTGTTTCTTCGATTCGCCGCGGATGCCGTTCGGCGGGGTGAAGAACTCCGGGTTCGGGCGGGAGCTTTCGGAGCTGGGCATCGGCGAGTTCCTGAACCGGAAGCTGATCCGCGTGGTCGAGCCCGCCTGATAGCCCTGGGAGAATCCGCTGCTTCTCCCCTGCGTGCCGAAACGCGCTGTGCCCCGGACCGCCGGTCCGGGGCACAGCGCTGTCCGCGTTACGCCAAGTCGAGCATTTCGAGGTAGTGCGGGTTGGTCATGATGCCGAGGATGTTGCCGAACGGGTCGACGACGGAGGCGGTGACGAAGCCGTGGCCGCGTTCGCGGATGCCGTCGAGTTCGGTGGCGCCGGCCGCGAGGAGCTTCTCCAGCGCGCCGGACAGGTCGTCGACGTGCCAGTAGAGCAGGGCGCCGCCCGGTTCGCGGGGCTGCGGGGGCAGGTACCGGCGGTCGACGATGCCGAGTTCGTCCTGGCTGTCACCGAGGCGGAACTCGACGTAGCCGGGGCGGGTGAAGTAGGGCTCGAGGCCGAGCACGTCGGAGTACCAGCGCTGCGCCGCAGGCAGGTCGTCGGCGGAGAAGTTCACGGTGGCCATTCCTCGCAACATCGCGGGCTCCTCTCGAGTCGGGTGAACCCAGGATGCCGGGCAAAAGTGGTCACCCACTGAGCACTTTTTTCAGCGACCACCGGGTGATGCGAGTGGATCGGCTGGTGGCGGTGCTGGTGCTGATGCAGGCGCGGGGCCGGGTGACGGCGGCTGAGCTCGCCGACGAGCTGGAGGTGTCGGTCGCGATGGCGCGGCGGGGCCTGGAGGCGTTGTCGGCGGCCGGGGTGCCGGTGTACCCGCAAGCGGGGCGCGGCGGTGGGTGGCAGCTCGTCGGCGGGGCGCGGACGGATCCGAGCGGGTTGACGGCGGCCGAGGCGCAGGCGTTGTTCGTGCTGGCGGGGCCCGCGGGCCGGGTGTCGCCCGACGTGCGGTCGGCGTTGCGGAAGCTGGTGCGGGCCTTGCCGGAGACGTTCCGGGCGGACGCGGAAGCCGCAGCCGCGTCCGTGGTGCTGGATCCGGCCGCCTGGGGTGCGGGTGAGCGGAGCCGGCCCGGGTTCGTGGACGTGCCGCAGCGGGCGACGGTGAGCCGGCGGCAGGTGCGGCTGGAGTACCCGAGCTGGGGTGGTGAGCCGGCCGAGCGCGTGGTGGATCCGTGGGGGCTCGTGGACAGGGACGGGGTCTGGTACCTCGTGGCGGGCACGGAGCGGGGCCGGCGGACGTTCCGGGTGGACCGGATTTCGGCGGTGACCGACGTGCCGGCGCGGCAGCCCGACGATCTGGCGGCCGAGTGGGAGCGGGTCGTGGCCGAGGTCGAAGACCGGCGGGGCCGGGTGACCGCCGAGGTGCTGGCGGAGCCCGCGCTGCTCCCCTGGCTTCGGCGGCAGTTCGGGCGGCTGTACCAGGTGGCGGGCGAAGACGGGGACCGGACGCGGGTCTCGCTCGGGGCGCCGACGGTCGAGTTCCTCGCGCGGGAGCTCGCCGGCTGGGGTGCCCGGCTGGAGGTGCTGGGGCCGGTTGAGGTGCTGACGGAGCTGGCGCGCCTCGGCCGCGAACTGGTGAGGCGCTACGGTTGACCGAAGTAATGAATCGATGGTTCACTTCTTGACGTGCCGTACCGCCGGACCCCGAAGGTGCAGGAGCGCCTCGACGCGCTGCGCGACGCGATCGTCGCCGCCGCGGTCGAGCAGCTGGCCGAGCACGGGTACGCCGGCTGTTCCGTGGCCGCGGTCGCCGAGCGTGCGGGGGTGGCCGTGGGCACGGTGTACCGCCACTTCCCCACCAAGGCCGAGCTGGTCGTGCGGGTGTTCCGGCAGGTCGTGACGCGAGAGGTCGAGGCGGTGCGGGCGGCGTCGGCGCAGCCCGGTGAACCGGCCGAGCGCGTGGCGGCGGTGTTCGAGACGTTCGCGGCGCGCGCGTTGAAGGCGCCGCGCCTGGCGTACGCGCTGCTGGCCGAGCCGGTGGACGCGTTGATCGACGCGGAGCGGCTCGAGTTCCGGCGCGCGTTCCGCGACGTGGTGGCCGAGCACGTGGCCGCGGGTGTGCGCGCCGGTGCCCTGCCCCCGCAGGACGCGGTGCTGACCGCGGCGGCGCTCGTGGGTGCGGCGGCCGAGGTCCTGATCGGCCCGTTGACCAGTGGTGATGTGAGTGATGTCGGTGAGTTGCGGACGTTCGTCGTCCGAGCCTTGGGAGGTAGCGGTGTCCACCACGCATGAAGTGACGAACCAGGTGCCGCCGTTGGTCTACGACGTCGCGGCCGATCCGGCGCTGCTGTCGGCGCTGGACCGCGCGGACGCGGGCTGGGCGGCCGAGGAGATCCACGAACTGGGCCGGCTCGCCGGGAGCGAGCACGCGCAGGAGCAGGGCCGGATCGTCAACGAGAACGAGCCGGTGCTGCGCACGCACGACCGCTACGGCCACCGGATCGACGAGGTGGAGTTCCACCCGTACTGGCACGAGCTGATGACCGTCGCCGTGTCGCACGGGCTGCAGGGTGCGCCGTGGCGCGACAGCCGGGCCGGGGCCCACGCGGCGCGCGCGGCGAAGCTGTACGTGTGGGGTCAGGTGGAGGCCGGGCACACGTGCCCGATTTCGATGACCTACGCGGCGATCCCGGCGTTGCGGGCCACTCCGGAGCTCGCCGAAAAGTACGAGCCGCTGCTGGCGGCGACCGAGTACGACTTCGGGCTGCGGGAGCCGAGCACCAAGCGCGGCCTGATCGCGGGCATGTCGATGACGGAGAAGCAGGGCGGGTCCGACGTCCGGGCCAACACCACCACG
Source organism: Amycolatopsis sp. NPDC051903 (assembly GCF_044452505.1). Taxonomy (NCBI): domain Bacteria; kingdom Bacillati; phylum Actinomycetota; class Actinomycetes; order Pseudonocardiales; family Pseudonocardiaceae; genus Amycolatopsis; species Amycolatopsis sp. NPDC051903. The sequence goes on along the minus strand of NZ_JBITBT010000002.1, from coordinate 286,544 downwards.
GCGACGCCGGCGGGTGACGGCAGCTACCGGCTCGTCGGGCACAAGTGGTTCACCTCCGCCCCGATGTCGGACCTGTTCCTCACCCTCGCGCAGGCGCCCGGTGGCCTGTCGTGCTTCGTGCTCCCCCGCGTGCTGCCCGACGGCACCCGCAACCCGATCCGGTTGCAGCGGCTGAAGGACAAGCTGGGCAACCGGTCCAACGCGTCGTCGGAGATCGAGTACGAGAACGCGGTGGGCTGGCTCGTCGGCGAAGAGGGCCGCGGCGTGCGCACGATCATCGAGATGGTGAACAACACGCGCCTGGACTGCGCGCTCGGGAGCGCGTCGAGCATGCGGCTCGGGGCGGTGCGCGCGGTGCACCACGCCACGCACCGGCACGCGTTCGGCAAGGCGCTGGTCGATCAGCCGCTGATGGCGAACGTCCTGGCCGACCTCGTAGTGGAGTCCGACGCGGCCGCGACGGTCTCGCTGCGCCTCGCCGCCGCGGGCGACCGAACCGGCGACGCGCAGGAGCAGGCGTTCCGCCGGCTCGGCCTGGCCGTGACGAAGTACTGGGTGTGCAAGCGCGCGCCGGTGCACGCGGCCGAGGCGCTGGAGTGCTTCGGTGGCAACGGGTACGTCGAGGAGTCGGGCATGCCGCGGCTCTACCGCGAGGCGCCGCTGATGTCCATCTGGGAGGGTTCGGGCAACGTCGCGGCGCTCGACGCGTTGCGCGCCATGGCTCGCCAGCCCGAGTCGGTGGCGGCGTTCTTCTCCGAGGTCGAACAGGCCTCGGGGGGCGACGCGCGGCTGGACGACGCCGTGGACCGGCTGAAGAAGGAACTGTCCGATCCGGACGGTCTGGAGTTCCGGGCGCGGCGCGTGGTGGAGTCGATGGCGTTGGTGCTGCAGGGATCCCTGCTCGTGCGCCACGGTGACCGTGCGGTGGCCGACGCGTTCTGCGCCACGCGGTTCGCCGGTGACTGGGGCCTCGCGTTCGGCACGTTGCCCGCGGGCACGGACACCTCCGCGATCATCGACCGCGCGCGGGTCTAACCGGCGCGTTCGGCGGACACGGGCGCTCGCGCCGCGCTAGGTTCGGCGGTCATGACCGCCTCTTCCGATGCAGATCACGTGTCCGCCACCCGGACCGCTTACAACACCGTTGCCGCCTCCTACCAGGAGCTGCTGAAGGATTCCCTCGCCGAGAGCCCGTGGGAACGGGCGATGCTGGACACGTTCACCGAGCTCGTCGGCGCGGGCGCGCGGGTCGGTGACCTCGGGTGCGGCACGGGCCGGGTCACGGCGTACCTCGCCACGCACGGGCTCGACGCGTTCGGGATCGACCTGTCCCCCGGCATGATCGAGGTCGCGCGCCAGTGGTACCCGGAGCTGGAGTTCGAGGTCGGGTCGCTGGCGGCGCTGCCGCTCGCGGACGCGTCGCTGCCCGGTGCGCTGGCGTGGTACTCGCTGATCCACACCCCGCCGGAGCGGCTGCCGGTGCTCGTCGCCGAGCTCGCGCGCGTGCTGGAGCCCGGCGGCCGGCTGCTCACGGGGTTCCAGCTCGGGACCGACGTCCGGCACATCACGGACGCCTACGGCCACGACGGTCTCTCGCTCGACGCCTACCGGCTCGACCCCGGCTTCGTCGGCGGGCTGCTGACCGACGCCGGGTTCTCGGTCGACGCGCGGCTGGTCTGCAAGCCGGAACCGCCGTACCAGACGCCGCAGGCATTCTTGCTGGCCACCAAGGAGAACAAGGAGAACTAGCCGCGCAGGCGGGCGAGCACGCCGTCGAGCGCGTGGCGCACGGCGCCGGGCACGCCCGCCTCCCGCAGGTCCGTCTTGAGCTGTTCGTTGATCCCGCCCGGCGTCGTGTGCTTCCCGGTCAGCGCGGCGAGCGAATCCGTGCCCAGCGACTGGCCGAGCTGGGCGAAGACGTGGGTCACGAACCCGTCGGCCTGCTCCGGTGCGACACCGTGCTCGGCGAGCCAGCCCGCGATGGTGGCCAGGTAGTCCAGGTGGGCGGCGAACGTGGCCGTCGCGGCGCTGAACGCGTCCAGCATCGCCTCGTCGCCCGGCACGACCACTCCACCCACCTGCTCGTAGAGTTCGCGCGCGACCGGGTCGTCGGGGTAGAGCGCGGTGAGACTCTGCCGGCGCTCGGCCTGCGGCAGTGGAATGGTCCGCACCACCGTCCGCGCGGGCGCGGTCCACTCCCGCAGCGCAGCCAGCGGGATGCCGGCCAGCGCGCTGAGCACCGTGTGCCCGGGCCGGAACCGCAGCTCCCCGACGACCTCGCGTGCCACGGCCGGGCGCACGGCGAGGACGATCGCGGTGGCGTTGCCGAGCACGTCCTGGTTGCCGGCGCAGACCCGGACGTTCGGGAACCGCTGCGCCAGCTCCCGGCCCACCGTCCGGCCTCGCGGCGACAGGAACACCTCCGGCGGCTCGGCGACACCGTCGCTGAGCCCGGTCACGATCGCCGCCGTGATCTCGCCGGCTCCGATGAACCCGTAACGCATGTCCCGCCTCCCGGTCCAGGGTCGTCCTGGTGCTCAGCCGCTCTAGTGTGGAGCCGACGATCGGAGGTCGCCCGTGCACGCGATGCACTACGAGATCACCCTGCCCGCCGGCTACGACATGGAGATCATCCACCGGCGGGTGCGCGAGCGCGGACCGCTGCTGGACGAGTTCCCCGGGCTGGGGCTCAAGGCCTACGGCGTGCGCGAGCGCGGCGTCGACGGCTCGCAGCTCAACCAGTACTCGCCCTTCTACCTCTGGCACGACCCCGCCGGGATGCACCGGTTCCTGTGGGAAGGCGGGTTCCGCGGGATCTTCGACGACTTCGGGCGCCCTCCGGTGCAGCACTGGACGGTGCTCGCGTTCGAGGAAGGGCCCGCCTTCGGCAGCACGCCGCGCGCGGCCGGCAAACGCGTCGAGGTGCTGCCGCGCGAAACCCGGCCCGGGCTGATCGTCGAGGACGAGGTGGCGCGGCTGGCCGGGCACGCGCGCCGCGACGGCGTGCACTCCGCGGCCTTGGTGATCGATCCGCGGGGCTGGGAGCTCGTGCGGTACACGCTGTGGGCCCGGGACGCTCCGGACGAAGACCCCGTGCGGTACCGGATCGGGCACGTGTCGGCGCCGGAACTGGCGAAACTGAGGCGTGGCAGGCAGTGGTGAACTCGGTACGGTGATCGTCGGACCGAGTGAGGGAGGACGATGACCCGCTTGCACGAACGCCGGATCCTCGTGACGGGCGCCGGATCCGGGATCGGGCGCGCGACGACGCTGAGGCTGCTCGAGGAGGGCGCGCGGGTGGTCGCCACCGACGTGTCCGAAGAGGGCGTCGCGGGCACGGCCGAGCTCGCCGGCGACGGCGAGCTCACGACCTACGCGATGGACGTCGCCGACGAGGAATCCGTCGTGCAGGGCACGAAGAAGGCCGTCGAGCACCTGGGCGGGCTCGACGTGCTCGTCAACGCCGCCGGCATCCTTCAGGCCTCGCACACGCACGAGACGTCGCTGGAGTTCTGGAACCGGATCGTCGCGGTGAACCTCACCGGCACGTTTCTGGTCACGCGCGAAGCGCTGCCCGCCCTGATCGCCGCGGGGAAGAGCGTGGTGATCAACTTCAGCTCGACCTCGGCGGGGTTCGCGCACCCGTACATGGCGGCGTACGCGGCGAGCAAGGGCGGCATCCAGGCCTTCACCCACTCGCTGGCGCTGGAGTACAGCAAGCAGGGAGTGCGCGCGGTCAGCGTCGCCCCGGGCAGCGTGAAGAGCGGCATCACCGACAACGCCGGCTCCTGGATGCCGCAGGACGTCGACTGGGCGCTGTTCGGCAAGCTGCTGCCGATCCTGCCCACCGACCTCGCGACACCCGTCGGCAATCCGGTCGGGCGGCCCGAGTCGGTCGCGGGTGTCGTGGCGATGCTGGCGTCGGACGACGGCGAGTTCATCACCGGCACCGAGATCCGCATCGACGGCGGCACCCACGCCTAACGGCGCACCGGCCGGAACTCCGCCAGGTCCGGTAACGGCGGGACCACTCGCGCGTACGCGTCGGCGGCGAGCACGCCTTCGGGTGGCCGGCCGCCGAGTGCCGCCAGCACTTCGGCCTCGGTGCGGCCGCGTGCGAGCAGCAGCACGAACGGGTCCGCGTCCAGCAGCCACGACACCTGGAACGACAACGCGGCCGCGTGCCGGCACGGGAGCTCGAAGCCCGGGCAGTCGCACTCCGGATCGAGGTCGCCGATGCCCGGCAGCAGCGGCACGTCGTCGGCCAGCTCCGGTGGCAGGTGCCGGTCCAGCAGCGCGGCGACGTGACCGGCCCGGGCGGCCGCGCGGCGCAGCAGCAGGTCCCAGTCCGCTGTGGACAGTTCCGCCAGGTGCACGCTCGTGCGGAACGGGCCGCCGTCGGCGTCGTCCACCGGCGCCGCGAACCGCCCCGGGCTCACCGTGATCGGCCCGACCAGCCCGGCCACGGCGTAGCCTCGGCCGCGGCGCAGCTGCCGCAGATCCAGCGCGGTGTCCTCCATCGCGCGCAGCCACGCCCGCCCCCACCACGTCCGCGCGAACGGCCCCCGCCCGGCACGAGTGGGGAACGGCGGAAACCCCTGCACCCGATCCGTCATCCCGGCCTCCTCAGCTGCACCAGCTCGGCCAGCTCCGCGTCGCTCAGCTCGGTCAGCGCCGCCTCACCACCGGTCAGCACGGCGTCGGCGAGCGCGCGTTTTTCCCGCAGCAGCGCGGCGATCCGGGCCTCCACCGTCCCTTCGGCCACGAGCCGGTGCACCTGCACCGGCTGCGTCTGCCCGATCCGGTACGCGCGGTCGGTCGCCTGGTCCTCCACCGCCGGGTTCCACCACCGGTCGTAGTGCACGACGTGGTCCGCACGCGTGAGCGTCAGCCCGGTCCCGGCCGCCTTGAGCGACAGCAGGAACACCGGCACCGCACCCGCCTGGAAACGGCGCACCAGTTCTTCGCGCTGCGCGACCGGGGTGCCGCCGTGCAGCAGCTGCGCCCCGATGCCGCGCGCGTCCAGGTGACGCTGCAGCAGGCGCGCCATCTTCACGTACTGGGTGAACACGAGCACCGCGCCGTCCTCGGCGAGGATCGTGTCGAGCAGCTCATCCAGCAACTCGAGCTTCCCCGACCGCCCGCTCAGCGGCGCGTCTTCTTCGCCGAGGTAGTGGGCGGGGTGGTTGCAGATCTGCTTCAGCGCGGTCAGCAGCTTCACGATCCGCCCCCGCCGGGCCATCCCGTCGCTCGCGCCCACCTCCGCCAGCAGCTCGCGCACCGCCGCCTCGTACAGCGCGGCCTGCTCGGTCGTGAGCGCCACGGGCCGGTCGGTCTCGGTCTTGGCCGGCAGCTCCGGCGCGATGCCCGGATCGGATTTGCGCCGCCGCAACAGGAACGGCCGCAGCAACCACGCGAACCGTTCGGCCGCGTCCGGGTCACCGGCCTCGACGCGCTTGGCCCACCGCGCGCGGAACTCCGTGAGGGATCCGAGCAGGCCGGGTGTGGTCCAGTCCAGGATCGCCCACAGCTCCGAGAGCGAGTTCTCCACCGGCGTGCCGGTCAGCGCCACCCGCGCCGCCGATCGCAGCGTGCGCAGTGCTTTCGCCGTCTCCGAGCGGTGGTTCTTCACGTGCTGCGCTTCGTCGGCCACCACCAGGTCCCACCTCAGCGCGGCCAGCGGCGCCGGGTCGGCGCGCAGCGTGCCGTACGTGGTGAGGACGAACCCGCCGAGGTCCTCGAGCGAGCGGGCGCCCCCGTGGAACCGCCGGACGGGTACGCCCGGCGCGAAACGGCGGATCTCCGCCTCCCACGTGCCCAGCAGCGACGCCGGGCAGACCACCAGCGTCGGGCCACTCGCGCGGTGCAGGTGCAGCGCGATCAGGGTGAGCGTCTTGCCCAGGCCCATGTCGTCGGCCAGGCACCCGCCCAGCCCCAGTGAGGTCACGGTGTCGAGCCAGCGCAGGCCGCGCAGCTGGTAGTCCCGCAGCGTCGCCGCCAGCCCGGCCGGTGGTTCGACCGCGTCGGGCAGCCGGGTGAGCCGCTCACGCAGCGACGCGAGCCAGCCGGAGGTGATCACCTCGACCTCGGCACCGTCCACTTCGGTCGTCCCGACCAGGACCGCGCTCAGCGCGTCGAGCGGGGTCAGCGGCTTCAACGCACGGTCGCGGGCCCGCGCCGCCGACGCCGGATCCAGCAGCACCCAGCCCTCACGCAGCCGCACGACCGGGCGCCGCGCTTCGGCCAGCGCGTCGAGCTCGGCCGCGGACAAGGTCGAGGTGCCGAGCGCGAGCTGCCAGTCGAGACCCAGCGCGGGCCCGCCGCCGAAGAACCCGCGCACGTCCTCGGGCACGTCCGGGGCGTGCACGACCGCACGCGCGGTCAGCCGGGTCAAGGCCGCGGGCCAGTGCACCGCCACACCCAGGCCGGCCAGCCGGTCCGCCGCGCCGCCGAGCAGTTCGCCCAGTTCCTCGTCGCCCAGCGGGACCTCCGCCGGAACGGGCGCGGCCAGCAGCGGCGTGAGCGACGGCCACACCTCGGCGCAGCGGCGCAGCACGAGCAGTACTTCGTGCCGGGTCGCCTGATCACCCGAGTGCCACACGTCGGCGGCGTCGGACAGCGTTTCGCCGTGGACCTGGACGACCGCGCGGAACCGGCCGTCGTCGAGGTCGACGGGTTCGATGCGCAGCGACACGCGTGCCGCCAGGCCCGCGACGTCGCGCAGGAACCGCAGCAGCAGCGGGAACGGTTCGGACAGCCGGGACGGGTCGCCGGGGAGCGGGGCGGCGTGCGCGTGCGGGGGCATCGCCTCGGCGAGGCGGCGCAACCACCGTTCCTCGTCCGGCTCCAGCGGTCCGGTCCACCCCGCCTCGGCCAGCCGTGCACCCGCCTCCGCGGCGAGCGCCCAGAACCGCGCGGACGCACCCGGCAGGTCCCGCAGACGCACGGACGCCTCGGCGACCGGCACCCGCACCGCCGGCACCGTGCGCAGCCCTTCGGGCAGCACGACCTCCACTGTCCCGGCCGCGCCCGCCACCGCGGGCGCGGAACCGTCCGGGCACCAGACCACCACGGACCCGGGTTCGACGAGCACGGCGCTCAGCGGCCCGCCCTCCCGTACCGGCGCACCGCCACCGGAACCAGCACCGCGAGCAGCACCACCGGCCACGCCACGGCCATCGGCACCGCGTGCTGCACCACCCACGACTCCCCCGTCCCCGCCGGATTCCCGAACAGCCCCCGCGCCGCCGTCACCGTCGACGACAGCGGATTCCACTCCGCGACCGCACCCAGCCACCCCGGCATCGCACTCGTCGCCACGAACGCGCTGGAGAGGACTCCAGCGCCTGCGCGGCCGTCACCGACGCCAGGAGCCCCAGCACGATCCCCAGCCACACCAGCGCCGCCCGCGGCAGGAGCAGCAAGCCGAACGCTCCCACCGTAGCCGCGAAGCCGAACCACTCCAGCAGCTCGTCGGCGCGGCGGCGGGCCGCCCGGGCGTCGAGGCGATGCAGCCGGCCGAACAGCACCAGGCTCGCCCGCCCCAGCACCAGCTCGTCCACCGCCGCCTGCTGCCCGACGAGCCCGATCACCTCCCGCACCCGCGCGGGCTCTCGCCGAACCGCTTGTGCAGGCCCGTCGCCCTGATCATCGAAGTCCCCTTCTTCGTACGCCGTACTGAGATGATAGCAAAACTCTGTACTACGTACGGCGAAGTACGGGGCAGAATACGGGGATGAGTACGGAGTACACCGGCGGCGGCGATCCGCGGCGCACGATCGAGCTGCTGTGGGGAGTGCCCGGACCGCCCCGGCGCGGCCCGAAACCCAAGCTCACCGTGGGTGAGGTGGTCGCCACCGCGATGCGCCTGGCCGACCACGACGGCCTCGACGCGGTGACGATGCGCCGCGTCGCCGACGAGCTCGGTGTCGCCCCGATGTCGATCTACACCTACGTGCCCGGCCGCGCGGAGCTCATCGACCTCATGCTCGACACCGCGCACGGCGAGCTCGACGCCGAGCTGCCCGCCACCGGCTGGCGCGACGCGATCACCGCCGTGGCCGAAGACCAGTGGCGGCTCTACCACCGGCACCCGTGGCTGCTGCAGATCACCGCCGGCCGCCCGCCGCTCGGGCCGAACACCTTCGCCAAGTACGAACGCGAGCTCACCGCCCTCGACGGGCTGGACCTGGACGACCTCGAACTCGACGCCGTGGTCACCCTCGTGACCGGGTTCGTGCACGGCGCCGCCCGCGGGTCGGTCGACGCCGTGCGGCTCGTGCGCCGCAGCGGACTCACCGACGCCGAGTGGTGGGCCCGCAGCGCCCCCGTCCTCGGCGAGATCCCCGGCGCCGACGCCGCGAACTTCCCGCGCGCCAGCCGCGTCGGCTCCGCCGCCGGCGAAGCCCACAACGCGGCCTCCGACCCCGAGCACCACTTCCGCTTCGGCCTGGCCCGCATCCTCGACGGGGTGGAACAGCTCGTCGAACGCCGCTGAAGCCGATCCGCTGGAGACTGTCGGTCCCCCGGTTTAGGTTCGAGCCGGATGTCGGTTTCGCCGGACGCCGTTCGTCGAGCGGGTACGAGCCGGCAACCGGAGGGAGCTGGGGTGGACGAGAGGCACACCGACGTCGACGCCGCGGTCGCCCGGGCGTTCCGGGAGGAGTGGTCACTCGTCGTGGCCACCCTCATCCGGGTCACCGGCGACTGGGACCTCGCCGAAGAGTGCGCCCAGGACGCCTTCGCCCTCGCCGTGCGCACCTGGCCGCGCGACGGCGTCCCCACCCGCCCCGGAGCCTGGCTCACCACCGCCGCCCGCCACCGCGCCGTCGACCGGCTCCGCCGCGACGCCGTCGGAGCGGGCAAGCTCCGGGAGGCCGCCCGCATGAACGTTCCCGAAGAGCCGACCTTCGCCGAACCCGACGACAGCGGCGTGACCGACGACCGGCTGCGGCTGATCTTCACCTGCTGCCACCCGGCGCTCGCCGTCGAAGCGCAGGTCGCGCTCGCGCTGCGGACCCTGGCCGGGCTCACCACCGCCGAGATCGCCCGCGCGTTCCTCGTTCCCGAGGCCACCATGTCCCAGCGGCTCGTGCGGGTGAAGCGCAAGATCCGCACCGCGGGCATCCCCTACCGCGTCCCACCCGCGCACCTGCTGCCCGAACGCACCGCCGCCGTGCTCGGCGTGCTGTACCTGCTGTTCAACGAGGGCTACACCGCCAGCGCCGGACCCGACCTGCAGCGTCCCGACCTCGCCGCCGAAGCGCTGCGCCTCGCCCGCGTGCTCGCCCGCCTGATGCCCGACGAACCCGAAGCCACCGGCCTGCTGGCCCTCATGCTCCTGCAGCACGCCCGCCGTGCCACCCGCGTCGGCGCCACCGGCGAACTGGTGCCGCTCGAGGAACAAGACCGCGGCCGCTGGGACGCCGAGGCGATCAGCGAAGGCACGGCGCTGCTGGAATCCGCGTTGCGCCGCCGCACCCCGGGCCCGTACCAGGTGCAGGCCGCCATCGCCGCCTGCCACGCCGGCGCGGCCCGGGCCGCCGACACCGACTGGGCCCAGATCGCCGGCCTCTACCGCGAACTGCGCCGCCACCTGCCGACCCCCGTGGTGGAGCTCAACCACGCCGTCGCCGTCGGCATGGCCTTCGGCGCCGAAGCCGGCCTCGCACTCGCCGACGAGCTCACCGCCCGCGGCAGCCTCGCCGGCTACCACCTCCTGCCCGCCACCCGCGCCGACTTCCTGCGCCGCCTCGGCCGCGCCGCCGAAGCCCACGCCGCCTACACCGCTGCGGTCGCCCTCGCCCGCACCGACGCCGAACGCAGTTACCTGCGCCGCCGGCTCGCCGAAGTAGCCGAAAAAACCGTCGCCGGAGTGTCTGTCCCGGCCGAGCCCGTTCGTCGGCTGGACGAACCGACCCGCGAACCGGAAGGGCCGCGATGATCACCCAAACCCTGCGCGTACCCGGCGCCGAGCTCACCTACGACGTCGACGGCAGCGGCCCCGTGCTGCTACTCGTGCCCGGCGGGCCCGCCGACGCCACGGTGTTCACCGCGCTGCGCCCGCAGCTGACCGCCCGCCACACCGTCGTCACCTTCGACCCGCGCGGCATCTCCCGCAGCCCCATCACCGGCGAACCCGGCCCCGACCTGGTCGGCGAGCACGCCGAGGACGTCCACCGCCTGCTCACCGAACTCGGTGGCGGGCCCGCGTCGGCGTTCGCCAGCAGCGGCGGCGCCGTCACCATGCTCGAACACACGCAGCGCTACCCCGGCGAAGTGGCCACACTCGTCGCCCACGAAGCGCCGATCAGCCGGTACCTGGGTGAACTGCTGGCCGACTTCCCCGACATCCCGGCGCTCTACCGCGAGCAGGGGGTCGAGGCGGCACTGGGCGCGTTCTTCAGCGCGTCCGGCTTCACCCCGCCGCCGCCCCCGCAGCACCCGACACCCGAAGAGCTGGAACAGGGCAAGCGGATGCACGCCAACTTCGGGTTCTTCTTCGGCCACCTCATGGCCGCCGTCGGTGCCTGGGAACCCGACCTCGACGCCCTGCGCGCCGCCGGCACCCGCATCGTCGTCGGCGTCGGCACGACCTCGGCCGGCACCCCCGCCCACACCGCCGGGCTCGCGCTCGCCGACGCGCTGGGTCAGGTCCTCGTCGAGTTCCCGGGCGACCACGGCGGGTTCGCGACCGAGCCCGTCCCGTTCGCCGCCCGTCTCACCGAAGTCCTCACGCAGAACCAGGAGACCCGCTGATGCGCTACCTGCTGATGATCGCCGGGGAAGAACCCACCGAGGAACAGAAGATCGCCGGCTGCGGCGGCTGGTCCGACGACCTGCTCGCCCGCGGCATCCTCGTCGGCGGTGGCGGCCTGCACCCGCCCGCCACCGCCACCACCGTCCGCGTCCGCGGCGGCGACGTGCTGCTGTCCGACGGCCCGTTCGCCGAGAGCAAGGAACAGATCGGCGGCTACGCCGTGATCGAATGCGGCGACCTCGACGAAGCCGTCGACATCGCCGCCCGCCACCCCGCCGCCGCCTACGGCACCATCGAAGTCCGCCCGATGCTCTGATCCACAGCCATCAGTTCCGACCCGAGGAGAAGTCCCATGCCGTCCGTGGTGGACCGCGAAGACCAGACCTACGTCGGCTACTGCGCGACCGTCGGAATGGACGGGCTGCGCGAGGTCGCCCACCGCATCGCCACGCTCGTCGCGGCGCTGGCCGAACGCGGCGTCGAACCCACCGGAGCACCGTTCTTCCGCTACCTCGTCATCGGCCCCGGCATGACGAGCCTGACCGTCGAAGCCGGCGTGCCCGTGACCGAGCCGGTGGAGCTCGGCGAGGAGTACTTCACCGCCGTCGTCCCGGGCGGGAAGTACGTCAAGGCCACCCACCACGGCGCGCCGGACGGCCTCGTCGCCGCCACCGCCGCGCTACTCGAGTGGGGCGCGAGCGAAGGCGTGCGCTGGGACCGCCGGCAGGCCGCCGACGGCGAGCACTGGAGCGGCCGGCTCGAGGTCTACCGCACCGACCCGCGCGTCGAACCCGACGCCACCCGCTGGGAGACCGACCTGTACTTCCGGCTCGCGGACTGACCGCCCGCGGGGAACCGGCCCACCTCAGCCGGTTCCCCGCACCAGCCACCCGGCGAGCAGGCACGCGAACCCGCCCGTCGACACGAACGCGCGCAGCAGGTTCCAGCGCACCCAGCTCGTCTCGAACCGTGCCCGCAGCTCGGCCAAACCCGCCGTGCCCCGTTCCAGCGCGTTGTTCATCGGGATGTTCTTCGCCGCCGAGATCAGGATCATCGCCAGCAGCAGCGCGCACCCGGCGATCAGCCACGGCAGCGCCCGGCGCCCGCCGGCCACCAGGTCCAGCACCACCGCGGCCGCGGCCAGCAGCGGCGCGCCCAGGAACGTCAGCAGGAACCAGCCGTTGACGATCGCGATGTTGATCTGGCGCATCGCCGTCACGAACGTGTGGTCGTCCGCACGCGCCAGACCGGGCATCACCGACACCGCGTAGGAGTAGAACAACCCCGCGATCAGCCCGGCCGCGACGATCGCCACCACCAGCACCACTCCGGCCACTGTGGACATCCCGTGCTCCCTTCCCCTGAGGGGTTCCCTCACCGCGTCCACACACCGGCCGCCGCGCTCGCCCGCGCGTAGTCGCCGAAATCGCGGGCCGGGCGCCCCAGCACCCGCTCCACGTCACCGGTGACGTGGGAGTTGCGCCCGTCCAGCACCCGCGCGAACAGCTCCACCAGCACCCGCGCCTCGTCGGCCGGCACCCCGCCCTCGGCCGCGAGCCGCACGAACTCGTCCGGCGAAACCGGACGATAGCGGACATCCCGCCCCGTCGCGGCCGAGATTTCCGCGGCGACGTCAGCGAAGGTCAGCAGGCGCGGGCTGGTCAGCTCCAGCGTCTGCCCGTCCAGCGAACCGGTGGTGAGGGCCTCGGCCGCGATGTCGGCGACGTCGCCGGCGTCCACGAACGGCTCGGTCACCGCGCCGGCCGGCAGCGCGATCTCACCCGCCAGCACCGGTTCGAGGAAGAAGTGCTCGCTGAAGTTCTGGAAGAACCAGCTCGCCCGCAGCACCGTCCACGCCGCACCCGACTCGCGCACCACCCCCTCGCTCACGGCCGCGTCCTCCTCGCCACGGCCTGACAGCAGCACGATCCGCTCGGCCCCCGCCGTCACCGCCCGTGCGCAGAACTCCCGGATCACCGGCGCCGCCCACGGCACCACCAGATCCGGGTAGAAGGTCACGTAAACCGCGGAGACGCCCTCGAGCACCGGCGCCCACGTCGTCTCGTCCGCCCAGTCGAACCGCGGCTCGCTGCCCCGCGACACCGCCCGCACCTCGACGCCGCGCGCAGCCAGCCGCTGCGTCACCCGGCGCCCCGTCTTGCCCGTACCGCCCAGAACCAGAGTCGTTTTCGTCATGAGTGTCAGTGAAGCCCGAACCGGTGAGACGCTCCATCGTTCATCAGCTCGATGCCATGCGTCAGCGTCTACACTCACGCCATGGATCCGCTCGCGGCTCTCCTCGACGGCCCCCGCGCGCACGGCGCGTTCCTCCTGCGCTCGGTGCTGAACCCGCCGTGGTCGCTGCGCATCGAGGACGAAGCACCGCTGACGCTCGTCGCCGTCGTCACCGGCGACGCCTGGGTCGTGCCCGACGGCGGCGACGCCACCCATCTCGGCGAGGGCGACGTCGCCATCGTCCGCGGCCCCGACCCGTACCTGTTCGCCGACGACCCGGCCACCCCGCCGCAGGCGGTGATCCTGCCCGGCCAGGAATGCCGCACCCCCGGCGGCGAGCACCTCACCGACCTCGTCGACACCGGCGTCCGCACCTGGGGCAGCGACACCGGTGACACCGGCGGCTCTTCGGTGCTGCTCACCGGCACCTACCCCCACGTCGGCGAAGTGTCGAAACGGCTGCTCACCGCACTGCCGCAGGTGCTCGTCGTGCGCGCGGCCGACTGGGACAGCCCCCTCGTGCCGTTGCTGGCCGACGAGATCGGCAAGGACGTGCCCGGCCAGGCCGCGGTGCTCGACCGGCTGTTGGACCTGCTGCTCATCGCCGTGCTGCGCACCTGGTTCGCCCGCCCCGGCTCAGCCACACCGGCCTGGTACCGCGCGCATGACGACCCCGTCGCCGGTCGCGCCCTGCGGCTGCTGCAGGACCGGCCCGCCCACCCCTGGACGGTCGCCGGGCTCGCCGGCGAAACCGGCGTCTCGCGCGCCGCGCTGGCCCGCCGCTTCACCAGCGCCGTCGGGGAACCGCCGATGGCCTACCTCGCCGCCTTCCGCCTCGCCCTGGCCGCCGACCTGCTGCGCAGACACCCCGACGCCACCATCGGCGCCATCGCCCACCGGGTCGGCTACGGCAGCGCGTTCGCGCTCAGCGCCGCGTTCAAACGCCAATACGGCCGCAGCCCCCAGCAGTACCGCACCCGCGTGCCCGCGTGACGGTCCGGCTCAGCCGGGGAGCACGTCCGGGAACCCGAACAGGGCGAACAGCGCCGGATCGTGGAACGCGACCACGCGTGAGATGCCGGTGACCGTGGCGGCCAGCACCACGACGTCGTGCGCCCGCAATACACCACCGGGATCGCGGTGGTACGCCACGGCCGCGGGCTGACCGTTGGCGGTGGTGGGGAGCATCCGCCAGTCGCCCGGCGCACCGAGCACGTACGCGTCGAGCATGCGCAGGCAGTTCACCCGGCCCGCCTGCCAGTCGCGGAACGGCGTCGCCTCCAGCGTGGCGTCCGCGCGCAGCACGTGTTCGAGCAGACTCACGTCGGAGCGCCCGAAAGCCTCCAGGTACCCCTCCAACAGCGCGCGGGCCCGCGCGTCGGCCGGTTCGAGCAGCTCCTCGGGTTCGGGCTCCAGCTCGGCCAGCCGGGCCCGGGCGCGCTGCAGCCCGCTCTTCACCGCTGCCGTGGTGGTGCCGAGGATCTGCGCGGTCTCGGCCGCGCTGAACGCCAGCACCTCGCGCAGGAGGAGGATCGCGCGCTGGCGCGCGGGCAAGTGCTGCAGGCTCGCGACCAGCGCCAGCCGCAGCGACTCGCGCGCGATCACCGCGGTCGCCGGATCGTCACCGGGTGGCCGGGTGTCGGGCATCGGTTCCAGCCACGCGACCTCATCCGGTGCCACCTGGCGCGGCGGGCGATCGGGCGCGGCTCGCGGCCCGGTCAGGCCCGAGGGCAGCACCCGCATCCGGCGCGGCCGCACGGCGCTCAGACACACGTTGGTCGCGATCTTGTACAGCCACGACCGGACCGACGCGCGGCCTTCGAACCCGCCGTAGGCCCGCCACGCTCGCAGATACGTCTCCTGCACCAGGTCCTCGGCATCGTGCGCCGAGCCGACCATGCGGTAGCAGTGCGCCACCAGCTCCCGGCGGAACCGCTCGGTCTCGGCGGCGAACCGGTCCGCCTCCGCCGCCTCCCGCACCCGCGCCGTCATGCCGCGAGCCTAGGCCGCGCCCGGCCGGCTCCGGGCGCATCCGAGTGGTGCCCCCTCGTGGATCGCTCGTTCACCATGCGCTGCTCCTCGGTTCGCGGCCCCGCCGGTCGGGGCCCCCACCCAGAACGACCGGGGCAGCGGTGCGAAGGAATCGAAACCCAGGTCAGGGCCGCAACGCCAGTTTGCCGACGGTCGCCCGGGCCGCCAGCTCCGCGAGCGCCTTCGGACCGTCGGCCAGGTCGTACACGGCAGGGCGGACGGGAGCCAGGACACCCGCCGCGACAAGAGCGGACAGCTCACCCAGCACCTCGCCGAACATCCGCGGCGCGGCCCGCATCAGCACGCCGAGGTTGAGGCCGACGAGGTGGACCTGGTGCTCGTACACCAGCTGCCAGTTGGTGATCGCGGCTTCCCCGCCCGCCAAGCCGAAGACGACGACCCGGCCCGTGACCCGCTTCGCCGCGGCCAGGCTCGCGGCGAACGTGGCACCACCCGCCGACTCGAGCACCAGATCGGCACCGGCACCCCCGGTCAGCCGCAGCACCCCGGCCGCGAGGTCGCCGTCGCGGGAGTCCAGGACGTGGTCGGCGCCCAGCGCCCGCACCGCCTCGTGCTTGCCCGGTGACGCGGTGGCGACGACCGTCGCGCCGTAGTGCTTGGCCAGCACCACCGCGGCCTGGCCGGTCGCGCCCGCCGCGGCGTGGATCAGCACGGTCTCCCCGGCGGCGAGGCCACCCAGGGGCCTGAGCGCGGCCAGCGCCGCCGGCCAGTTCACCACCAGGCCCAGCGCCTGCTCGGCCGTCCACCCCGCCGGCACGGGCATCGCCCCGGCCGCGGGCAGGACCACGTACTCGGCGAACGCCCCGTCCCCGACGCCGACGACCAGCGTCCCCGGTGCCGGACCGGTCACCGCCTCACCCAGCGCCACGACCTCGCCGGCGGCCTCGAACCCCGCCACGTACGGCGGGCGCGGGCCACCCCGGAACACCCCGCACGCCTTCGACACGTCCGCGAAGTTGACTCCGGCGACGGTGACCCGGACCAGCACCTCACCCCGCCCCGGGGTCGGCACCGGCGCGTCGGTGATCAGGCGGGCGTCGCTCGGGCCGAGCAACGACGTCTGCTGCACAGCCCGCATGACGGCGGGAATCCTCACGGCGACCAGCTCCCTCGCTTCACCGCGGACCGCCACTGCGTCGATCCGCACGGTTCGACGAGGTAGACCCCGGTCACCGGGCAAAGGAACCGGGCGCCACACCAAGACCCGCCACCGATCACCTGGCTTCCGTGCTCAGCCGCGACGAAATCGTCGCGACCGAGCACAGAGTCCACACCGCGGGCCGGCCGGTCAGGCCGTCACCGCGCGCTCGGCACCGGCGATGTGGTCCACGAACCCGTAGGCGAGCGCCTCGTCGGCGTCGAACCAGCGGTCGCGATCGGCGTCGGCGGTGATGCGCTCGACCGGCTGCCCGGTCTGGGCCGCCGTGAGTTCCGCGATGCGGCGCTTCATCTTCCCGAACACCTCGGCCTGGATCGCGATGTCGCTCGCCGCCCCCGAGATCCCCGCCGAGGGCTGGTGCATCACGACCCGGGCGTTCGGCAGCAGGTGCCGCTTGCCCGGTGTGCCCGAGGACAGCAGGAACTGCCCCATCGACGCCACGAACCCCAGCCCCCACGTGGCGACGTCCGGCTTCACCAGCTGCATCGTGTCGTAGATCGCCATCCCCGCCGTCACCGAACCCCCCGGCGAGTTGATGTAGAACGTGATGTCGCGCTCGGCGTCGTCGGCCGCCAGCAGCAACAGCTGCGCCGTGATGCGGTTCGCCACCTCGTCGTTCACCTCGCTGCCGAGGAACACGATGCGGTCCCGCAACAACTGCTCGTACACCGATTCGTTCCCCTGCTGCCCGCCCGCGTGCAACTCGGGCACCGCCGTCAGCGTCATCGTCGCCTCCTGCCTGTCTCGTGATCCCTGACCGCACCGAACGTAGGAGCTGCGGCGGTTCCGCGGGGCCGTCGTTCGCTCACGGCGTGGCCGGTTCGCTGCGAGCGATCACCCACCTCCGCTCACGGGATCGGGTGATGTGGATCATGAAGGTGAACGGGTGCGACGCCGCATCCGTGTGAGTGGAGGCCCTCCGTTCGCCACACCGAAGGATTCGTGATGACCGATTTTCCGTTCCGCTTCGGGGTTTCCCTGCTCAGCGTCGGGTCCCGCGCCTCGTGGCGCGACCGCGCGCGCCAGGCCGAGGACCTCGGCTACGACGTGCTGCAGGTGCCCGACCACCTCGGCATGGCCTCGCCGTTCCCGGCGCTGGTCGCCGCCGCCGACGTCACCTCCCTGCGGCTCGGCACGTACGTGCTCAACGCCGGTGTCCTCAGCCCCGCCTACCTCGCCCGCGACGTCGCCGACGTGCACCGGCTCACCGACGGCCGCTTCGAGCTCGGGCTGGGCACCGGGTACGCGCCGAACGAGTTCGCGGCCGTCGGCCGGGACATGGGCAGCGGCGGTGAACGCATCCGCAAGCTCGCCGAGACGCTGCAGGCCACGCGGGACCTGCTCGCGGCCGAGGCCGACAAGCCCGAGCCGCCGATCATGCTGTCGGGCGCCGGCGATCGCATGATCCGGTTCGCCGCGCGCGAAGCCGACATCTTCAGCTTCTCGATCATGGCCGGCATCAGCCCGGACACCGCCCCGGACGATGCGTTCGCCGGGCGCGTGCAAACACTGCGCGACGCCGCCGGAGACCGGATCGGCGAGATCGAACTCAACCTGTTCGTCGCCGCCGTCGGGGCGAGCGCGGACCAGGTGGACCTCTCGATCGTGCGCCAGGCCAGCGGCCTCGGCGACGACGAGCTCAGCCAGGTCCCCGGCGTCCTGGTCGGTTCGCCGCGCGAGCTCGCCGAACGGCTGCAGCGCTACCGCGAGACCTACGGCGTCACCTACATCAGCGTGCTCGAACCGCACATGGCCGCGTTCGCCGAGGTCATCTCGCACCTGCGCTGACGCCCGTGGCGCCCGGGGGACCGCACCAGCACACCCCGGGCACCGCGGCCGCCGTGGCCCGGTGAGCCGGATTACCGCTTAAGCGGGAAGATCGACCGCGTGGACACCGCCTTCGGCCCGACGACCCGGGTGATGCACGCGATGGAACAGCTGTGGGCCGAGATCCGCCGACGGCACCCCGACGTGCCCGAAGCGATCCTCGTGCTCGCGTCCGGCACGATGGGGACCACCACCGAGATCCACGGCCACTTCGCCCGCTCGCGCTGGCACGTCGGCGACGGCGTCGAACCGCGCGCCGAGTTCTTCCTCGGCGCCGAAGGCCTGCGCCGCCCCGCGGCCGAGCTGCTCGCCACCACGTTGCACGAAGCCGCCCACGGGCTCGCCGCCACGCGGGACATCGTCGACGTCAGCGACGGGCGCTACCACAACAAACGCTTCGCGGCGCTCGCCCGCGAGCTCGGCGTCCGGGCCGAGCAGGCCGACCGCATCGGCTGGTCCGCCACGACCGCCCTGCCCGCGACGATCGACTCCTACGCCGAGCACCTGCGGGTGCTGGAACGGGCTCTCACGGTGTGGCGGCACACCGAGCACGAGGTCGCGCTGCGAGCCCAGGCCCCCGGCCCGCAGCCGGAGGACCCGGACTCGCCCGAGCTCGTCACCGCCGCGCCGGTCCGGGTGGTGATCGCGCCCGTCGACGGGCGCGGCGCGCACCGCGGCGGCCCGAACTACGTCGCCGCCGTGTGCGGCTGCGAGCCACCACGCCGGGTCCGCGCGGCCCGGTCCGTGCTGGAACTGGGCCCGATCACCTGCAGCCTCTGCGAGACGCCCTTCGCCGAGATCGGCTGACCCGTCAGGTGAAGCAGTACGAGTCCGACGAAGCGTCGCCGCCCTCCAACCGGATCTGGTGCGGGCGCAGGCCCCGGAAGTCGTCGCCGTGCAGGAAGCACTTCCCGTCGACGCGCAGGCCGCCACCCGCGTCGGGATCGGTCTCGAGCTTCGCCAGCCACGCCCCGACGCCGTCCGGGTAGAACTGGTCGTCCCACGAGCCGTAGAGGGAGTTGGTGAGGTAGATCCGGCGGCCGTCGCGGCTCACCTCGACCATCTGCGGGCCACCCGAGAGCCGCAGCGACGGCGCGGCCGGATGCGGCACCCGGCCGGTGATGCCCCCGAGCCGCACCGAACCGGTCTCCCGCGGGTGCGCCGGGTCGCTGACGTCGAACTGCTTGAACTCCCCGGTGCCCCAGCAGGACACGTACAGGAACCGGTCGTCCACCGTGAGCGCGATGTCGGTGATCAACGGCGGTACGGCACCGAACGGCTTCAACGCCGGCGGCAGATCCGCGGCGTCGGCGGGCTCGGCCGGCACGGTGATCACCTTGTCCGCCGTCCACGTGCCGCCGTCGCGGTGCCAGCGCCACACCGACGCCGACAAGTCCTCAGTGGACACCACGACCCCGACGAACCCCCACGTGGCCTCCGGGTCGTGCGCCGGGCGCAGCTCGAGCACCATCTGGTGCTGCTCACCCAGGTCGACGCTCTGGAGGTGGCGGCCCTCGGCCAGGTCCCAGAAGTGCAGCGCGTGCCCGTACTTGTTCCCCAGCAACAGCTCCGGGTTGATCCCGTCCTCGATCATCGCGGGCGTGCCCCACTCGCTGCTGATCAGGGTGTTGCGGTTGAGGTGCCACCACGCGTCGTAGGCGAGGTATTGCGGGCCCCGGTCCGTCTCCCACGCGCGGAGCACTTCGAACGTGTCGTGGTCGAGCAGCGCGATCCCGCCCGGCCCACCGGAACCGTCCCCGGCGCCCAGGCACGACAGGTAGACGCCGTCCGGCCCGCAGTGCGAGGTGTGCGGGCGGGAGTACCCGGCCTTCTCGGCGAGCTCCGCCGCGGTCACCGTCTTGTGCAGCGCGGGACGGCGCGGGTCGGGCTCGGTGTCGAAGACGTGGATGTTGGACGAGCGCAGCCCGGGCAGCAGCAGGAACCGCCGGCGCAGCCCGTTCGTCTCGTGCCCCTTGTGCGCGAACGCGCTGCTGCACGCGTTCCACCCGAAGTGGTGCAGCTCGTCCCCGGTGGTCGGCAGCTCCGACCAGCCGACGACGCTGCCGTAGCTGTCCGACCCGGGATCGACGTCGACCGTGGCCAGGGCGTCCGGGGTGCGGCCCGTCCGGTCGAACGCCACGACGTACGCGAGCGTCTCCGGCGGGGCCGCCACCGCGTCGCCGGGGCTGCGGTAGAACGTCGGATCCGCTGTTACTTGCGGTGCTTGCCCGGTCATCACGTTCTCCTTCCCCGTGTCCGGTTCGGCCAATGTCCCGCTCACGCGGGCATGGTCACAAGGACGGACGTGGTACCGGTGAAAACTTCGAGGTCAGGCCCGCGGCGGCTCACCGGGGACGTCCAGCAGCTCCGCCAGCAGCGCGGCGCGCAGGTCGGTGCCCTCGGCGGGGTCGGTCAGGGCGAGCCGGTGGACCCGCGACAGCCGCGCCCGCAAGGCGGTGTGAGCCTCGGCCTCGCGGGCCAGCCGGGACGCGGTTTCGTCGAGGCGGGTGGAGAGGACGGCCGTCTGGCGGTGGTGCTCGGTGCGGGCCTCGGCGGCGGCGGTCGTGGCCGTGTGGTGGTCGGTCAGCGTCGCCTGGAGGCGGCTGTTCACGTCGTCGGCGCGCGTGCGGACGGTGGTGAGCTGAGCGGTGAGCGCCTCGCGGGTTTCGTCGGCGGCCAGGAGGGCCTCGCGGGCGTCGTCGAGCTGGGCGCGCGCCTCGGCGAGGGTGCCGAGGGCGGCGTCGCGTTCGGTGGTGCGGACGGCGAGCTCTTGTGAGCGCTGGGCGAGGTCCGCGGCCATGGTGTCGGCGCGCGTGCGTTCGGTGCGGGCGTCGGCGGTCGCCTGCTCGGCCCGTTCCGTGGCGGCGGTCGCGGTGGCTTCGGCGCGGGCGCAGGCCAGCTCGGCGGTTTTGCGAGCCGTCACGGCGGCCGCGGCAGTCTCCGCCGCGGCGTCGGCGCGTTCTTCCTGCTCCCGGGCGTGGGTCTGCGCGGCGGCCTTGGCTTCTTCGGCTCCGGTGGCGCGGGCGTCCGCCGCCTGACGCAGCCCGTCGGCCTCGACGGCGCGGGCTTCCGCGGTTTCGGCGCGGGCGAGCGCGGCGGTGACCTCGTCCTGGGCGCGCGCGGCGACGCTGTCGAGTGCGTTGCGCAGCGTCTGCAGCGGCTCGCCCAGCTCCGCGGCGGCCCGGACGAACTCGCCGGCCGCCTCCGTCAGCCCCGTGTGCGGCGCCGAGTCACCCAGCGCCTCCCGCAGCGCCTGGTCCGCCGCGGCGAGCTGCTTGCACGTGCGGTCCCCGGGCCAGCGCCGATCGGGACAGAACTCGAACGGCCGGCCTCCGCGCGGCCCCGGTGGCGGCAACGGCGCCCGGCACTGGCGAAACCCGCACAACGAAACGGCCCGGTCCTCGATCACAGCTCCCTCAGTCACGTTCTGAACCGTAGCGTATTGAGTTACGTTATCTCTAACCAAGGTTGCGGTTAGCTAACTCGATACATATGTCAGCTACAGAACAGAGCTTTTGTTGCTAAGCTGGTCGAGATCGGAAATGTTCGACGGAGAGTGGCGGGCCATCAGCTGTGAGTGAGAACGTGGGACTGATCGCGCCGACCGACGGCGACCCGAAAACTGGGTACCCCCTCGCGGCCGACGCCGAGGTGTGGCCGGGAGTCCCCGACCCCGCCGCGCTCCTCGCCGCGATCGCCGACTGGCTCGCCGGCTACGGAAACCACGCCACCCGGCGCACCTACGCCGAAGGTCTCGGACTGCCCGTCACCGCCGCCGACCTCGCCGCCTGGGTGCGCACACCATCCCGGCCCGAACCGGGCGCGGCCACCACGGAAGCCTGGCGTGCCGCCGTTCTCCACTACGCCGACGCCCTGCGCCTCACCGGCAGCACCACAACGCCCACCACAGCTCCCCCACCGGCGCCCCGCGGCCGGCTACGCGCGCACCACTGGTTCCGCTGGTGCGTCACCCGCGGCCTCGACCCGTCGGCCGCCACGTCGGCCGACGTGAAGAGCTGGCTCGACACCCTCGCCACCGCGAACGCCGCACCCGCCACACGCGACCGGATGCTCGCGACCGTCAAGGCGCTCTACGGTTACCTCGCCGACGTCGGGCTCGTCGCCGGCAACCCCGCCGCCCTCAACCGGCGACGGCTGGGCCTGGCGACCGCCGCGAGCAGCACGTCGGGCACCGTCACGCTGACCACGCGGCAGGTCCGCGCGCTCTACACCGCCGCCGGCACCCCGCGGCGCGGGGCGAGCCCGCTGGACACGGCTCGCGCGGTGGCGGTGGTCGCGCTGTTCACGCTCGGTTTGCGCGTGAGCGAGCTGTGCGGGCTGGACCGCGCGGACCTGCACGTGACGCGGGGCCGCCGGGCGTTGCGGGTGCTCGGGAAGGGCGGCAAAACCCGCGTCGTCTACCTCAGCGCGCCCGCGGAGAACGCGCTGCTGGCCTACCTGAAGGTCCGCGACACCGCCGCCGCATCGGGCGAGACCACCGTCGAGCGGCGCACGCAGCAACGGCACGCACCCGCGACGCCGCTGCTGGAAACCCGCACCGGCAACCGCTACCAGCGCCAGGCGATCTGGCAGCTGCTGCGCCGCATCACCGCGAGCGGCGGGCCGGAATTGGACCCGATCGCCGGCGCGATGCACCCGCACGCGCTGCGCCACTTCTACGTCACGACGGCCGTCGAGGCGGGCGCGCAGCTCGTGCACGTCCAGGCCGACGTCGGCCACAGCAGCATCGACACCACGCAGCAGACCTACGACCACGCCGCCCGCGCACCCGAACGCAGCGCCGTCGACCTGGTCGCCGGCAGCTGGTTCGAGCCCGAGGCCTAGTCACTACGCTGGCGCAAGACCCACCAGCAGGAGAACCGGTGCCCCACCCCTCACTCACCGCCGACTGCGGCAGCTGCTTCGGCCTCTGCTGCGTCGCGCTGACCTTCACGCGCTCGGCCGACTTCGCAGTCGACAAGGCCGCCGGCGACCCGTGCCCGAACCTGCGGCCGGACTTCGGCTGCGGCATCCACGACCGCTTGCGGGACAAGGGTTTCCCCGGCTGCGCGGTCTACGACTGCTTCGGCGCGGGCCAGCAGGTCTCCCAGGTGACGTTCGGCGGCCGCGACTGGCGCGCCGACCCCGGCCGCGCGAAGCAGATGTTCGCCGCCCTGCCCGTGATGCGCCAGGTGCACGAGCTGCTGTGGTACCTCACCGAAGCCCGTTCGCTCGAGGCCACCCGTGAGCTGCACGCCGACCTCGACACCGCGCTCGCCGAGACCGAACTGCTCACCCGGGCCGATCCGGACACCCTCCTCGCGACCGACGTCGCCGGGCACCGCGCCCGCGTCGACGTGCTGCTGCAGCGCACGAGTGAGCTCGTCCGCGGAGCCGGCACCAAGAAGAAGAAGAACCGCCGCGGCGCCGACCTGATCGGCGCCAAGCTCGCGGACGCGGACCTGCGGGGCGCGACCCTGCGCGGCGCGTACCTCATCGCCGCGGACCTGCGCCGCGCTGATCTTCGCCAAGCCGACCTGATCGGGGCGGACCTGCGCGACGCGGACGTGCGGGGCGCGGACTTCACCGGCAGCCTGTTCCTGACCCAGTCGCAGGTCAACGCCGCCCGCGGCGACGCGAAGACTCGGCTGCCGCAGCGGCTCACCCGGCCCGCTCACTGGTGACCGGTCGCGTCGACCCGACCACCACGCCACCCAGGCGCGCGACCCAGCTGCCGCACAGGCAGCGCACGTAGTCGGCGCGGCTGCCGCGCGAACCGGGAACAACGGCGGACGCCGGCAGTTCGGCCAGCGGCCAGCCACAACGAGGGCAACGGTTTTCGTCCATGCCCCGATCGTGCTGTAATGAGTCAGTGCACTTCAACCCTTACGGAGGCTCGGGCGCGCAGGTGGCCGCGGCGCTCGCGACGCTCGTGCTGAGCGAGCACCCCACCGCCGACGACGTGCTGCGCACCTGCCGGGACCACGGCATGGCCCTCACCCGGCCGACCGGCGGTGAAGCTGCGCGGATCCTCGTGTGGGGCCGCAAGCTGCGCGCGGTCTTCGCCGCGGACCCGGGCGAACGGGTGGACCTGGTCAACGAACTGCTCGCCACGGCGGCGTTCCGGCCCCACATCTCCGGCCACGACGGCAAACCCCCGCACCTGCACTACGCCGCCGAGCACGCCGGGACGGTGGAGCGCATGCAGGCGCACTCGGCCGGTGGGCTCGCGCACCTGGTGTGCGAAGCCCCGGACCGGTTCGGCGTCTGCGCGCGCGAAGGCTGCGGGATCGCCTTCGTCGACACCTCCCGCAACGGGCGTCGCCGGTTTTGCTCCACGCGCTGCGGCACGCGGGTCAACGTCGCCGATCACCGCGCCCGCAAGATCGGCGCCTGAGCGCCGCGGTCAGCCCATCTGGTCGTGGATCCAGTCGAGGATCGTGTCGACGCGGGCGGTCGTCTCCAGCCCGGGCTGGGGGCAGTCGGGCCCGTTGTCCTCGATCGCGACGAGCCGGCCGTGCTGGTCGCCGTCGGGGACGAAGAACGGCGAGCCCGAGTCGTCGTGGCACGGGCTGTTCTCCACCGTCCGCGCCTCCAGCGGCGTCATCTGCAGTTCCGTGTGGTGGATCTGCTCCACCTGGAAGTGGCCGCGTTTCATGTGATCGGCGGGCGCGACGACGGTGGGCGAGAGCGACCCCCACCCGACGAAGTCCACCTTCTCCCCGACCTCGGGCGGGCCGGTGGGCAGGGTCAGCGGGGTGATGTCGGTGATCGGCTCGCTCAGCTTGACCAGCGCGAGGTCGTTGACCGGCGACTGGCGCACGTCCACGGCCTGCACCACGTGCCCGCGCGGATCCTGGTCGTTGATCTTCCCGACGGCCACGGTCATGTGGTAGCGCGGGGCGCCGCCGACGCGGGTGCCGTCGAGGTCGTGGAAGCAGTGCCCGGCGGTGATGATCCAGTCCGGCGCGATCAGCGAGCCGCTGCAGCCACCGCCGCGCACGCCCCCGCCGACGACCGGGATGTCCTTCGACGTCAGCTTCGCGTTGAACGGCATGACGCTCGGCGGCAGAGCCGGCGCCGTGCTGGCGGGTGCGGCGTTCACCGTCGCCTCGGCGGCCTGGCCGCCCGAGCCCGGCCGCGAACGGGCCACCTTCGCCGACTCGCTGTTGCCGGCGGCGGACGCGGTCGCGCCCTTCTGGACGGTGACGTAGCCCGCGGCGATTCCCGCACCTGCGACGATGGCGAGGGCCATCGCGCCGTGCCGGGACCGGCGGTGACCGGATCGTGATCTCACATGGGCAACAACGTTGGGAGACTCCCAATAGTTCAGCCATCCGTGGAGAAATCTCAGCGAATCTCGTCACTCTGTGACACCGCTGCCCATCGGGGCACGAATCAGGCTGCACTAGGGTGCCCATTATGACCAACCGCTTGGTATCTCTGGGTGACTCCTTCACCGAAGGGGTCGGCGACGCCGACCCGGCCGCGCCGAACGGGGTGCGCGGCTGGGCCGACCGCGTCGCGGAGGTGCTCGCCGCGCGGGAACCGGACTTCCGCTACGCCAACCTCGCCATCCGCGGCAAGCTGCTGCCGCAGGTGCTGGCCGAGCAGGTCGAACCGGCGATCGCGATGGAACCGGACCTGGTCACGCTCTACGCGGGCGGCAACGACCTGATGCGTCCCAGGGCCGACGTCGACGCCCTCACCGACTCCTACGAGCTCGCTGTCTCCCGGCTGCGCGGCGCCGGCGCGCGGGTCGTGTTGTTCACCGGCGTCGACGGGGTCGAGGACGCCCTGTTCCGGCAGATGCGCGGGCGCGTCGCGATCTACAACGAGCACGTGCGCGGCATCGCCGCCCGCCACAGCGCGCTGCTGGTGGACATGTGGTCGATGCGGCAGCTGCGGGACCGCCGGATGTGGGCGCCCGACCGGCTGCACCTCAACGCCAAGGGGCACCTGGAGATCGCCATCGCAGTACTCGACGTCCTCGGCGTGCCGCACGAGCTCACCCCCGCGGAGCTGGGCCCGCGGCCCCGGCTGAGCACCAGGGAACTGCGGGCGGCGAACCTGCAGTGGGGCCGCGAGTACGCGTGGCCGTGGGTGCAGCGGCGGCTGCGCGGCGAGTCCTCGGGTGACGCGATGAGCCCGAAACGCCCGAAGCTGGAGCCGTTCGGGCCGGTGTCAGGCGCGGTGCGCCGCTGACATCGCGGGCCGCAGCCCGTCGAACAGGATCGCGACGACGCGGTCACGCAGGTCGCGGTCGGTGCCGACGTGCTCGGCCGCCTTGGCCGTGCCGATGATCACCGGGATCAGCTCGCCGACGGTGACGTCGCCGCGCACCGCGCCGGCGTCCTGAGCGCGGCACAGCAGCACCCCGAGTGCGTCGAGCAGGCGGGCGCCGACGACCGAACCCGCGGTCGGCACGCTCACGCCGGACGCGCTGAGGGCTTCGAAGTAGGCGTTCTTCGCGCTGGACATCTCGATCCAGCTGGTGAGGAACGTGAAGAACGCGACCCCGGCGTCGGGCGATTCCTGCGCGACGACCGTCTCGGCCTCGTCGACGAAGCGGTGCAGCCGCGCGAACAGCACGGCTTCGAGCAGGGCTTCCTTCGTCGGGAAGTGCCGGAACACCGTGCCGACACCCACGCCCGCCTCCCGCGCGACCTCCTCGGTCGGGGCACCGGTGCCCTTGGCCGCGAACACCGTTTCCGCGGCTTCGAGCACCTTCGCCCGGTTGCGCCGGGCGTCGGCGCGCAGCGGTTTGGACTCCGTCACGGTGTCTGATCGTAGCCGGGCTCAGCCGGGAAGCACGCTGAGCACGCGTTCGAGTGCCCGCGGCACGTGCGAGCGCCAGCCGCCACCCATGATCCGCCGCGCGACGCGCTGGGACTCGTCGCCCGGGTCGAAGCCCTCGTGGCTGAGGAACAGCCGCGTGCCGCGGCCTTCCGGGACGAGCCGCCAGGTGACGGTCCACTGCGGACCCCACTGGATGCTCAGCTCGCGTTCGGGATCGGCCACGAGCACCTCGCACTGCACCGGCCCGCCCGCGAACCCGGCCGCGGGCACCGGCTGGGCGAGCAGCTCGAACCGGTGCCCCACCACGGGTTTGATGTCGTTGGGCATGTTCAGCCAGCGTTCGAGCAGGTCGGGCTCGGTCAGCGCGCGCCACACCTTGCGGGCGGGGTGCGGGAGGAACTGGTCGACGTGGATCGCCGTCGGGTCCTCCGGGGTCGCGGTCACAGGTCCTCCTCGTCGAGCAGGTCGCGCAGGGCCGTGAGCTTCGTGCGCCAGAACTCCTCGAACGGGCTCAGCCACGACGCCACTTCCTCGAGCGGGCCGGCTTCGAGCGAGTAGACGCGGTTGCGCCCGGTCCGCTCCTCGGTGACCAGGCCGGCTTCGCGCAGCACGCGCAGGTGCTCCGAGAGGCTGGGGCGGCGCATCGCGAAGCGCTCGGCGAGGTCACCGGCGGCCATCGGGCCGTCGAGCAGCAACCGCAGCACCTCGCGGCGCGCCGGGTTGGCCAGCGCGGCGAAGACGTCGTCGTTGACGGGCACTGCGCTCAGTTCGGCCGGTCGCCGAACGCCGAGGGCTCGAGCAGGCCGACGCCGTTGCCGTCGAGGTCCTTGATCGAGGTCGCCCGGCCCCACGGCATCGGCTGTGGGTCGGGGACGTCGATCCCGTTGGCGCGCAACGCCGTGACGTCGGCGTCGAGGTCGGTGGTGTCGAGCTGGAAGTGCAGCGGCCCGGCCGGCTGCACCCCGCTGATCGGGTAGTCGACGAGCACCAGGCCCGTCTGCGCGCCCTTCGGCGCCACCATCACGAACCGGCCGGCGGGCCCGGCGCGGTCGACGACGACGTCGAAACCGAGCTTGCCGACGTAGAAGTCACGGGCGGCGGCCTGGTCGGCCACCGGCACCGTGACGAACTGGATGCGGGAGACGGTCATGGCCCGACAATAGGTAGGAGAATTCCTACGTGTCAAGGTCGGTGGCCGCTGTGCTCGCTCCGCGCGGCGAGCATCCTGCCGCCCCGCCCGGCCTGACACGGCGGGCGCTGAGGACTGGTCCGGAACACTTGTGTCACCGCGTTCCCGAAATCGAGCCAGGTGGGGTGCTGTCATTTGCGCCGGCGCACCACGCTCGAGAAATTCGGCGCTCGATTTCCTTGCTGTTCCGCCAATTCCGAGCGGCCGTGACTGCGCGGCCGGAATTACTTCGCGTCGCCTTCGAACCGCACCCGCGCCGGGTTCGGTTCGACCCACGGCTGCGCGCGGCGACCCCACACCTCGGCGGTCGGGGTGAGCCACGACCGGTCGTCGAGGGTGCCGCCTTTGACGATCAGGATGTCGGGCGTCTCGTGGAGCACGGTGAAGATCGGCGTGCCGCACTCGCCGCAGAACAGCCGGTCGCGCAGGTGGCCGTTCTCGGTTCCGGTGGTCTGGTGGGACCGGGGGGTGCCTTCGATCTTGACCGCGTCGCGGGTCACGAGGACGTTCTCCGAGTAAGCCGAACCGGTGTGGCGCTGGCAGTCGTCGCAGTGGCAGAGCACGACGAGTTCGGGCTCCGCCTCGAACCGGTACGCGATCGAGCCGCACAGACAGTGCCCGGTTCGCACCTCGGGGGCCGTCGTGCCGGTGCTCGTCATTTTCTGGTTCTCCTTCGCGTTTTCGCCGGGTGGTGTCGCGCCCGGCCGGAAATGGTGGCACCTCCCGGCGAGTCCCACGTGGACGGTGCCGGGAAGATCTGTCCCGAGTATCGCCGCCTTTTCGCGTTCGAGCCTGTCCCTGGTGGACGTAGGCACACCGCCTGCAGGGCAGCCGAAGATCAAAAGCGGCTGGACCGTCCGGTGAATTCCGGACACGGTGGGTGACAGCGTGAAACGACCTGGCTGGATCGTTCGTCAGGAATCGTCAAACCGGCTACGGTGCCTCACACTATTGAGTGACGTCTGTCACGAGAGGTGTGCAGCATGGTTCTAGGCGACAACGAAGTCAGCCAGTCAGTCGAAGCTTCCTCCGGAGACCGTCGGGTGCAGGTGCGGCGAGCGGCGCTCGCCGGGTCGATCGGCACGACGATCGAGTGGTACGACTTCTTCCTCTACAACACCGCCGCGGCGCTGGTTTTCCCGCACTTGTTCTTCCCCGCCTCCAGCGGGTACGCGGGCGCGATGCAGTCGTTCGCGACCTACGCCGTGGGGTTCGCGGCGCGCCCGATCGGTGCGGCGATCTTCGGGCACTGGGGCGACCGGCTCGGGCGCAAGGCGACGCTGATCGTCACGCTGCTGCTGATGGGCCTCTCGTCGGCGGTGGTCGGGGTGCTGCCGGGAACGGAGTCGATCGGCATCGCCGCACCGCTGATCCTGGTGCTGCTGCGGCTGGTGCAGGGCATCGCGATCGGTGGTGAGTGGAGCGGATCCGTGCTGCTCGCGATGGAATGGGGTGATCAGCGCAAACGCGGGCTGCTGGCGAGTTTCGCGCAAGTCGGCGTGCCGGTCGGGCTGGTGCTGGGCACCGGTGGCATGACGCTGCTGTCGGCGACGCTGTCGACCGAGCAGTTCAACTCGTGGGGCTGGCGGATCCCGTTCCTGCTGAGCCTGGTGCTCGTGATCATCGGCCTGGTGATCCGGTTGCGGATCCTCGAAACGCCGATGTTCGCGGCGGTGGTGGCGAACAAGAAGACGTCGAAGGCGCCGGTGAAGGACGCGGTGCGCCACCACTGGCGCGAGATCCTGCTGTCGGCCGGGCTGCGCTTCAGCGAGCAGATGCCGTTCTACCTGTTCACCAGCTACGTGCTCGTCTACGTCGCGGAGCGGCCGGAGTTCAGCAAGACGTTCATCCTCAACGCGGTGCTGGTCGGGGCGGCGGCGGAGCTCGTGCTCATCCCCGTGTTCTCCCAGCTGTCCGACCGCATCGGCCGCAAGCACGTGTACCTCGCCGGTGCCGTGCTCACCGGGGTGATCGCGTTCCCGTACTTCACGATCCTCAGCCACGGGGGGCACGCGCTGGTGTTCCTGGCGGTGATCGTGTCGCTGGTGGCCCACGCGATGCAGTACGGGCCGGAGGCCGCGCTGATCGGGGAGAGTTTCCCGACGCACCTGCGCTACGGCGGCGCCGGGCTGGGGTACCAGCTGGCGTCGGTGTTCGCGGGCGGGCCGGCGCCGCTGCTGGCGACCTGGCTGCTGCACCTGACCGGAACGCCGTACTCGGTGTCGATCTACATCGTGCTCTCGGCGGTGGTGACGATCCTGTGCGTCGTCGCGCTGCCGGACCGGTCGAAGGCGAACATCGAGGACGCGAGCGTGTACGCGCGCTGACGGACGAAAAACGGGGCGGGGCACCGGAATTCCGGTGCCCCGCCCCGTTGTCTGCGAGGTTGCTCAGTGACCCTGCGGAGGCGGGCCGCCCTGCGGGCCACCGAACGGGCCCTGCTGCGGGAACGGGCCGCTGCCCGGTCCCTGCGGCCGGCCGCCGCCGAACTGCTGCGGCGGGCCCTGGTACGAGCCACCCGGCGGGGCGGTCGGGGGCTGGGGCTGCGGGAGCGACGGCGGAGCCTGCTGCTGCATGCCCGGCGGCGGGGTGGCCGGCGGCTGCGGGCGTTCGGGCGCGGGCGGCGCCGGGGGCTCGTCGGCCTCTTCCGCGCCGGCTTCGAGCGACGGAGTGCCGCCGCCGATGGCGCGGCGGTGCGGTTCGGTGCCGAGCGGGCCCGGGACCTCCTTGCGCGCCACGGCTTCCGCGGCGGCGACGGCCTCGGCGACCTTCGGGTCGCTCGTGGTGTCGAACCAGCCGGCGACCTCGTCGTCCTCGAGGTCGGGCTTTTCGGGGGTGTCGTCCTTCGGCGGTTCGTAGCGGAACACGCCGTCGTCGCCCGGGGCGCCGAGGGCGCGGGCGAAGCCTTCGAGGGCCTTGCCGTAGTCGCTCGGGATCATCCAGACCTTGTTCGCGTCGCCCTGCGCCATCTGGGGCAGGGTCTGCAGGTACTGGTAGGCGAGCACCTCGGGCGTCGGGCGGCCGGCCTTGATGGCGGCGAACACCTTTTCGATGGCCTTCGCCTGGCCCTGCGCCTGCAGGTAGCGGGCGGCGCGTTCACCCTGTGCGCGCAGGATGCGGGACTGCCGTTCGGCTTCGGCCGCGAGGATCGCCGCCTGCTTCTGGCCTTCCGCGGCGAGGATCTGGCTCTGCTTCTGGCCTTCCGCCGTCTTGATCGACGACTCCCGCTGGCCTTCGGCGGTGAGGATCATCGCGCGCTTCTCGCGGTCGGCGCGCATCTGCTTCTCCATCGAGTCCTGGATCGACGGCGGCGGCTCGATCGCCTTGAGCTCCACGCGCGCGACGCGGATGCCCCAGCGGCCGGTGGCCTCGTCCAGCACCCCGCGCAGCTGGCTGTTGATGGCGTCGCGGGAGGTCAGCGTCTCCTCCAGGCTCATGCCACCGACCACGTTGCGCAGGGTGGTGGTGGTGAGCTGCTCGACACCGATGATGTAGTTGGAGATCTCGTACACCGCCGCGCGCGAGTCGGTGACCTGGAAGTACACGACGGTGTCGATGTTGACCGTCAGGTTGTCCTCGGTGATCACGGGCTGCGGCGGGAACGAGACGACCTGCTCGCGCAGGTCGATCCGCGCGCGGACCTTGTCCAGGAAGGGCACCAGGAACGTCAGGCCGGGCGAGGCGACCGTGCGGAACCGGCCGAGGCGCTCGATCACCGCCGACTGGGCCTGTGGCACCACCATGATCGCCTTGACCACCGTGATGATGACGAACAGTGCCAGTAGCGCGACCACGACGATCGCTATAGTCGACAAGAGCGTTTCCCCTTACCTAGTACCGATTTGCGACGTTCCGGCGAAGTCACGACAAGACGTCCACCACGGCGGTGGCACCGGAGATCTCGACGACGGTGACGCTGGTGCCGGGGGCGATCGGCGGCTGCGCCTCGTGCACGGCGCGCGCGGACCACACCTCTCCCCCGATCTTCACCTGGCCGGCATCGAAGTCCACTGTGGACACGACAACGGCGCGGGCGCCGATGAGCGCGTCCGTGCCCGTGCGCACGTGGGAGCCGGCGAGGAAGCGCCGCTTGAGCGCGGGGCGGGCGAGGGCGAGCAGCGCGACGGAGCTGACGGCGAACACGGCGACGTCGATGAAGAGGTTGCCGGTGATCGCTTCGGACCCGGCACCCAGCAGGGCGGCGATGCCGAGCATGATCAGCACGAAGTCGCCGGAGATGACTTCCGCGATCATCAGGACGATGCCGATGATCAGCCAGATCAGTGCCGCTGCCATGTGCTCATGCTCTCAGATCGCGCCGGTTCGCACCGGGCAAGTGACTCGACGTGACCGACGCGTGACCTTGCCCGAACCGGACACATCGGACGCTTATTCGGCGGGTTCGGTGACGAAGTCGATGAGCCGCTCGACGGCGCCGATGAGCGGGGTCTCGAGGTCGCGGAAACTGCTCACCGCGGCGAGGACCCGTTGCCAGCCCTCGTAGGTCTCGCCCCAGCCGAGCGCCTCGCAGATGCCGACCTTCCACTCCACGCCGCGCGGGATCTCGGGCCACGAGCGGATGCCGACGGCCGCGGGTTTCACCGCCTGCCAGATGTCCACGTACGGGTGACCGGTCACGAGCACCTGCTCGTCGCGGATCTGCCCGACCAGTCGCGACTCCTTGCTGCCCTTGACGAGGTGGTCGACGAGCACGCCGAGCCGCCGTCCCGGGCCGGTGCCGAACTCGGCGATCCGCTCGGCCAGCACGTCGACGCCGTCGAGCGGTTCGACGACCACGCCCTCGACCCGCAGGTCGTGGCCCCAGACGCGTTCGACGAGCTCCGCGTCGTGCTTGCCCTCCACCCAGATCCGCGAATCCCGGGCGACGCGGGCCTGCAGGCCCTGCACCTTCACCGAGCCGGACGCCGACACCCGCCGCACCGGTGCCGCGGCCTGGCGGACGGGCACGAGGGTGACGGGTTTGCCCTCCAGCAGGAACGCCGCCGG
The DNA here is from genome assembly GCF_044452505.1 of Amycolatopsis sp. NPDC051903. Lineage (NCBI taxonomy): Bacteria > Bacillati > Actinomycetota > Actinomycetes > Pseudonocardiales > Pseudonocardiaceae > Amycolatopsis > Amycolatopsis sp. NPDC051903. The sequence goes on along the minus strand of NZ_JBITBT010000002.1, from coordinate 253,517 downwards.
CCCGAGCGGGAACACGCGGTGCCGGCCTTTCGCGTCCTCGAGGACGACGTTGCCGTACTCGATCTTCACGACCGCGCCGCAGTAACCGCTGGCGGGATCCTCGACCACGAGCCCCGGCTCGGCCGGCACGTCGGGCACCTTCCGCTTGCGCGGACCGGCCAGCACGTCGTCGTACGAATGTGAGCGCACGGCCGAGCACGCTAGTGCTGCGGAGGGGGCCGCGTCGTCGCGCCACGCCGGGCGGCGGGAGTTCCTTACGCGGCGAGCCGCAGCACCGCGTCGGTGAACGGAGTGGGGCCGGTGCGGCGCAGGGGTCCCATGGCGACGAGCGGGGCGAGGGCGACGCACCACGCCCGGGTGCGGGCGGGGTCGGGCAGCACGGCGAGGCCGTCGTCGAGGGTGCCGCCCGCCGACAGCGGCAGGTAGGCCCAGTCGACGGCGTCGAACGCGGGGTCACCGAGGCACGGGCGCGGGTCGATGGCGACGATGCCCCGGCCGGGGCCGGCGTCGAGGACGTTGCCGGGGTGCAGGTCGCCGTGGACGAGGGCGAGCGGGCCGGTCGTGGCGAGCGTGGCGGCGCGGGCGCGGCCGGTGTGCAGCAGCTGCCACGGCAGGTGCGCTTCGGCGGCCGAGCCGCGCAGGCGGCGTTCGGCGAGGTCGAACATCGCGTGCACGCGCTCGAGCTGGGTGGGGAACGCGCCGGTGGCCGAAACGCCGTGAAGCTGGGCGAGCAGGTCGCGGACCTGGTCCCACGGGATCTCGGCGTCGGTCAGGGTCGTGCCGGGCGTGAGTCCTTCGAGCAGGAGCGCGCCTTCGGTGAGGTCGGCGTCGAGCACCTGCACGACCCGCGGGAGGCCGGCCCACGCCCGCAACGCCAGGGTTTCGGCCGCCACGATCGCCGGGTCGGGACAGAGTTTCAGCACGCGCGGTCCGGCCGGGCTGTCGCACAGCAGGGTGCGGCCGGTGTTGCCCGGGCGGGCTCGCGCACGGTGAGGTCCCAGCGGGTGGCCAGGCGCGCGACGAGGGCGGGCAGCGCGTCGCACCACGGTTCGACCGCGGGGCCGAACCGGTCGATCAGCCGGGCGCGGGCCGCGGTGTCGAGCGCGTCGGTCAGAACAGCGGCCAGGGGATGGCGCGCCAGTCGTCGCCCGGTTCGGGGAAGACGGCTTCGGCGAGCAGGAAGTCGGTGCGCTGTTCGAGGGCGCGGATCTCGAACGTGGTGAGGTGCTCACCGAGCTCGGCGCCGAGCTGCCCGTCGAGGTCCGAGCGCAGTTTCCGCAGTTTGTCCGCGGTTTCGGCGCCGAGGGGTTCGCCGATCCAGCCCCACAGCACGGTCCGCAGCTTGGGGTCGGTGTGCAGGCAGATGCCGTGGTCCACGCCGTAGACGCGGCCGTCGGTGCCGGCGAGCAGGTGCCCGCCCTTGCGGTCGGTGTTGTTCACGACGACGTCGAGCACGGCGAGCTCACGCATGCCGGGGTGGTCGGCGTGGACGAGGACCGCGGGTTCGCCGAGCCGGTCGTGGGCGTGCAGCACCGTGCGCCAGCCTTCGGGGACCTCGTCGGGCGCGCAGACGTCGACGAGTTCGTCCTCTTCGGCGGTTTCCACCCACAGCTGCACCATGCCGGGCCCGAACGGCCCGTCGCGCAGCACCGTGGGCGGGATGGCGCCGAGGCCACTGCGGTCGGCGATCATCGCGGTCGCGACCTCGCGGCCCGCGAGCGTGCCGTCGGGGAAGTCCCACAGGGGCCGCTCCCCCGACACCGGCTTGTACACCACGCGGCCGGTCACGCCGTCGAGTTCGATCGCGCAGAAGAGCGTGACGTTGGAGGCGTCGACGAGCCGGCCCTCGACGTCGATGCGCCCGTGGGTGACGAACTCGCGGGCAGCGGGGTCCGAAGGCTCCGGAGCAGTGGTCGCCACGCCCGGCCTCAGTCCTCGGCCACGTCGACGTCGCGGCGGTAGCCGTTCTGCCGCGGGCAGATGTGCCCGGTGGGGTCGAGGGGCTCGCCGCACAGCGGGCAGGGCTTGCGGCCGGCGTTGACGACGCGGTCGGCGCGCTCGGCGAACGCGCGGGCGGCGACCGGGGTGAGGAACACCCGCACGGCGTCGGGTCCTTCCTCGGTGTCGTCGAGCACGACGGTCTCGTCGACCTCACCGTCGGTGATCGCGAGCAGCTCGATCACGACGGCGCTGGAGTCGGCGTCCCAGCCCAGGCCCATGGTGCCGACGCGGAACTCCTCCTCGACGGGCACCGTGAGCGGGTCCACGTCGAGCTGGTCCTCGGGGACGTCGGCGGGCACGTCGGCGCCGAAGCGGCTGGCGACCTCCTCCAGCAGCGAGCTGAGGCGCTCGGCGAGGACGGCCACCTGCTGTTTCTCGATCGTCACGCTGATCGTCCTGACATCTTCCGACGCCTGGAGGTAGAACGTGCGATCGCCGGGCTCGCCGACGGTTCCGGCGACGAACCGGTCGGGCTTGCGGAAGACGTGGATTACGCGAGACATAGCACCCTCGACCCTAGGCCACGGGCGCTTGATCGGCATCCGCCGCCCCTGGTTGACCGGGATTTCGGTGCGGTGCGTGCGGGTGCGGACACGCAGCGGATCGCCGTTAGGCTTTCCGGGTGCCACAGATCTCTGCATACGGAACCTGGACCTCACCCGTTTCGGCGGCGGACGTCGCGGCGGCGGGGGGTGGCGCACAGTGGCTCACGACGGTCGGTGACGAGCTGTGGTGGGCCGAAGCCCGGCCCGCGGAGGGCGGCCGGGTGGCGCTCGTGCGGGAAGTGCCGGGCGGCGTCGAGGACGTGCTGCCGGCGCCGTGGAACGTGCGCAACCGCGTCCACGAGTACGGCGGCCGGCCCTGGGTGGCGACCGGTGGCGCGGTGGTGTTCACGCACTGGGCCGATCAGCGCGTCCACACCTCCGTCGACGGGGTGGTGACGCCGCTGACGCCGGAACCGGCCGAGCCGCAGGGTGTGCGCTACGGCGACCTGCGCCCCGGGCGCGAGGGTGAGGTGTGGGCGGTGCGCGAGCGCAGCACCGGTCCGCGGCGCACGGACGTCGCGCGGGAGCTGGTGGCGATCTCGCTCGACGGTTCGGGTGAGCGTGTGCTCGTGGAGGGGCACCGGTTTTTCACCGCGCCGCAGCTTTCGCCCGATGGTGCGCACGCGGCGTGGCTCGCGTGGGACCACCCGGCGATGCCGTGGGACGGCACGGAGCTGTTCGTCGCGCCCGTCGGCGAGGACGGCGTGTTCGGGACGGCGAAGGTGCTCGCCGGTGGCCGCGACGTGGCGGTGTGCCAGCTGGAGTGGGAGACGGCGGACAGCCTGCTGGCGCTGCTGGACCCGGATGGCTGGTGGAACCTGCACCGCGTTTCGCTCGACGGATCGGTGACGAACCTGGCGCCGGTGCAGCAGGAGTTCGGCGGCGCGATGTGGAAGCTCGGGGCGAGCTGGTTCACCCCGCTGGGCGGTGGCCGCCACGCGGTCCTCGCGTCGGGGCAGCTGTCGGTGCTCGACGAGCACGACGGCTCGGTGACGCCCGTGGCCGCCGAGCTGAGCGAGTGGTCGGCCTCGGGGCTGGCCGCCGTGCCGGGCGGGGTCGTGGGGATCGCGGCCGGCGCCGACCGGGAGAGCGCCGTGGTGCGTGTGGACCTCGGAACGGGCTCGTGGACGGCGCTGACACCGCAGCCGGCGGACTTGCCGGCGAAGGAGTACCTGCCGGTGCCGCGGGAGCGCGTGTTCACCGCGGCCGACGGCGCGCGGATCCCCGCGTTCGTCTTCCCGCCGGCCAACCCGGACTTCGTGGCGCCCGAGGGTGAGCTGCCGCCGTATCTGGTCCACGTGCACGGCGGGCCGACCGGGCGCAGCGACGCGGCGCTGGACCTGACCGTCGCGTACTTCACCAGCCGCGGCATCGGCGTCGTGGCCGTGAACTACGGCGGTTCGACCGGCTACGGCCGGGCGTTCCGGGAGCGGCTGCGCGAGCAGTGGGGCGTCGTGGACGTGCAGGACTGCGTCGCGGTGGCCGAGGCGCTCGTGGCCGAGGGCTCGGCCGACGCGGCGCGGCTGGCGATCCGCGGTGGCAGCGCGGGCGGGTTCACCTCGGCGGCGTCGATCACGATGACCCGCACGTACGCGGCCGCGACGATCAAGTTCCCGATCCTCGACCTCGCGACCTGGACCGGCGCGGGCGGCGAGACGCACGATTTCGAGTCGCAGTACCTCGAGGGGCTGGTCGGGCCGTACCCGGAGACCGAGGAGCGGTACCGGGAGCGGTCACCGATCACGCACGCGGAGTCGCTGGCCGGGCCGGTGTTGTTCCTGCAGGGGCTGGAGGACCAGATCTGCCCGCCGGAGCAGGCGGACCGGTTCGTCGCGGGCCTGGCCGGCCGCGGCGTCGACCACGCCTACCTGCGGTTCCCGGGTGAGCAGCACGGGTTCCGGCGCGCGGAGACGATCGTGACGGCGCTGGAGGCGGAGCTGTCGTTCTACGGGCAGGTGCTCGGGTTCGCGACACCCGACGTGCCGAAGCTGGAGCTCTCGCGATGAGACCACCACGGCTGGTGGCGGGTGACACGGTGGCGCTCGTCGCGCCGTCCGGGCCGGTCGCGCCGGACCTGCTCGACGGGGCGCTGCCGGTGCTGCGCGGCTGGGGTGTGAAGGTCCGCGTGGGTGACGCCGTGCGTGGCTGCGGGGCCGGCTACCTGTCGGCGCCGGACGAGGTGCGAGCGGCCGAGTTCACCGATGCGTGGCTCGACCCGGAGGTCGCGTGCGTCCTGGCCGCGCGCGGCGGGTACGGGGCGCAGCGGATGCTGGACCTCGTCGACTGGCCCGCGCTGCGCGCCGCCGGGCCGAAGGTGCTGGCGGGCTCGTCCGATGTGACTGCGCTGCACCGCGCCGTCGCGACGCACCTGGATGTGGACACGCTGTTCTCCCCCATGCCGGCTTCGGTCCTGTTCGACGAGGCGGCGGCCGAGCACTTGCGGCACACGCTGTTCGAACCCGAACGCACCCGCGTGCTGCGCGCCCCGGGCTCGGACGTGCTCGTGCCCGGCCGCGCGTCGGGTGTGCTGGTGGGCGGGAACCTGTCGCTGCTCGCGGCGGGCCTGGGCACGCCCGAGCAGGGTTCGGCGCGCGACGGGATCGTGCTGCTGGAGGACGTGACCGAAAGCAGCTACCGGATCGACCGGATGCTCACGCAGCTGCTGCGTGCCGGTTGGTTCGCCGGGGCGCGCGCGGTGGTGCTCGGCTCGTGGGCCGCGTGCGGCGACCCGGAGGAGATCCGCGCGCTGCTGCTGGAGCGCCTGGCACCCCTGGGGATCCCGGTGCTGGGCGATTTCGGGTTCGGGCACGTGGCGTCATCGCCGACGCTGCCGCTGGGCGCGCGGGCTTCGCTGGACACCGAACTCGCCACGATCACCCTCGACTCCCCCGCGTTGGCCTGATCATGCGTTTGTCCGCTGCGGAAGCCCGCGCCCGCTTCACCGCTTCGCGTGTGGCCCGGCTCGCCACCGTCTCCGCCTCCGGCGTCCCGCACCTGGTCCCGGTGACCTTCGCCGTGGCCGGCGACGAGATCGTCTTCGCGGTCGACCACAAACCCAAGTCCACGACCTCCCTGCGGCGCCTGGCGAACATCGCGGAGAACCCGTCGGTCTCCTTCCTGGCCGACGCCTACTCCGACGACTGGACGCAACTGTGGTGGGCCCGCGCGGACGGCGTCGCCCGCGTCCTGGACGCCTCCTCGCGGGCCGAGCCGGTGTCGTGGCTGGTGGCGAAGTACCCGCAGTACGCGCAGCACCCGCCGGAACACGCGGTGGTCTCCACGACGGTCCACTCATGGCACGGCTGGGCGGCTTCGTAACGATCACCCGATGATCGTCGATCTTGGTGCCGTGCACAGACGAATTTTGTGGAAAACGGCGGTGGCGTCCGGTCTCGCGGTGCTGGTCACCGGGTGCTCGTCAAGTGCGGTGCAGCCGCCGGTCAGGTCGGTTCCGAAGCCGCCTGAGTCGAGCAGCGTGCCGCCTTCGTCGGTGGTGCATCCGCCGACGCTGGAGCGGTTGCTGCCGACGGACGACGAGCTCGCGAAGGTCGGGCAGGACGAGTACGTGCAGCCGGTCGAGTACATCATCGGTGAGACGACACCGTTGCGGCTGGTGAACGCGTGCGGTGCTCCGCAGCCCTGGGACGCCAAGGCCAAGCTGGGGGCGCAGGCGCACTCGAGCGATCACCACGGGGAAATCGCGCAACTCGTGGCCGAGTACGACGGTTACACCGGTGCCCAGGTCGTGGACGGCGTGAAGAAGGCGCTCGCCTGCGGCCACGTGACGGTGCGGGACCTCGATTTCACGTCGGTCAGTGAGTTCACGGCGCCGAAGGTGGCGGAGGCGCAGTACGGGTTCTGTGCGGCGCCGACCGAACGCATCGGCGTGCGGATCTGCGTGCTGGTGTTGGGCAAGGGTGACCGTGCCGAGTCGCTCTTGTTCAAGAACACGGACTGGATCGACAAGGAGGGCCAGTCCGTGTTGAAGAAGGTCGCGCCGCTGTTCGCCGAGGCCCTCGGCCGGCCCTAGTCGCCGGACGTGGTGGTGGTTGCCGCGGGGAGGAACTGTTCTTCCCGCGGCTTGCGCCACGCCGTGATGAGGCCGAGGGGGTCCGGGCGCAGCAGTGAGGCGGCGGCGTAGAGGCTGACCACGACGACGATCGCGATGAACCACCAGTCGTAGAGGGCCTGTTCGCCGGTCGGGTAGTAGACGAGGGTGACGAAGACCGACACGGCCACGACCGCGGACAGGTTGCGCCGCTCCCAGGGGAACGCCGAGATGAGCACGAAGCCCCAGGTGAGGTACCAGGGCAGGGTCGGCGGCATGAGGATCGCGACGGCCAGCAGGGTGATGGCGGCGCGGTAGACGGCCTGCGGGCCGCCGTCGCGGGAGAGCCACCACTGGCGGATGCCGAAGGCGGCCAGTGCGAGCATCGCGAGGGCGCGGGCCACCGTCACGAAGGGCGAGGACGGGACGTTGGCGACGAGGTGCACGAGGTTGTACACGGCTTCGCCGATGCCGGTCGGGAAGTTGAGCCAGTTCGCGATGAGCTGGGGTGCCTTGAGGCCCGACCACCAGCCGAGGTTGAGCGAGCCGAGCGAGAGCCACGTGCCGGCGACGAACACGGGCAGGAAGAGCCCGACGGACGCGGCGCCGGCCTTGAAGAAGTTCTTCACCTTCGACTCGCCGCTCATGTTCGCGGCCCACATCCACACGAGGAAGGGCAGCGCGACGGCGGCGGTCGGTTTGATGAGCATGCCGATGGTGACGAGCACGACCGCGACGACGTGCTTGCGCTCGAGCGCGGCGAGGACGCCGGTGGTGAGGAACCCGAGCATCATCAGGTCGTTGTGGGGGCCGCCGAAGAGGTGGATGACCATCATGGGGCTGGCGACCGCGAGCCACAGCGCCACGGGCAGCTTGCCGCCGAGGTGCTTGACGAGCCGCGGGAGCGCCCAGAGCGTCATGCCGAGGCCGACGAGCAGGACGACGCGGGTGAGGATCACGCCGGCGATCATGTTGTCCTGCGTGACGGACACGATCCCCTTGGAGATCAGCAGGAACAGCGGCCCGTACGGGGCGGGGGTGGTCTGCCACAGCGGGTGCACGTTCTGCACGACGTTGGGCAGCACGTCGAGTTCGGCGGGGCCGTTGGCGTACGGGTCGAGCCCGTAGAGCAGCTGGGCGCCCTGGCCGAGGTAGGAGAAGACGTCGCGGGTGAACAGCGGCGGCGACACCAGCAGGGGCGCCATCCAGCACAGCGCGGCGACCAGGATGGGCTTGCTGCCGATGCGGCCGGCGAGCACGTAGCGGCCCAGGCGGACCCACGCCCACACGACGAGCGCGAAGCCGAGGTACAGCAGCCCGTTGGCGAGCGCGCGGCCGTGGCCGTAGCGGATCCACGACAGCGGGCCGTGGCCGAGGACGGGGTCGCGGATCAGGATGCCACCGGCGCCGAGCGCGGCGAGCATGAGCAGCGTGGTCCCGATGGTGCCCATCGCGATCGTGCGGTACGGGAATCGCGAGGGCGTGAGGAACTGCGCGTCCGGGGCGCTGAACACGGACGGCTGCGCGGAGTCGGTGGTGGTCGCCATTTCGATCCAGGAGATTACCGGGTGAATCTTCGCCTCACTGCACGGGCTCCCGCACAGACGGTGTTCGCGCACCTGTTCGCACGCCGAGTGCTCGGTTGGCCCGGTTCGCGTGGTCGGTCCTGTTGGGGGCGGGTTGCCTGCTCCGGCCTACGCCTCGGCGAGGAGCCGGCGCCGGACGTCGGCCAGGGCGGCGGTGTTCGCCCCGGCTGCCAGGAGGTACTGGCGGGCGTCGAACCCGTCGAGGGTGGTGAGCAGGGCTTCGGTGGTCGTGGTGCCGCGTTCGCCGAGGAGGGCCGCGATCATCGGGCTCTGGTCCGCGACGCCGAGTGCGGCGTAGAGGGGCCGGACGGCTTCGGTGGACAAGTCGTAGTCGGCGGCGATGGCCCCGGGTTCGACGTCGGCGAGGGACAGCAGCAGGAGTGCGGTCAGGCCGGTGCGGTCCCGGCCGGAGCCGCAGTGGACCAGCACGCCGCCGGGTTCGGCTGCGGCGATCGTTTCGATGAGCGCGGCGCAGCGCGCCGCTTTGTGGCGGAGGAACAGCGGGTAGTAGAGCGGGCTGCCGTCGAGTTCCTCGTCGCTGATGCGGCGCCAGAGTCCGGTGTCGTCGACGTCGTCGAGCGGGAATTCGACGCGGGTGAGGCCGGGTGGTCCGCCGGCGCCGGCGGGGTCGGCGGCGAGCCGGGCCGAACCGGTGAACGCCGCCTGTTGGGCACCGGGCCGGATCTCGGCGGGGTTGCGCAGGTCGATGACGGTCCGCAGGCCGGCCGCACGCGCCTGGGCCCAGCCCGTCGCGGTGACGAAGCGCAGGTCGGCGGCGCGGTAGAAGGCGCCGCGGCGGGTGGTGGCGCCGGCGCGGGTGGGCAGGTCGCCGAGGTCGCGGGTGTTGAAGAAGCCTTCCCAGGTGACGGTCCGGTCCACGTCAGCGCCCGGTCCCCGCGCGCTGGGCGGTGCCGCCGGGCAGGGCCGCGAGCAGGGAGCGCGTGTACTCGTGCCGGGGGTCGAGCAGGACCTGTTCGACGGTGCCGGTTTCGACGAGTTCCCCGCGGTACATGACGGCGACGCGGTCGGCGATGTTCCACGCAAGGCCGAGGTCGTGGGTGATCACGAGGCCGGCGAGGCCGAGTTCGCGCCGCAAGCGCAGCAGCAGGGCGAGGATTTCACCGCGCACGGACGCGTCGAGGGAGGCCACGGGTTCGTCGGCCACCAGCACGGCCGGTTCGAGGGCCAGGGCGCCGGCGATGACGACGCGCTGGCGCTGGCCGCCGGACAGTTCGTGGGGCAGGCGGTCGAGGAACTTCTCCGGCGGGCGCAGTTCGGCGGCTTCGAGGGCGCGCAGCACCGTTTCGCGTTCGGCGGGCAGGCCGTGGATGCGCGGGCCTTCGGCGACGGCTTCGTAGACGGTGTGGGCGGGGTTGAGGGCGCTGGTGGGGTCCTGCAGCACGAGCTGGACCTTGCGCCGGTAGGCGCGCAGCGCGGCGCCGCCGGCCGGGATGGGCTGGCCTTCGTGGCGCACGGCGCCGGAGTCGGCTTTCTGCAGCCCGAGCAGGGTGCGCGCGAGGGTGGTCTTGCCGGAGCCGGACTGGCCGACGAGCGCGACGATCTCGTCGCGGCCGACGGCGAGGTCGACGCCGTTGACTGCGTGGATGCGCTTGCCGGTGCGGTCGCGGAAGCTCACGTGCAGCCCGGCCGCTTCGAGCAGCGGGGTGTCGCCGGGCCCGGCGCGGTGCTCGGGTTCGGGCGGCAGCGGGGTGCTGGTGGCCGGGGCGAAGCGGGACACGGGGTCGCCGACGGTGGGGAACGCGGCGGCGAGTGCGCGGCTGTGCTCGTGGTGCGGGTCGGTCATGAGCTCGGCGCTGGGGCGTTCCTCGACGAGCTGCCCGTCGTACATGACGGCGATGCGTTCGCAGGTCGCGGCGAGCACGGACAGGTCGTGGCTGATCATCACGAGCCCGATGTCCTGCTCGGCGACGAGTTTGGACAGCAGTTCGAGGACCTGCGCCTGCACGATCACGTCGAGCGCGGTGGTGGGTTCGTCGGCGATCACGAGGCGGGGTGAGCAGGCCAGCGCCATCGCGATCATCACGCGCTGTTTCTGCCCGCCCGACAGTTCGTGGGGGTAGGCGCCGGCGCGGGAGGGCGGGAGGTCGACCTGCTCCAGCAGTTCGGCGACGCGGGCCTTGATCTTGGCTTCGCCGGGCTGCGGCCCGTTTTCGGGCGGGTGCAGGCGCAGGGGTTCGGCGATCTGCTCGCCGATGCGGCGCACGGGGTTGAGGGCGTGCATCGCGCCCTGGAACACCACGGACGCTTCGGCCCACCGCACCGCGCGCAGCCGGCCCCAGCGCATGGTGGTGACGTCTTCTCCGTCGAGGAGGATTTCACCGCTGACCTCGGCGCTGCGCGGCAGGAGACGCAGCACGCTCATGGCGACGGTGGACTTGCCGGAGCCGGACTCCCCCGCCACGCCGAGCGTGCCGCCGGCTTCCAGGCGCAGGTCGACGCCGCGGACGGCGGGGACGTCGCCGCCGCCGGTGCGGTAGGTGACGCCGAGGTTCTTGAGTTCGAGCAGGGCGGTCACGGGTGTTGTCCTTTGAGCCTGGGGTTCAGCACCGTCTCCAGCCCGCGGCCGACGAGGGTGAAGAACAGCACGACGAGCACGATCGCGATGCCCGGCGGGAGGAGGTTCCACCACGCCCCGCGGCTGACGGCGCCGTTGTTGAGGGCGGTCTCGAGCATCGCGCCCCAGGAGATCGCGTTGGGGTCGCCGACGCCGAGGAACGCCAGCGTCGCGTCGGCGATCACGGAGTTGCCGACGACGAGGGTGGTGTTGGCGAGCACGAGCGGGAACACACCGGGCAGCACGTGGCGGCCGATGACGTGCAGGTGGCCGCCGCCGAGGGCGCGGGAGCGCTCGATGTAGGGACGGCTTTCGATGGTGAGGGTCTGCGCGCGCACGAGGCGGGCGGTGCTGGGCCAGGCGGTGACGCCGATGGCGAGGATGATCGTGCGGGTGCCCTGCGGCAGCACCGCCGACAGCGCGATCGCGAGGATCAGCGAGGGCAGCACGAGGAAGAAGTCGGTGAACCGCAGCAGGATCGCCGACACCCAGCCGCCGAAGTGCGCGGCGGCGATGCCGACGATCGTGCCGATCAGGACGCTGAGCACGGTGGCGGAGAACCCGACGAGCAGGGAGAGCCGGGTGCCCCAGATCGTCATGAGCAGCACGGAGCGGCCGTCGATGTCGGTGCCGAGCCAGAACTGCCCGTCGGGCGGGCTGAGCGGGTGGCCGGTGGCTTTGGTGACGTCGAGGCCGTCGGAGTCGCTGATCAGGGGCAGCAGGACCGCGACCGCGACGGTCAGGGCGAGCAGGCAGAAGCCGATCAGAGCGCCCCGCTGGGCGGCGAAGTCGCGCCAGGTGCGCGCGACCGCGGCCCGGCGGCGGCGCCAGGCGATGGCGCGCGGGGTTTCGGCGGGGGCGGTGGTGGTCATGCGGTGCGCACCCTCGGGTCGAGTACGCGGTAGAGCAGTTCCGCGAACAGGTTCATCAGGACCACGGCGCTCGCCAGGACGACGAGCACGCCTTGCAGGACGGGCAGGTCGGGGCCGTGGATCGCGTCGTAGGTGAGCTGCCCGAGGCCGGGCCAGGAGAACACGGCCTCGACGGTGACGGCGCCGGAGACGACCATGCCGAACTGCATGAACACCAGCGTCACGGTGGGCAGCAGCGCGTTGGGCACGGCGTGGCGGCGGCGGACGAGGTCGTCGCGCAGGCCTTTGGCGCGGGCGGTGGTGAGGTAGTCGGCGTTCATCTCCCCCAGCAGCGAGGAGCGCATCACCAGCATGTACTGCGCGTAGAACACCGCGAGCAGCGTGACGCAGGGCAGCACGAGGTGGTGCAGCACGTCGAGGGTCTGCGGGAGGAAACCCGGTGCGGTGTCGGGTGAGTGCATGCCGCGGCTGGGGAACAGTCCGCCGGTGACGACGAGCAGCAGCAGGCCGAGCCAGAACTGTGGTACAGACCACAGGGTCAGGGCGATGCCGGTCTGGGCGCGGTCGAAGAAGCTGTCGCGCTTCCACGCGGCGCGGATGCCGAGCCACAGGCCGATCGCGATCGCCAGCACGGTGGCGCTGCCGACGAGCAGCACGGTGGGCCAGAGGCGTTCGCCGATCATGTCGAGCACGGGACGGCGTTCGATGTAGGACTCGCCGAAGTCGCCGCGGAACAGGCCGGTGAAGTAGTCCCAGAACTGGGTGAGCACGGGCTTGTCGATGCCGAGGCGGTCGCGCAGTTCGGCGATCTGGGCGGGGTCGGTGGGCCGTTCGCGGACCATGAACGCCACGGGGTCGCCGGGCAGGAGCCGGAACAGCAGGAAACCGAGCACGATCACGAGCAGGATGCTGGCGATCGCTTCGGCGACCTTCGTCAGGACGAACCGGAGGGTGCCGGTCCCGGGGCGGGGGGGGGGGGGGGGGGGGGGGGGCCCGCGGGGGGGGGGGGGGGGGGGGTGGGGGGGCGGGTGGGGGGGGGGCCCCGGGGGCCGGCGCGCTGCGCGCCCGGCGCGCGGAG
>NZ_JBITBT010000002.1:218244-240802 GCF_044452505.1 Amycolatopsis sp. NPDC051903 | reverse complement strand
TGGGGGGCTGTGTGTCTGTCCTCCGGGGGGGGGGGGGGCCCGGCGTGGGTGGTGGGGGGGGCCCCCCCCCCCCGAGGCCTGGTCGGAGGAGGTGAGTGCCTGCGTCAAGACGGACTACTCCCGGTCGTCCGCCGACTTGCCGCGCCGGCCGATCATGATGCCGCCGCCGACGAGCACGACGACCACGACCACGCCGAGCACGACCCACAGCACCACGTTCGACCCGCCACCGGCGTCGCTCGCGGCGACCTCGGAGCCGGCGGGCACGGCGCCGTAGACGCCCCAGTAGCCGGTCTGCTCGAGGATCGAGCCCGAGGGCTGCGGCTGGGTCTGGAAGCCGGAGAACTTGTCGGAGCGGTAGGCCTCGAGCGCGTTGTCGTAGTCGAGGACGACGTTCACGGCCTGGCTGTAGAGGCGCGCCTGGGCCTGCTTGACGTAGCCGGCGCGGGTGGCCGGGTCGGTGTCGGTGAGCTGCTTCTCGTACAGCGCGTCGTACTGCGGGTCGCAGAAGAACGTGTCGGTGGTGGCGCCCTTGCCCTCGGCGTTGGGCCGCGCGGCGCAGGTGTGCAGCGCGAGCGCGTAGTCCGGGTCGGGGTTGGTGGCGAAGCCGGAGATCACGAGGTCGTAGTTGCCCGCGGTGGTGCGGTCGTTGAGTTCCTCGTCGGACACGAGTTCCTGCTTGACCGAGATGCCGATGTCGTGCAGCCAGCCCGACACGTACTGGGCGGTGCGCTGGTCGAACGCGCGGTTGGCGTGGCCGGTCAGGCGCAGTTCGAGGCGCGCGCCGCCGGGGGCGACGCGGATGCCGTCCTGGCCCTTGGCGTAGCCGGCTTCGTCGAGGGCCTTGTTCGCGGCGGCGACGTCGAACTTGCGGGCCTCGTTCGGCGCGGGATCCCAGTGGTAGGTGGAGTAGATCGGCGGGACGACGCCGCCGCCGAGCTGGCCGTAACCGCCCATGACCTTGTCCACGATGGTCTTCGGGTCGATCGCCTCGGCGATCGCCTGGCGCAGCCGCAGGTCCTTGAGCACGGGGTTGCCGTTGCCGATGGGCTTGTTGGTCACGTCTTCGACGCCGAAGTTGATGTTGATCTCGTTGTAGCGGCGCCCGGGTGCCTTGTTGGTGGCGATGTCCGGCTGGCCCTTGAGCGCGTCGAACTGGGTGGGCGTGAGCCGGTTGATCACGTCGACCTCACCCTGCTTGAGGGCGTTGACGGCGGCTTCGACGTCCTTGAACACGAGCAGCTGCAGTTCGTCGACCTTCGGCGCGCCGCGCCAGTAGTTCTTGTTGGCCTTGAACTTCACGTACTCGTTCTGCTTGTACTCGGTGAGCTGGTAGGGCCCGTCGCTCACGCCGACGACGGGCAGGTCGTCGGTCTTCGGGTCGTTGAGGTCCTTGATCGGGGCCCAGATGTGCTCGGGCACGATCGGCACGTCCAGCAGGTCCATCGTGGCCTGCACGGCCTTCGTCTTGATCACCAGCGTCGTGTCGTCGGGTGCGGACACGCTCTGGAAGTTGGCGACGTAGTTGCCGTTCGCGGTGCGGGCGGTCTCGTCGTCGAGCATGCGCTGGAAGGTGAACGCGGCGTCCTTGGCGGTGACGGGCTGCCCGTCGGACCACTTCACGCCCTGGCGGATCTTGAACGTCCAGGTGAGCTTGTCGGGCGAGGTCGTCCACGATTCGGCGAGCGCGGGCGACGCTTCGGCTTTGTCGGCCGAGGGGATGGTGAGGAATTCGTAGATGAACCGCCCCACCTGCGTCGAGGCCGCGAGCGACGCGGTGAACGGGTTCAGGTGGTCGATCCCGGTCGTGAGCGCCACGCGCAGCACTTTCGGCTGCGCCGGCTGCTGCGCCACGGCTGTACCCGCGAGCGGCAGGACCGCCATCGTTCCCGCGGTGAGAACCCCGATGACGCGGCTGAGGCCGCGCCGAACGTGCTTGATCCGCACTTGAAAACCACCCCTTGTCGTACCCCAGAGCCGAAAAGTAACCACATACCGAGGGAAGGGCGCAATATGTTGCGACGACTGTGCGTGTCCGATCGTTATCTCAGGGGTGTCGTCACGCTGGGTGACCTCCGGTGTTCCGCCCCGGCCCGGACGTAGGATGACTAGAGTGCCTGCATGCGGATCATGGTCTCGGCGGACATGGAAGGCGCCACGGGCGTCACGTGGACCGACGACGTCGTGCCCGGTACCGAGCAGTGGCAGCGGTTCCGACGGCTGTTCACCGGTGACGTCAACGCCGTGCTGGCGGGCCTGTTCGAGGCCGGCGCCGCCGACGTGCTGGTGAACGAGGCGCATTCGTCGCAGCGGAACCTGCTGCTGGAGGAGCTGGATCCGCGGGCGCGGATGCTCACGGGGCGCCACAAGCCGCTGTCGATGATGCAGGGCGTGGATTCCGGTGTGGACGGTGTCGTGTTCCTCGGCTACCACGCGGGCGCGGGGTTCGACGGGGTGCTGTCGCACACCTACCTGGAGAACCAGATCACCGGCGTGTGGCTCGACGACGTGCCCGCGAGCGAGGGCCGGCTCAACGCGGCGCTCGCGGCGGAGTACGGCGTGCCGGTGCTGATGGTGAGCGGGGACGACCAGGCGTGCGAAGACGCGCGTGACTACGCACCGGAGGCGGAACTGGTGCCGGTGAAGGAGTGCGTGAGCCGGTACGCGGCGATCTGCCTGCCGCCGGCGCGCACGGCGGAACTGCTCACGGCGGCGGCCGCGGAGTCGTGTGCGCGCGCCGGGCGGGTGGAGCGCACGCCGGGGCGGCATCGGATCGAGGTGGAGTTCGACGCGAGCCATCTGGCGCAGGCGACGGCGGTGATCCCGACCGTGGAGCAGATCGGCACGCGGCGCGTGGGGTTCGACGCGCCGAGCATGACCGAGGCGATGAAGGCGTTCAAGGTGGTCACGGCCATCGCGGGCGGGGCGGTGCAGGGCATCTATGGCTGACCGCACGGCCGGGACCGCGGCCGATGTCGTCGCGTTGTGCGCCGACCTGATCCGGTTCGACACGACCAACCGCGGCAACGGGGATTCCGAAGGGGAACGCGAAGCCGCGGAATACGTCGCGGAGTTCCTGCAGCGCCACGGGGTCGCGGCGAAGATCGTGGAGTCGGCGCCGCGGCGGGCGAACGTGCTCGCGCGGATCCCGGGGACCGATCCGGCGTTGCCCGCGTTGCTGGTGCAGGGGCACCTGGACGTGGTGCCCGCGGACGCGGCCGACTGGTCGGTGCTGCCGTTCTCCGGTGAGGTGCGTGACGGGTTCCTGTGGGGCCGCGGCGCGGTGGACATGAAGGACTTCTGCGCGATGGTGCTCGCCGCCGTCGCCTCAGGGCTGCGGCCGCGGCGGGACCTGGTGCTGGCGTTCGTCGCGGACGAGGAGGACAAGGGCGAGTACGGGGCGCACTGGCTGGTCGAGCAGCACCCGTCGCTGTTCGAGGGCTGTGCGGCGGCGGTCAGCGAGTCCGGCGGCTACAGCTACCACGTGCCGGCGGCCGACGGGCGGGTGGTTCGGCTGTACCCGGTGGGTACGGCCGAACGGGGCACCGCGCACGTCAAGCTGACCGCGCGCGGGCGTGCGGGGCACGGGTCGCGGCCGAACGACGAGAACGCGGTGACGATGCTCGCCGGTGCGCTGCACCGCATCGCCGCGCACCGCTGGCCGGTGCGGCTGACGCCGACGGTCGAGGCGTTCCTGGAGCGGACCGGTGCGGCGCTGGGGGTGCCGGTGGACCTGTCGTCGGGCGAGGCCGTGGACGCGACGGTCGCCCGGCTGGGGCCGGCGGGTTCGCTGGTCGTGCCGACGGTGCGCAACAGCACCACGCCGACGATGCTTTCGGCCGGCTACAAGGTGAACGTGATCCCGTCGACCGCGACGGCCCAGGTGGACGTGCGGGTGCTGCCCGGCGCGGAGGACGAGCTGTTCGAGGTCCTCGACTCGCTGCTCGGTCCTGGCGTGACGCGGGAGTTCGTGGCGCACCAGGCGCCCGTGCAGGCGCCGGTGGATTCGCCGTGGTTCTCCTCGATGGCCGCGGCGTTGCGCGCCGAGGACCCCGACGCGGTCGTGGTGCCGTACTGCATGGGCGGCGGGACGGACGCGAAGGCGTTTTCGAAGCTGGGCATGGCTTGTTACGGCTTCGCTCCCCTGTCGCTGCCCGCGGGGTTCCCGTACCGCGCCATGGCGCACGGCGTGGACGAACGCGTGCCGGTGGACGGGCTGCACTTCGGGACGCGGGTGCTGACGCGGTTCCTGGCGGAGTGCTGAGGATCAGCGATCACCCGGCGGTGTCGAGGACCGCGTGGGCGAGCCAGCCGGCCGGCAGCTCGGGAACGAGCCGGCCGTAGCCGATCGCCGGGTCGGATCCCGGGTGGACCTCGGCCCTCCAGCCGTGGCCGGCCAGCCAGTCCGCGAGGTCGTCGCGCGCGCTGACGAAGCCGCTGTCCTGCGACTCCACGGCGTCGTGGATCGTGCCGCTGCGGGTCGTCAGCATCCGGCCGGCCAGGTGTTCGAGCAGCAGCTCGCTGCGGGGCGCGGACACGCGGGTCAGCTCGGCCAGCAGGCGGTCGGCGGCCTCGTGCGGCAGATACATGAGCAACCCCTCGACCAGCCAGGCCGTCGGCTGCCGCGGGTCGAACCCCGCCTCGTGCAGCCCGCTGTACCAGTCCGCCGCGAGGTCGGCTTTCACTGTGCGCAGGGTGCAGGTCGGCGCGATCCCGGCTCGGGAAACCAGTGTTTCCTTGAACGCGACCAGCTCGGGCAGGTCCAGTTCGTACCACCGGGTGCCCGGCGGGCAGTCCAGGCGCATCGGGCGGCCGTCGAGTCCCGCGGCCAGGGAGACGACCTGCCGGATGCCCCCGCGCAGGGCCGCGGTCAGCCGGTCGTCGAAGTACCGCGTCCGGACGGGGAAGTACCGGAACTCGGGTGTGGCGTAACGGTCTTCGAGGGACTCGGCGGCCACGCCGTGTCCGGCCGCGAGCTCGTCCAGCTCCGGCGTGCCCGCCAGCGCGGCGACGACGACGTCGGCGAACGGGTCGGTGAACAGTGCGTCCGGCCGCTGGCTCTCGTAGTGCCGGAGCAAGGACATGTACATCGCCGTACGAGCCACACCGGAAGGGATGTCGAGCCGCGGAGGCTCCGGAAGATCAACCACGGGTCCATCGTGCCGCCGGTCCCGGGTCCGGCGCCACATCGGTGATCAAGTCGGCCCGATCGGGCTTGAGCACGAGGATCCCGTGGTACGGGCCGGCGCCCGTGCCGATGCGGTGGAGGACGTCGCGGAAGGCGGCCGGCGCGGTGATGCCGCGGGCGGTTTCGAGGTGCCGGAGGTCGCGTTCGGGGAAACGCCGGCTGACGTAGCGGTCGGTGCGGTCGAGTTCGCGCAGGCGGTCGAGGTTGACCGCCGGGCTGTCGGTGGTGATCATCCGCGGTAGGCGTCGGGGATGTTCGCGGGGTGGGTGCGGTCGAGTTCGGCTTCCAGCACGGCTCGGCGCTGCTCGGCGGCCTCGGCGCTCGGCAGGCCGAGCCGTTCGGCGATGTCCGCCCAGCTCCAGCCGTGGTTGCGGGCCTGGGTGATGAGCGCCGGTTCCGACTGGTCGGCGACCCGGCGGGCCAGGACGACGTCGCGGGCCCAGTGCTTGAGCACGGCTTCGGGGACGTCGTGGCCGAGCTGGGTGGCGAGCAGGAGCCGGGACAGCGGGTCGCCGGCGGGCAGGTTGTGGCCGGCGAGCCAGTTTTCGACGTCGGGGTGGGCCATGGTCAGGACTCCCGCGTGAAGGTCGCCCACCAGCGTGCGCCGTCGCGGACGCGGTCGAGGGAGGTGAGCGTGACGCCGTCTCGCGCGAAGGAGTCCAGTTCGGCGCGGCTGAGCGGCCACGGTGGTCCGGCCCACGTCGCGAGGTCGATGCTTTCCTCCGCGACGGCGCCGACGATGAGCGTGCCGCCCGGGGCCAGGAGGGACGACACCGACGCGATCGCCTCGGCGCGGACGGATTTGGGCATCGACTGCACGGTGAGGATCTCGACGACGACGTCGAAGGCGTGGTGCCACTCGGCGGGCGGGTCGAGCAGGTCCGCGGTGCGGTAGGCGACTCGGGTTTCCGGAAAGCGGTTCAGCACGGCCTTGATCGCGCTCGGCGACACGTCGAAGGCCGACGTGCGGAACCCGGCGCCGGCGAGCAGTTCGGCGTCGTCGGCCATCCCGCAGCCGACGACGAGCGCGCTGCGGCCACCGGCCGCTTGCGTGGCGACCCAGGCGGCGAGTTCGGCGCTGGGTTCCCCGCGGAACCACGGGACGACGGCCTCGCCGGATTCGGCCGCGGCGTAGAGCGGTTCGAACCACCCGGTCGGGTCGCCGGCTGCGAGCGCGACATCGGCCCGGCGGCGAGCGGCTTCGTCGGCGTTGATCGCGGCGGTGGCGGAATCGGGCCCGGTCACCCGGGTTCCCGGCTGATCGGCGCCGGCGGGGTGCGTTCCGGTCTGGCCGGTCGGATCGGTGGGCATGTGTCCCCTTATACCGGTGGCGCGGATCCGCGCGCGGGATTTCGGGCGGCCCCACCCGGGGGAACGGGGCGGGAGCGCCGGATGAGCCAGCGGGTACGTCCGGCGTTGTCCGTTTCCGGCCAGGTTTGCCCGCCGGATCTTGACATCGATGTCACACAGGGGTTTCCCTTCCGTAGCGCCGCCGCTGGGGGAACCTGCGCGCGCGGGCGCGCCCCGAACCCCGACGAGCTGGGAGCAACGATGCCCCGAAGCGCCAGACCCGTCCACGCCGCGCTGGTCGCGGTCGTGGCGGCGGCCGGATTGGTCGCCCTGCCGGTGACTGCGGTCGCCGCGGCGGAGGCTCCTCCGCCGGACTTCTCCTCGTCGTTCGAGCCGAACGATCCGCAGCCGGCGTGGCAGGACACCGTTGACACCGACGCGGCCGGCAAGCCGCGCACTTCGGGGGTCAACGGCGCGAACGGCGCCACGATCCCGGGTGACATCCGGGGCAAGGTGACCGAGACGAGCGCGAGCAGCGAGAACACCGACGGTGGCGAGGTTTCGGCGAACCTGGTCGACGGCACGACCGACACGAAGTGGCTTTCGTGGGAGCCGACGGCTTGGGCGCAGATCACGTTGTCGGAGCCGGTCGCGATCACGCACTACGCGCTCAGCTCGGCCAACGACTTCCCGGGCCGTGATCCGCAGGACTGGACGCTGCAGGGCTCGAACGACGCGCAGTCGTGGACGGATCTGGACAAGCAGTCCGGGCAGTCGTTCGACGCGCGGTTCCAGGAGCACCAGTACCAGCTCGCGGCGCCGTCGGCGGCCTACCGGTACTACCGGCTGGACGTGACGCGCAACCACGGCGACGACATCATGCAGGTTTCGGAACTGCTGCTGGCCAACGACGATCCGGCACCGCCGCCGTTGCCGAACATGCGCAGCTACGTGGACGCGGGCCCGACGGGCGGGTACACGAACAAGAGCCGGGTCGGGTTCACCGGGAAGAAAGCGTTCCACTACGCGGGGACGCAGACCGCGACCGGGCACGGCTACTCGTACAACAAGGTCTTCGACGTGAACCTGCCGGTGGTGGCGTCGACGGAGCTGTCGTACAAGGTCCAGCCGCAGTTCACGGGCAACGACCTGAAGTACCCGAGCACCAACGTCGCGGTCGACCTGGCGTTCACCGACGGCACGTACCTGAGCGGGCTGGGGGCGACGGACCAGTACGGGTTCCCGCTGTCGCCGCAGGGTCAGGGCGCGAGCAAGGTGCTCTACGCCAACCAGTGGAACCTGGTGCGTTCGGCGGTCGGCACGGTCGCGGCGGGCAAGACGATCGACCGGATCCTCGTCGGCTACGACAACCCGAACGGCCCGGGTGCGTTCCAGGGCTGGCTCGACGACGTGAAGATCTCGGCGACACCGACGCCGCCGGCGAGCCTGCGCCCGAGCGACAACGTGCTGACCACGCGCGGGACGATGGCGAACGGCACGTTCTCGCGGGGCAACAACTTCCCGGCGACGGCGGTGCCGCACGGGTTCAACTTCTGGACGCCGGTGACGGCGGCCGGGTCGTCGGATTGGCTGTACAACTACCATTCGCAGAACAACGCGGACAACCTGCCGGTGCTGCAGGCGTTCTCGGTGAGCCACGAGCCGAGCCCGTGGATGGGTGACCGGCAGAGCTTCCAGGTGATGCCGTCGGCCGCGGCGGGGGTGCCGGACGCGAACCGCGATGCGCGGGCGCTGGCGTTCCGCCACGACAACGAGGTCGCGCGGGCGCACTACTACGGGGTGACGTTCGAGAACGGGATCAAGACGGAGATCGCCCCGACCGACCACGCGGCGGTCATGCGGTTCTCCTTCCCGGGTGCCGATTCGAGCCTGATCTTCGACAACGTGAACAACTCGGGCGGGCTGACGCTCGACCCGGCTTCGGGCACGCTGTCCGGCTACTCGGACGCGAAGAGCGGCCTCTCGGCCGGCGCGGGGCGGATGTTCGTGTACGCGACGTTCGACAAGCTCGTGACCGCGGGGTCGAAGCTGACCGGGCAGGGCCGGGACAACGTGACCGGGTACCTGCGCTTCGCCGCGGGCGCGGACAAGACGGTGACGATGCGGATCGCGACGTCGCTGATCAGCGTGGACCAGGCGAAGAAGAACCTGGAGCAGGAGATCGCGCCGACGGCGTCGTTCGACTCCGTGCGCGACGCCGCGCAGCAGGCGTGGGACAAGCAGCTCGGTGTGGTCGAGGTGCAGGGTGCGTCGAAGGACCAGCTGGAGACGCTCTACTCCAACCTGTACCGGTTGTTCCTGTACCCGAACTCGGCGTTCGAGAACACCGGCACCCCGCAGCAGCCGGTGTACCGGTACGCGAGCCCGGTGGCGGCGAAGGCGGGCGCGGACACCGCGACGCAGACCGGGTCGAAGATCGTCGACGGCCAGATCTACGTCAACAACGGGTTCTGGGACACCTACCGCACGACGTGGCCGGCGTATTCGCTGCTCACACCGGACATGGCCGGGAAGATGGTCGACGGGTTCGTGCAGCAGTACCGCGACTCGGGCTGGATCGCGCGCTGGTCCTCCCCCGGTTACGCGGACCTGATGACGGGGACGAGTTCCGACGTCGCGTTCGCCGACGCCTACCTCAAGGGCGTGACGAACTTCGACGTGAAGTCGGCCTACGACGCGGCGCTGAAGGACGCGACGGTGACGCCGCCGAACTCCGCGGTGGGCCGCAAGGGCCTCGACCAGTCGATCTTCCTCGGCTACACGCCGAACTCGACCGGTGAGGGCTTCTCGTGGGCGATCGAGGGCTACATCAACGACTTCGGCATCGCGAACCTGTCGAAGAAGCTCTACGACCAGGCACCGGCGAATGACGCGCGCAAGGCGGAGTACCTGGAGAACTACCAGTACTTCACCAGCCGCGCGCAGCAGTACGTGAACCTGTTCGACCCGTCCATCGGGTTCTTCCAGGGCAAGGACGCGAACGGCAAGTTCACCAAGACCGCGGCGCAGTACGACCCGCGCTCGTGGGGCGGGGACTACACCGAGACCGACGGCTGGAACATGGCGTTCACGGTGCCGCAGGACGGGCAGGGCCTGGCGAACCTCTACGGCGGCAAGGACAAGCTGGCACAGAAGCTCGACGCGTTCTTCGCCGACCAGGAGACCGCGACGATGACCGGCTCCTACGGCACGGTCATCCACGAGATGCGGGAAGCGCGGGACGTGCGGATGGGCCAGTACGGCCACTCCAACCAGCCCTCGCACCACCTGCTCTACATGTACGACTACGCGGGCCAGCCGGCGAAGACGCAGGCGAAGGTGCGCGAGGCGCTCTCGCGGCTCTACACCGGCAGCGAGCTGGGCCAGGGTTACGCGGGCGACGAGGACAACGGCGAGATGTCCGCGTGGTACGTGTTCGGCGCGCTGGGCTTCTACCCGCTGCAGATGGGCAGCCCGAACTACGCGATCGGGTCGCCGCTGTTCACCAAGGCGACGCTGCACCTGCCCGGTGGTGACGTGGTGATCAACGCGCCGAAGAACTCGGCGAAGAACGTCTACGTGCAGGGGCTGAAGGTCAACGGCAAGCCGTGGACCTCGACGTCGCTGCCGCAGGACGTGTTCGCGCACGGGGCGACCCTCGACTTCGACATGGGCCCGAACCCCTCGACGTGGGGCACCGGCCCGGGCGACGCCCCGAAGTCGATCACCACGGGCGACGCGGTGCCGACCCCGCTGCACGACGAGACCGGTCCCGGCAAGGGCACGGTGTCCACTTCGGACGGCTCGAACGCCGCGGCGTTGTTCGACAACACCTCCCGCACCGAGGCGAAGGTGACCGGCGCGGTGACCTACCAGCTGAACTCCTCGGACGAGGCGGTCACGCACTACACGCTGACCTCGCCCAAGGGCGCGGGTGATCCGAAGAGCTGGAAGCTGGAAGGCTCCTACGACGGGAAGACCTGGGCGGTGGCCGACGAGCAGGCCGGCCAGAGCTTCGCGTGGCGGCAGCAGACGCGGGCGTTCGCGGTGAAGAACCCGGCGCACTACGCCTACTACCGCCTGGAAGTCACAGCGAGCACGGGTGACGCGGCGTCGCTGGCGGAGTTCGAGCTGCTGGGCCGGCCGGACGCGTCGTGCACGAAGACGCTGACGGGCGAGCAGCAGGGCCCGCTCACGGTGTCGAGTGGCGCGGTGTGCCTCGACGGCGCGGCGGTGGCGGGTCCGGTGACCGTGGCGAAGGGCGCTTCACTGGTCGTGCGCGGTGGCTCGATCACGGGCCCGCTGACGGCGACGGGCGCCGGGCAGGTCGTGCTGAACCGCACGACGGTGTCGGGACCGGTGGCGATCACGGGCACGACCGGGCCGGTGTCGATCGAGCTGACCGACCTCAGCGGTCCGGTGACCCTCACCGGCAACGCCGGGCCGGTGCTATCGGGCAGCACCGTGGGCGGACCGCTGGCCTGCACGGCCAACTCCCCCGCCCCGACCGACCACGACATCGCGAACACCGTCCGCGGTCCGGCCGCGGGGCAGTGCGCGAAGCTGTAGTCCGGTGCACCACCTCCGTGGGGCCCCCTTTCCGACCGGGAAGGGGCCCCACGGCTCGTTCGGGGGGACGCGCGTCCACGGCGGGCTGGCCGGGGCCGGAGCGGCTACCGTGTGGGCGTGACCAGCGCCGGGTTCTTTTCTTCGTTCGAGGCGGGTGACCCGCAACCGGTCGCCTCGGCGGTCCGCGTCGGCTCCGGGCCGGACCGGTCCCCCACCGCGAAGACGGGCGTGGGGTTCACCGGGCGGCACGCCCTGCGCTACACCGACGTGACGCGCGCGGTGCTGTTCGAGACCGACGTGCCGGTGACCGCCCACAGTGCACTGTCCTACGTGGTCTTCCCGGTCTCGGACGCCCCGGTGCCCTCCTACCGCAGCACCTTCGTCGCGCTGGACGTGGAGTTCGACGACGGCAGCACCGCCGGGTTCTCCGCCGCCGCGCAGGGCGAGGGGAAGACGCTGCTGGTGGACCAGTGGAACCTGGTGCGCCGCCCGCTCGGCGCGTTCGCCGGCCGCCGCGTGAAGCGGATCGTGCTGCTCACCGACCCACCAGCGGGCGGGGATCTCACCGGCTGGCTCGACGACGTCCGCCTCGGCGAGCACCGCCCGCGCACCGGCGACGCGGTCGACCACGTGCGCACCACCCGCGGCACGCACTCCAGCAGCGAATTCTCACGCGGCAACACCTTCCCCGCCACGGCCGTGCCGCACGGGTTCAACTTCTGGACCCCGGTCACCGACGCGAGCGCCCTCGGCTGGCTCTACTCCTACCACCGGCACAACACCGAGGAGAACGAGCCGGCGCTGCAGGCGTTCGCGCTGAGCCACCAGCCGAGCCCGTGGATGGGCGACCGGCACACCTTCCACCTCCTGCCCGGCACCGGTCCCGTCGAACCCGACCGGCGGCGCCGCGCGCTCGCGTTCTCCCACACCGACGAGACCGACCGGCCGCACCACTACGGCGTGCGCTTCGCAGGCGGTATCACCGCCGACCTCGCGCCGGCCGACCACGCCGCGATCTTCCGGTTCACCTTCCCCGAGGGCGCGGGCTGGGTGCTGTTCGACAACACCCGCAACCGCGGCGGGCTGCGCGTGCACCCGGGCACCGGCGTCGTCACCGGGCACACGTGGGTGCGCAGCCGGCTGTCCACGGGGGCGCGGCGGATGTTCGTCTACGCCCAGGCCGACACCCCGGCCGCGGGCGGCGGCGCGATCCGCCGGCCGTTGTGGTGCACGGTCACCGGGCACCTGCGGTTCGAAGCGCCGGAAGTGACGCTGCGGATCGCGACCTCGCTGATCAGCCTCGGGCAGGCGCGGCGCAACCTCGAGGCCGAAATCCCCGCCGGCACCACCTTCGAGCACGTCCGCGACCGCGCCCGCGAGAAGTGGCAGCAGCTGCTCGGCCGCGTCGAACTGGAGGGCGCGAGCGAGGACGAGCTGGCGACGTTCTACTCGAACCTCTACCGCCTCTACCTCTACCCCAACCGCGCGCACGAGAACACACCCGCCGGCATCCGCCACGCCAGCCCCGTCGCGCGCCGCCGCGGCCTGAGCACGCGACGCCGGACCGGCGCGAAAGTCGTGGACGGCGAGCTGTACGTCAACAACGGCTTCTGGGACACCTACCGCACCACCTGGCCCGCCTACGCACTCCTGACCCCCCAACGGTGCGGCCGCCTCATCGACGGGTTCGTGCAGCAGTACCGCGAAGGCGGCTGGATCGCCCGCTGGTCCTCCCCCGGCTACGCCGACCTCATGACCGGCACCAGCTCCGACGTCGCCTTCGCCGACGCCTACCTCAAAGGCGTCACCAACTTCGACGTCGAATCCGCCTACGACGCCGCCCTCAAGAACGCGACGGTCGCCCCGCCCCGCGCGGGAGTCGGCCGCAAGGGCCTCGACACCTCACCGTTCCTCGGCTACACGCCCACCTCGACCAAGGAAGGCCTGTCGTGGGCGCTGGAAGGCTGCCTCAACGACTTCGGCCTCGCCAACCTCGCCGACGCGCTCGCCCGCCGCAGCGAAGGCGCCCGCGCCCGCCGCCGCGCCGACAACGCCGCCTACCTGCGCCAGCGCGCCCAGCACTACCTGAACCACTTCGACCCGCGCATCGGGTTCTTCCAGGGCCGCCGGCCCGACGGCGGCCGCCGCTTCCCGCCGCGGGGCTACGACCCCGCAGCGTGGGGCGGCGACTTCGTCGAGACCAACGCGTGGAACACCGCGTTCTCCGCGCCCCACGACGGCCCCGGCCTCGCCGCCCTGCACGGCGGCCCCGCCGCGCTCGAAGCCAAACTCGACAGGTTCTTCACCACACCCGAGACCGGCCGCAAAACCGGCGCCTACGGCGGGCTCATCCACGAGATGACCGAAGCCCGCGACGTGCGCATGGGCCAGTACGGCCACTCCAACCAGCCCTCCCACCACATCCCGTGGATCTACACCTACGCCGGCGCCCCGGCGAAGCTGCAGCGCACCGTGCGCGAAGTCCTGCGCCGCCTCTACCTCGGCAGCGGACTCGGCCAGGGCTACCCCGGCGACGAAGACAACGGCGAGATGTCCGCCTGGTACTTCTTCGCCGCCCTCGGCCTCTACCCGCTCGCCGTGGGCAGCCCGCGCTACGTGCTGTCCGCCCCGCTGTTCCGCAGCGCGACCCTGCACCTGGACAACGGCCACGACCTCGTCATCCGCGCCCCCGGCGCCGCGACCGCCGCCGACGTGCACGACAAGGGCGAACCCGACACCCCCTACGTCCACGGCCTCACCGTCGACGGCGAACCCCACCACACCGCGACCATCTCCCACACCCGCCTCGCCCGCGGCGCCGTGCTCGAATTCGACGTCCGCGCCGAACCCGGCACCTGGGGCACCGAACCCGTCACCCCCACCCCGCCCACCCCGCTGCGCGACCTCACCGGCACCGCCTACAGCCCCGACGGCCCCGCCTCCGTCCTGCTCGACGACACCAGCCGCACCGACGCCACCTTCACCAGCCGCACCCCGGTCATCGAGTTCACCGTCCACGGCACCCCACGCGAAGTCACCATGTACACGCTCACCTCGGGCAGCCGCGACGGCGACCCCAGCGCGTGGACCCTCGAAGGCTCCGCCGACGGCCGCCGCTGGAGGGTGCTCGATCGCCGCTCCGAGGAACTCTTCCGCTGGCGCCGCCAAACCCGGCCGTTCGTCCTCGACACCCCCGCCGCCTGCGCGCACTACCGTTTGCGCGTCACGGCAGCAACCCGCCGCCGGGTCACCCTCGCCCAGTGGGAGCTGCTCGCCCGATGATCGCCGACCTCCGCGACGCCACCCTCGACCGGCTGGCGGCAGCCGATCCCGGCCTCGTCCGCCTGCGGCTCGCCGGCTCGGCCGTGCTCGGCATCATCCTCGCCATCCTCGCGCTGCAACCCCTGCACTTCCCCCTCACCACCTCACTCGTGGCCGCCATCGCCGCCATGATGAGCGCGTTCACCGTCAACGACCCCACCACCGGCGGCCAGGCCGTGACCCTCTGCCTCGCCGCGCTCGTCGGCGCGAGCTCCATCACCCTCGCCACCGTCGGCGCCGCCTACCCGCCGCTGGACAGCATCATCTTCGTGCTGCTCATCTTCGTCGCGGTCTACCTGCAACGCTTCGGACCCCGCGGCAGCGCGCTCGGCTCGATGGCGTTCTTCCTGTTCTTCTTCCCCATGTTCCTGCAGGCCCACCTCACCCAGGCCCCGCAGCTGATCACCGCCATGGCCGCCGGCATCGCCGCCAACGCACTCGTGCGCTTCGTCCTGCTGCGCCGCAACGCCGCGAGCGAATTCATCCGCATCCGCCGCGCCTTCCGCGCCCGCGTCGCCGCCGCCGTGCGCGCCACCGAGGCCTACATCTCCTCCGCCGGCAGCGAACGCAGCAACCGCCAGATCCGCACCGCACTGTCCCGGCTGCACGAATCCGTCCTCCTCATCGAGGACAACGCCCCCGACGTCGTCGACGACCGCAAAGCCGACCAGCTGCGCCGCCGCGCCATCGAGGTCGAACTCGCCGTCCAGTGGCTCACCATCACCGTGCAGCGCACCTGCTCACACCCGATGCCCGAAGGCGTGGCCGACGACCTCGTCGCCCGCCTCGCCAAGTTCCGCTCCCTCATGGAACGCGACCCCCGCGAACTACCGCTGATCAGCGAGACCGGCGAATACAGCCGCATGCTCGTCGAAGGCAGCCGCATCGACGAAAAAGCCCACCCCGGCGACGGCGTCCGCCGCGCCATCGCCGAACTCGCCGTCGCCGACGACCGCGCCCAGCGCGTGGCCCACCCCGAAACGACCGTCGACTACACCCTCGACGACGAGGACGACGAAGAACCCGAACCCACCAAAGCGTTCGCCTGGGACAACCAGACCCGCAGCGCCGTCCAGGCTGTGCTCGGCGGCGGGCTCGCCGTCCTCGCCGGCCAGCTCATCTCCCACCAGCGCTGGTACTGGGCCGTGCTCACCGTCTTCGTCGTGTTCGTCGGCACCTCCAGCGCCGGCGCCCGCTTCGTCAAAGGCGTCCGCCGCACCGGCGGCACCCTCCTCGGCATCGTCGGCGGCGTCGCCCTCGCCCTCCTCGTCAGCGGCAACACCATCGCGATCCTGGCTCTGATCACGGTCTGCGTCTTCGGCATGGTCTACATGTCCCGCGTCTCGCAGTTCCTCATGGCCTTCTTCGTCACCAGCATGCTCGGCCTGCTCTACAGCCTGCTCGGCACCTTCAGCATCGAAGTCCTCTGGATCCGCGTCGCCGAAACCGCCGTCGGCGCCGCCTCCGGCCTGCTCGCCGCCCTCGTCATCGTCCCCGTCCGCACCCGGTCGGTCATGCTCGACGACATCGCGACCGTGCTCGACGAACTCCACGAATTCGTCGAAAGCGCCGAAGTCCTGCTCGCCGGCCGCGACAACGTCAACATCATCGAGATGTCCCGCGACCTCGACCGCTCCGTCGAACAGGTCCGCAAGACCATCGAACCCCTCACCCACCCCATCAACCTGCGCAGCGCCCGCCGCGACTACGGCTGGCACGTGCTCACCACGCTCGAAAACATCGCCTTCCGCGCCCGCCACGTCGCCGCCCGCGCCCAGCCCGGCCAGCTCGACGGACCCGTCGCCGACCGCCTCGACCTCTTCGCCGGCCGCGTGCTCACCAACATCGACCTCGTCGGCGACACCGTCCGCCACCCCGGCACCACACCCACCGGGAAACTCGTCCGCGACGACGGCACCCCCGTCGCCGACCGCATCGACGACGCCGAAACCCGCGCCGTCGTCTCCAGCTTCAGCCACCTCGACGAAGGCGTCATCGCGCTGGGCCGCATCTTCGACATCGACGCGACCCAGCCCGCCCCGGCCGGCGCTGCTACCCGGCCTTCGTGAGCAGCTCCATGTTGTGCCCGTCGGGATCGGCGAAGTAGAGCCCGCGCCCGCCGAACATCCCGTTCACCCCCGGCGTGCGGTGCAACGGGTCCGCGTAGACCGGCGTACCCGACTCCGTCAGGCGGGCCAGCGCCGCGTCGAACTCGGCGTCACTCACCAGGAACGCGTAGTGCTGACCCGCCACCCGCTCGGCCTCCGCGAAATCCAGCGTCACCCCGTTCGCCAGCACCAGCGGCAGGAACGGCGGCGTCTCCGCCCCCACGGGCACCCCCAGCACGCCCGCGAGGAACTCCGCCGAAGCACCGCGATCCGTCGCCCAGACGATCGTGTGGTTCAGCTCGACCGCCATCACGCACCCCCGCGCGCGAACGCCGGCGGCGCACCCAGCGGGCTCAGGTGCATCCCGGCCAGCAGCCACCGGCCGTCCTCCCGCACCAGCACGTGCGTCGCGCGGAACTGCCCGTCCACCGGGTTGCCCTGGTGCGACGCCTTCTGGTCGTGCACGCCGATCGCGATCGCGGTGTCCCCGTGCTCGCGCACCGCGACGTCGCGCCAGTCCAGCTCGTGCGTCACCAGTCCGCCCGAGCGGTAGCGGCCCAGCCACTGCTCGCGGTCCAGCACGAACCCCAGCGGCCCGACCAGTGTGAAGTCGCCGGTCGCCAGCGTGTCCAGCGCCTCGGTGTCCCCGGCCGTCTCGGCCGCGACCCAGCGCTTGCCCAGTTCCCGGATGTCTTCGGTAGTGCTCATGATCCCTCCCGTGGTCAGTGGAGCAGCTTTCCGCGAAAAACGTTAGAACCCAAATCGTTAGATGTCAAACGCTTAGATTTCAACGGATCTGCGTTACGGTGAACCCGTGCCACGACCAGCAACCGCGCCGATCGGCGTCGTCCTCTCCCGCACCGCCAAAGCCGCGGGCCAAGCCTTCGACCAGGCCCTCGCCGCCGTCGGCGGCTCCCAACCCGTCTGGCAGATCCTCATCGCGCTCAAAACCCACCAGCACACCAGCCAGCGCGAACTCGCCGACGCCGTCGGCATCCAGGGCGCCACCCTCACCCACCACCTCAACGGCATGGAAACCGCCGGCCTGCTCACCCGCACCCGCGACCCCGGCAACCGCCGCGTCCACCACGTCGAACTCACCGACCACGGCGAGACCACCTTCCACCGCCTCGCCCAAGCCGCCGTCGCCCACGACAAGCGGATGCGCACCGGCCTCACCGACGACGAAATCGCGACACTGGCCACACTGCTCGGCCGGCTCGCGGCCAACGTCACGACACCCGCCGGAGAGTGACTGGACGCACCCGAACGAAACCGACCGTGAGTACTAGAGTCGCGGTACTAGCCAAAGTCGTCTCAAGCTGGAGAACCCGCTATGACCCAAGCCCCTGTCAACGTCACCGTCACCGGTGCGGCCGGCCAGATCGGCTACGCGCTGCTCTTCCGCATCGCGTCCGGTCAGCTCCTCGGCCCGGACACCCCGGTGAAGCTGCGGCTCCTCGAGATCCCGCAGGCGGTCAAGGCGGCTGAGGGCACCGCGATGGAACTCGACGACGGCGCCTTCCCGCTCCTGTCCGGGATCGACATCTTCGACGACCCCAAGCAGGCGTTCTCCGGCACCAACATCGCCCTGCTCGTCGGCGCCCGCCCCCGCACCAAGGGCATGGAGCGCGGCGACCTGCTCGAGGCCAACGGCGGCATCTTCAAGCCCCAGGGCGAGGCCATCAACGCCGGCGCGGCCGACGACATCCGCGTCCTCGTGGTCGGCAACCCGGCCAACACCAACGCCCTCATCGCCAAGTCGCACGCGCCCGACGTCCCGGCCGATCGCTTCACCGCGATGACCCGCCTCGACCACAACCGCGCCCTCGCGCAGCTGTCGAAGAAGCTCGACGTCCCCGTCTCCGACATCAAGCGGCTGGCCATCTGGGGCAACCACTCGGCGACCCAGTACCCGATGATCACCCACGGCACCGTCGGCGGGAAGAACCTCGCCGAGGCCGTCAACGACCAGAAGTGGGTGGAGGAGACCTTCATCCCGACCGTCGCCAAGCGCGGCGCCGCCATCATCGAGGCCCGCGGCCTCTCCTCGGCCGCCTCCGCCGCGTCGGCCGCCATCGACCACGTCTACACCTGGGTCAACGGCACGGCCGAAGACGACTGGACCTCCGCCGCGGTCGTCTCCGACGGCTCCTACGGCGTGCCCGAGGGCCTCATCTCATCCTTCCCCGTCACCGCCAAGGCCGGCAAGTACGAGATCGTCCAGGGCCTGGAGATCGACGAGTTCTCCCGCACCCGCATCGACGCGACCGTCGGCGAGCTCGCCGACGAGCGCGAGGCCGTGCAGAAGCTCGGCCTCGTCTGAGTCCACTGAGCACCGACTCGCAGGGCCGCCCCGGATCCGTCCGGGGCGGCCTTCGTCTCATCCACCTCAACGGCGCCTCCGGGATCGGGAAGTCCACCGTCGCGCGCCGCTACGCCGACCAGCACCCCGGCGTGCTCGACCTCGACACCGACCACGTCGTGTCCCTCATCGGCGGCTGGCGCGAAAACTTCTGGGCCACCCTGCCCCTCGCGCGCCGGCTGGCGATCGCGATGGCGGAAACCCATCTGCGGTCCGGGTTCTCGGTCGTGATGCCGCAGCTGGCCACGCACGTCGACGAGGTCTCCGGGTTCGAGGCCGCCGCCCGCGCCGCCGGGGCGTCCTATGTGGAGATCGCGCTCACCGCCGCCACGCCGCACGCGCTCGAGCGGTACGCGGCACGCTCCACTCCGGACGGTCCCGCGCGCGACATCGACGCGATCCTCGCCGACGCCGGCGGGCTCGCCGTCGTCGAACGCATCCACGGCCACCTCGCGGCCTACCTCACCCGGCGACCCCGGTGCCTCGTCATCGATACCGAGGGCCTCGACGTGGACCAGACCTACGCGGCAGTGCTCACCGCCCTGTCGTAGCTGGATTTTGTGGTGAGTGACGAGCTTGACGGGACGCTGATTTATTTCGAACCAAGCCCGGCCGTATAGGTCGTTATACAGTTGAAATAGCCAAAGGAGGGGCCGACCGGTGGGTGTTCCGGTCGGCCCCTCCTCGGTGGTTGATCAGGCGCCGGCGAGGCCGCGGCGTTCCAGCAGCGGCTGGATCGCCGGTTCACGACCGCGGAAGGCGGCGAAGGCCTCCATCGGGTCCACACTCCCCCCGCGGCCCAGGAGCGTGGCGCGGAAGTGGTCGCCGTTCTCCCGCTTGAGGCCGCCGTTCTCGCGGAACCACCGGACGGTGTCGGCGTCGAGGACCTCGCTCCAGATGTAGGAGTAGTAGCCCGCGCTGTAGCCGCCGCCGAAGACGTGGTTGAAGTACGTGGTGCGGTAGCGCGGCGGCACGCTGTCCACCGCCACCCCGGCCTTCTCGAGGGCCGCCGCTTCGAAGCGCTGGACGTCGTCGACGCGGTCGTCCACGCCGAGGCGGTGCCAGGCGAGGTCGAGCAGCGACGCGGCGAGGTACTCGGTGGTCTTGAAGCCCTCGCCGTACTGTTCGGCGGCTTCGAGCTTCGCCACCTGCTCGGCCGGCAGCGGCTCACCGGTCACGTGGTGCTTGGCGTAGTGGGCCAGCACCTCGGGCCAGAACATCCACATTTCGTTGACCTGCGAGGGGTACTCCACGAAGTCGCGCGGCACGTTGGCGCCCGCGAACGTCGGGTAGGTCACGGCCGACAGCAGCGAGTGCAGGGCGTGGCCGAACTCGTGGAACGCGGTGCGGACCTCGTCCAGCGTCAGCAGCGTCGGCTCCCCCGCCGGCGGCTTCGCGACGTTGAGGACGTTCACCACCACGACCTTGCGGTTCAGCAGGCGGGACTGGGACACGAAATCGTTCATCCACGCGCCGCCGCGTTTCGAGTCGCGCGTGTAGTAGTCCACGAGGAACAGGCCACGGCCCGTGCCGTCGGCGTCGAACACCTCGAAGATCCGCACCTCGGGGTGGTACTTGGGCAGGTCGTGGCGCTCGGTGAAGCTCAGCCCGTAGAGCTTGTTCGCGGCGAAGAACACGCCGTCGGTGAGCACCCGGCCGAGTTCGAAGTACGGGCGCAGCGCCGCGGTGTCGACCTCGTAGCGCTCACGGCGGACCTTCTCGGCGTAGAACGCCCAGTCCCACGGCTGCAGCGTCGCGCCCGGCACGTCGGCCTCGAGGTGGCTCTGCAACTCGGCGGCTTCGGTGCGGGCGTTGGCGACCGCGACCGGGGCGAGGCGCTCGAGCAGACCGGCCGCGGCGTCGGCGGTCTTCGCGGTTTCGTCGGAGATGACGTACGTCGCGTGGTCCGGGTAGCCCAGCAGCGCGGCGCGCTCGGCCCGCAGGCGGACGATCTCCGCGACCACGGCGTTGTTGTCGTACTCGTTGCCGCGGTTGCCGCGCGAGACCGAGGCGGTGAAGATCCGCTCGCGGACCGCCCGGTTCGCCAGCGACTCCAGCACCGCCTGCGCGGTCGGGAGCGTGAGGTTGAA
Source organism: Amycolatopsis sp. NPDC051903 (assembly GCF_044452505.1). Classification (NCBI taxonomy): domain Bacteria; kingdom Bacillati; phylum Actinomycetota; class Actinomycetes; order Pseudonocardiales; family Pseudonocardiaceae; genus Amycolatopsis; species Amycolatopsis sp. NPDC051903. Next base: position 219,871 of record NZ_JBITBT010000002.1, on the reverse strand, counting down.
GACGTACTTGCCTTCTTCGCCGCGGGCGGCGGCCGCCTCGGCGGCGGTGGCGATCGCGCCTTCGCCGAGCCCCGCGAGCTCGGCCACGTCCTCGACCACCACGGCGAGGTCGTTGGTGTCGCGCAGCAGGTTCTGCTGGAACTTCGTCTGCAGGGTCGAGAGCTGCTCGTTGAGCTTGCGCAGCTGTTCCTGGTCGGCTTCGGGCAGGCCGGCACCGGCGCGGCTGAAGTCCGTGTGCCGGCGCTCGAGCAGCCGCAGCGACTCAGGGTCGAGGCCCAGGTTCTCTCGGTCGCGGTGGAGCCCGTCGATCCGGGCGAACAGCTGCGGGTTCAGGTGGATCGCGTCGGAGTGGGCGGCCAGCTTCGGCGCCAGCTCGGCCTGGATCTCCTGGATCTCGTCGCTCGAATCGGACCCGGAGACGTTGAAGAACGTTCCGGACACCCGCTCCAGCAGCTCCCCCGCCCGCTCGAGGGCCACGATCGTGTTCTCGAACGTCGGCTCCGCCGGGTTCGCGGCGATCTCCTCGATCTCGGCGGCGTGGCTGCGCAAGCCCTCCTCGAACGCCGGCCGGTAGTGGCCGACCGAGATCCGGTCGAACGGCGGCAAGGCGTACGGCAGCTCACTGGGGGTGGCGAACGGGTTGTCCGGCGACATCATCGAGTTGTGCTCCTGGGGTTCGTACACGTGTTTTCGCCACGTGTTCTCTCCGCAGTGTTCGTTCACACTGGTTCCGCTCACCCTACGGGGTCCGCACCCCGCGAGCCGCCCGCTTTCCGCAACCGGCGCGCGCGTGTCAGCCGGGGGCTCAGCGCCCGGTGCTGCCCCCGACGACCGCGTCGCTCGCCGCGGCGTCCTTCTTCCCGCGGCCCTTCTTCTTCGGCGGCGGGGGGACGATGCCGTTCAGGTCGCCGCCGTTCTCGTTGACGCGCAGCACGAACGGGCGGGTCTCGGTGTAGCGGACCACCGACACCGAAGCCGGGTCGACCACGATGCGCTGGAACGCGTCGAGGTGCTGACCCAGCGCGTCGGCCAGCACCGCCTTGATCACGTCGCCGTGGCTGCACGCGATCCACACCGCGTGGTCACCGTGCTCGGCCGTGATGCGGGCGTCGTGGGCGCGGATGGCCGCGACAGCGCGCGCCTGCATGGCCGCCAGCCCCTCACCACCGGGGAACACCGCGGCCGACGGGTGGGCTTGCACCACGCGCCACAGCGGCTCCTTGACCAGCGTCTTCAACTCGCGCCCGGTCCAGTCGCCGTAGTCCACTTCGGACAGGCGCGGCTCGACGGTCTTGCTCAGGCCGAGCGCCGTCGCCAGCGGGGTCACCGTCTGCTTGCACCGCAGCATCGGCGACACGACCAGCTCGGCCACGGGCACCCCCGCCAGTCGCTCGACGAGCTTCTCGGCCTGGGTGCGGCCGGTGTCGTCGAGCCCCACCTTCGGCGTGCGCCCCGCGAGGACCCCGGAGCCGTTCGCGGTGGACTTCCCGTGCCGCAGCAAGATGACCGTACTCACGACGCCACCCTATGTTGTCTGCCTCGGCTCCGCCGAGGCGGGCGAGATCGCCTTTGAGCCGGTGTTTGCGATTGAGCGGCCGGATCGGCCGGGGCCGATCGCACCGCTCAA
>NZ_JBITBT010000002.1:0-218234 GCF_044452505.1 Amycolatopsis sp. NPDC051903 | reverse complement strand
GCGGCGGCCGGCCGGCGGGGGGCGGTGTCTCTTGGCGGGGGGGGTTTTGCGGGTGGGGGGGGGGGGGGGGGCGCCCCCCCCCCCCCCCCCCCCCCCCCCCCCCCCGGCGCGATCTCGCGTTGTGGTTACGAAGGAGTGGCGAAGGCGGGTAGGGGTTCAGCTGCTGACGGGGCCGGCGTTGGGGTCGAGGACGCCGCTGAAGATCAGTGCGAAGAGGAGCACGCCGAGGACGATGCGGTACACGACGAAGGGCACGAAGCTGCGGCGCTTGATGTAGGCCATCAGCCACGCGATGACCAGGTAGCCCACGCCGAACGCCACCAGGGTCGCCAGGATCGTCGGGCCCCACTGCGCGGTCTCGCCGTTCTTGCCGATGTCGGTGAGCTTGTACAGGCCCGAGCCGAACACCGCGGGCAGCGCGAGCAGGAACGAGTACTCCGCGGCGTCGGCCCGCGTGTAGCCCATCAGCAGGCCGGCGCTCGTCGTGCCGCCCGAGCGCGAGACACCCGGGATCAGCGCCAGCGCCTGGGCGAAGCCGTACCCGAGGCCGTGGGGCACGGTCAGGTCGTCGAGCGTGCGCGTCTGCCGGCCGATGCGGTCGGCGATGAGCAGGATGATGCCGAACACGATCAGCGTCGACGCGGTGATGCGCAGGTCGCGGAAGGCCTCGTCGATCGCGTCCTGCAGCAGCAGGCCCAGCACCACGATGGGGATCGAGCCCACGATGATCAGCCAGCCCAGCCGCGCGTCGGGGTCGTGGCGCCAGCCGCGGCGGTAGAGCGAGAAGAACCAGGACCGCAGGATGCGGCCGATCTTCTTGCCGAAGTAGAGGATCACGGCGAGCTCGGTGCCGATCTGGGTCACGGCGGTGAACGCCGCGCCCGGGTCGTCCCAGCCGACCAGCGCGGCCACGATCCGCAGGTGCGCGCTGGAGGAGATGGGCAGGAACTCCGTGAGCCCCTGCACCAGCCCCAGCACCAGTGCTTCGAACCACCCCATCAGGCCACTCCCGCCAGCTCGATCGCGTCCACGGCGGTCCGCAGCGCCGCCTCGAAACCCGGTGACTCCCCGTACGGGGTCACCGACAACGTCGTCACACCCGCCCGCGCGAACTCCGTCATGCGCTCGGCGATCCGCTCGCGCGGCCCGAGCAGCGACGTCGCGTCGAGGAACTCCAGCGGCACGGCCGCCTGCGCCCCCGCGTAGTCGCGGGCCAGGTACTTCTCCTGCACTTCGGCGGCCGCGGCCTCGAAGCCCATTCGGGCGGCCAGCCGGTTGTAGAAGTTCTGCTCGCGGCTGCCCATGCCACCCAAGTAGAGCGCGGCGTGGGCGCGCACCGCGTCGGCGCACTCGCGCCAGTCGGTGCCGACCACGAGCGGCACCGACGGGGCGATGTCGAACCCGTCGAGCGAGCGTCCGGCCGCTTCGGCGCCGGCGCGGATGCGGGCGAGCTGCTCGCCGGCGTGGGCGGGCGAGAAGAAGACGGGCAGCCAGCCGTCGGCGACCTCGCCGGTCAGCTCGAGGTTCTTCGGTCCGATGGCCGCGAGGTAGATCGGCACCTGCTTGCGTTCGGGCCGGAAGGTCAGGCCCAGCGCCAGTCCCGGTCCGCCGGGCAGCGGGAGCTCGAAGTGCTCACCGCGGAAGCGCACGCGCCGCCGCGTCTGCACCGCGCGCACGATCTCGACGTACTCGCGGGTGCGGCCCACCGGGTCGGTGAAGCGCACGCCGTGCCAGCCTTCGGACACCTGCGGGCCCGACACACCGAGGCCGAGCCGGAACCGCCCGCCCGAGAGCGTGTCGAGGGTGGCTGCGGTCATGCCGGTCATGGCCGGCGTCCGGGCCGGGATCTGCAGCACCGCGCTGCCGACGTCGATCCGTTCGGTCCGCGCCGCGATCCAGGTGAGCATCGTCACGGCGTCGGAGCCGTAGGCCTCGGCCGCCCAGGCCACGGCGTAGCCGAGTTCGTCCGCTTTCCCGGCCAGCGCCAGGTTCGCGGAGTTGTCCCCGGTGCCCCAGTAACCGAGGTTGAGTCCGATTCGCACGGCCGAAAACGTACCGATCACGTCTCGGCGGCCCGGCCCTGGGTGCACCGTAGGGGTGGCGGGCCGCGACACGGCGTCACCTTGGTCAAGTCCGGGCCGCGTGGCCGACTAGGCTCGGCGGTCGTGGAAAAGCGACAGCTCGGCCGGTCGGGCCTGCGGGTCTCGCGCCTGGCACTCGGCACGATGACGTGGGGCGGGGACACCGACGCCGAGGAGGCGGCCAGCCAGCTCGTCGCGTTCGTCGACGCGGGCGGCACCCTCGTGGACACCGCGGACATCTACGCCGACGGCGAGGCCGAGCGCGTGCTCGGGAGCCTGCTGGGTGACCTGGTGCCGCGCGAGGACGTCGTGGTGGCGACCAAGGCCGTAGCGCGGCGCACCGACGGCCCGTTCGGCGGCGGGGCCTCGCGCGGCGCGCTGCTGGCCGCGCTGGACGGCTCGCTGCGCCGGCTCGGCACCGACCACGTCGACCTGTGGCAGCTGCACGCGTGGGACTCGGGCGTGCCGATCGAGGAGACCCTCTCGGCGCTCGACTACGCGGTGACCAGCGGCAAGGTCCGCTACGTCGGCGTCTCCAACTACGCGGGCTGGCAGCTGGCCACAGCCGCCGCCCGCGCGAGCGCGGCCGCGCCGATCGTGTCGGGACAGTTCGAGTACTCGCTGCTGGAGCGCGGGATCGAGCGCGAGGCCGTGCCGGCCGCGGTGCACCACGGCATCGGGCTGCTGCCGTGGGCTCCGCTCGGCCGCGGCGTGCTGACCGGCAAGTACCGCACGGGCACGCCCGCCGACTCGCGCGGCGCGTCGAGCGAGTACGCCGGGTACGTCGAGCACCACCGCACCGACCGCGCGGCGCGGATCGTGCAGGCCGTGGCGACGGCCGCCGACGGGCTGGGCACGTCACCGCTGGTCGTCGCACTGGCCTGGGTCCGCGACCGCCCCGGGGTGGCCGCGCCCGTGGTCGGCGCCCGGGACACCGGCCAGCTGACGGGGTCGCTCGCGGCGGAAGAGCTCACGCTCCCGCCGGCGATCCGCAGCGCGCTCGACGACGTGAGCTGCGTCGAGGTGGGCTATCCCGAACGAGGACTGAAATGAGGCGCAGGTGTCTGTTGGATGACGCTGACGTGACGGCACGAGGATCGTGGGGGATGCTGGTGGGGACACCTCGCCGAGGGACAGCTGGAGGCTTCAAGGTGCGTCGGCTCACCGCCGTGTCGCGGATCGCGATCCCGCTGGCCGGTGCCCTCGCGCTCTCGGCGTGCTCGTCATCGGGCCAGAACAACACGGATTCGCTGCAGGTGGTGGCGAACCCGGTCGCCGCGAAGCCCGCGCCCTCCCCCGCCGTGACGGTGAAACCCGCTGGTCAGGTCCTCGCGACACCCGCGGTGTCGGCGCTGGCGACCGACGAGAAGACGCACACGCTCGCCGTCGCGGTCACGCAGCCGCCGTCGGTGCTCGTCTACGACCTCGACTCGCTCGGCACCCCCAAGGCGACCGTGCCACTGCCCGGCCCGGCGGAGTCGCTGACCGCCTCCAATGGCCAGGCGATCGCGAGCGTGCCGGGCAAGGGGCAGCTCGTGAAGATCACGCTGCCGACCGGGCAGCGGGCCACGGAGCCGGTGGCGGGCCAGCCCGCGGCCGGCGTCGCCGACGGGCCGGACACGCTCGTCGCGGTGCGCGACCGCAAGGCCGTGGAGGTCCTGGCGAACGGCGCGGTGACCAAGACGATCACCGGCCAGCTCTACAGCGCCGACGACGTGGTCAACACCGGTCAGGGTGTGGTCGTGCTCGACCGGCTGCGCACCGCGGTGTTCAGCGTCGACGTGAACGCCGGGACGATGGGCGAAGGCCTGCGCGCGGGCGAAGGCGCCGCCAACGCCACGAGTGACAACTACGGCCGCGTGCTGGTGACCGACGCCCGCGCGGGCGCGCTGCTCGCGTTCTCCGTCGGCCCGCTCATCCTGCGGCAGCTCTACCCGGTGCCGGGCGGGATCTACGGCATCGCCTACGACCACCAGCGCAACCTGGCCTGGGTCACCCTGACCGGGCAGAACCAAGTGGTGGGCTTCGACGTCCGCGGCGGCGAACCCGTCGAGAAGTACCGATTCCCGACTGTGCGCCAGCCGAATTCGGTGAGCGTCGACGACCGGAGCGGGCGCGTGCTCGTCGGCTCGGCCTCCGGAGAAGGGACCCAGGTGATCCAGCCATGACGACGGTCGACGAGGCGGTGGTCGAAGGAGATTGGGAGTATCGCCGCCTGCGGCTGCCTCCGGGTGTGTCGCGGCGCGCGGCGACGATCCAGCTCTCGATCCACGCCGAGTTCGCCGGCTGGGAGCTGCGCACGGTGCGGCTCTACGCCGATGGCACCCGGCGGGTCTGGTTGCGGCGCAAGCGCACCGCGGCGGACCGGCTGCCGGGCCTGGCCACCTGAGGCCGGCCCACCCGCGGCTCAGGCGCCGAAGCGCCCGAGCCACTCCTGCCAGCTCTGCTCGTCGCCGCCCGCGTCGGTGAACACGTGGTGGCAGGCGACCAGCGGGCCGCGGAAGCCTTCCAGGAAGCAGAGCAGCGCGTCGGCCGTGCGCACACCGACCGTCTGCGTGTTGACGAAGTACACGACGCCTTCGGTGGTCTGCCCGGCGCGGGTGATCCGCACGCGGTCGCCTTCGGCCGGCCGCCGGTCGAGCCCGAGTTCTCGGCCGAGCGCCGTCCACAGCCGCTCCCAGTCGCCGACCGGGGGACCGAACGCCGTGACCGGCGTGGCCGTGCGGCCCGCGAAGTGCGTGACGTATTCGAGCAGGTTGCGGAAGAACAGCGCGCCGCCCGCGGTCATCGCTTCGAACTCCTCCTCCCAGTCGTCGCCGGGCAGGAAGCCGCTCGTGACGCAACGGATCACGGAGCTGCCGCCGCCTCGGCCCTCCACGAGGAATTCGTAGGCGATCCGGCGCCCGTCGGCCGCGGGTTCGGTGCCGTAGGCGAGCCGCTCGAGCGGCTCCCACGCCGTGATCGAGAACTCGGGTTCAAAACCCGCGAACGCGCCGCGCACGATGCCACCGACGCCGGCTTCGACCTCGTTGCGGCCCATGTACCACGAGTCGATGCCCGGGCCGGTCGAGATCGCCGCCCAGATCTCCTCCGGTTTCGCGTCGACCTCGGCGGTGTCGTGCGCCTCGAAGTCCTTGCCCGGCAACCGGTCCCCCATGATCAGCCCTCTCCGCTCTCGGTGGCCGGCTCGTCCGGCACGCTCGGGTGCACCGCGATGACCACGCGGTGCGTGCGCCCGTTCTCGGCGTCTTCGTCGTGGTACTTGCTCACCAGCGTGGTCACGGCCGCCGTGAGCTCTTCGGCGAACGCCGCGCGGTCGGCCGCCGACGCGAAGCGGACTTCGCCGTCGAGCGCGAACGTCGCGACGCGCTTGCGGGCGTGGGCGGCGCCGGTGATCAGGATGCCGACGTCGCGCACCAGCCGGCCCGCCACGGCGAGCAGCCAGCGGGCCGAAAGCCGGTCGGGCGACTGCGCCGGGTCGGGCTGCACCGCCGCCAGGGCCGCCGGAGAGATCACGTACGAGGCGGCGGTCGCGCGCATCATGCGCTCGGTGACGTTGCCCTTGCGCCGCTCCTCCACCAGCTCCACGAGCCCGTGCTTCTCGAGCGCGCGCAGGTGGTAGTTGACCTTCTGGCGGGGCAGGTCCACGCGGGCGGCGAGCATCGTCGCCGACGCCGGCTGGGCGAGCTCGGCCAGCAGCCGTGCCCGGACCGGGTCCAGCGACACCTCGGCCGCGGCCGCGTCCTCGATCACCGCAACGGGAAACATGCGGTCATCGTCGTACCGAAAAACTAAGTTGTCAAGAACCGTTGTCTTGTCGGTGCGCGTCGCGGACCAGCGCGACGATCCGCGGCACGACCTGGGCGGCCGCCTCCAGCGGCACGACGTGCCCGACCCCCGGCAGCACCACGGCCGTCCCGTGGTCCAGGGACCCGGCGAACTGCTCGACGTCGGAGACCGCCACGATGCGGTCCCGCTCCCCCACGATCGCCGTGACCGGCAGCGCGCCCACCCGCGCCAACGCCGCGTCGCGCGCGTACGCGTCGAGCGCCGGGCGAAAGATCGCGACGGTGTGCGGCCAATTGCGCTTGATCATCTTGACGGTCAGCTCGACGAGATCGGGATCCGCGTCGTCGCCGAAGAGCCACCAGCGCAGGCCGGCGCTGACCGCGCGGCTCGTGTGCTCGCGCACCAGGCCGAACAGCTTCGCGCCCAGCACGAGTTCCAGGTCCTGCGCGAGCATCCCGAGCGCGCCCGGCCATGCGGCCGCGGCCTCCGTGGCGAGCCGGCCCGAAGACGTCGCGAGCAGCACCAGCCCCGCGGCGCGGGCCGCGAACAGCCGCGGGTGCCGCTGCGTCAGCGCCATGATCGCGAGCCCGCCCATGTCGTGGCCGACCAGCACCACGCGCCCTTCGGGCACGGCCCGCTCCAGCACTTCGGCGAGGTCGTCGCCCAGCTGCGCCATCGTCGCCGTGCCGCGGCCGGCACGGCCGGACCTGCCGTGGCCGCGGTGGTCGTAGGCCACGACCGACAGCGGGTGCTGCACGGCTTCGGGCAGCAGTGGCGCGATCCGTTCCCAGCTGCGGCGGTCGAGCGCGTAGCCGTGCAGCAGCACGACGGTCACGCTCGCCGCCGGATCGCCCCAGCGCACCAGGTGCAACGGGGTCCCGTCGGCGAGCGTGAACGCGGGCATTCCGGCGGTTCCCGGCGGTCAGGACGAACGCACGAACCGGTCCAGCACGCGGGTGCCGAACTCGAGCGCTTCCACCGGCACCCGCTCGTCGACGCCGTGGAACAGCCCGGAGAAGTCGAGGTCGGCGGGCAGCTTCAGCGGTGCGAAGCCGAAGTTGCGGATCCCGAGCTGCTGGAAGGACTTCGCGTCGGTGCCGCCCGAAAGCATGTAGGGCAGGGTCCGCGCGCCCGGGTCCTCGGCGAGCACCGCGGCGGTCATCGCGTCGACGAGGGCGCCGTCGAACGTGGTCTCGACCGGCGGGAGCTCCATCCACTCCTTTTCGATGTCCGGGCCGAGGATCTCGTCCAGCTCGCGGTCGAACGCGTCGATGCGCCCGGGCAGGATGCGGCAGTCGACGGCGGCTTCGGCGACCGAGGGGATCACGTTGGACTTGTAGCCCGCGGTGAGCATCGTCGGGTTCGCGGTGTCGCGCAGGGTCGCGCCGATCATGCGGGAGATGTTGCCCAGCTTGGCGACCGCGCCCTCGAGGTCGTCCTCGGGGAAGTCCCAGCCGGTGATCTCGGTGACGCCCGCGAGGAACTCGCGCACCGAGTCGGTGAGCACGAGCGGGAAGCGGTGGTTGCCGAGCTTCGCGACGGCCTCGGCCAGCTTGGTGACCGCGTTGTCGCGGTGGATCATCGAGCCGTGGCCCGCCGTGCCGCGCACGCGCAGCTTCATCCAGCGGATGCCCTTCTCGGCCGTCTCGATCACGTACGCGCGCACGTCGTCCTTGAGCGTGATCGAGAAACCGCCGACTTCGCTGATCGCCTCGGTGACGCCTTCGAAAAGCTCGGGCCGGTGCTCGACGAGCCACTGCGCGCCGTACTTGCCGCCGGCCTCCTCGTCGGCGAGGAAGGCGAACACGACGTCGCGCGGGGGCACGATGCCGTTGATCTTGTAGTGCCGGGCCAGGGCCAGCGTCATGCCGACCATGTCCTTCATGTCCACCGCGCCGCGGCCCCACACGTAGCCGTCCTGCACGGCGCCGGAGAACGGGTGCACCGACCACTCGGCGGGGTCGGCCGGGACCACGTCGAGGTGACCGTGGATCAGCAGCGCGCCGCGCGACGGGTCGGCGCCGGGCAGCCGCGCGATGACGTTGTGCCGGTTCTTGCCGCCGGACTCGACGTAGGTGATCTCGTAGCCGGCGTCGGTGAGGCGCTCCGCGACGTACTCGGCGGCGGCGCGTTCGCCGATCAGGGTCTCGGGGTCTCCGGTGTTCGTGGTGTCGATGCGGATCAGCTCGCTCGTCAGCGTGACGGCCTCGGCAGCGGCGGCATCGATCGAGTTCGGTTCGGTCACCCGACCTTCCTATCATCAGGGGCGGGCCCGGGCGCCGTGCTACGTCCGGTCGAGGGCCGAAACCACCTCGGAAACGGGCCGCAGGTGCTGGTTCAGGATCCGCAGCGCCTCGTCGGCGTCCGCCGCGTCGAGCGCGGCGACGAGCTGCCGGTGCTCGGCGTCGATGATCGTCAGGCGCTCCGGGCGGGCCTCCAGCGCCCGAACGGTCACGCGCTGCTGGCGCGAGCGCAGGGTGTCGTAGAGCTCGGTGAGCACGGTGTTGCCCGCGGCGCCGACGATCGCGCGGTGGAACTGGCGGTCGAACCCCGAGACGGCGAACCAGTCGCGCTCGGCTCCGGCGCGGACCAGGTCCTCGATCAGGCCGGCCATCTCGGCCGGGGCACCCGCGCGGGCCGCGCAGACCTCGGCGATCGCGTGGCCCTCGATGAGCCGGCGGCTCTGGTACACCTCTTCGAGTTCGCGCGCGGTGACCGTGCGGACCTGCGCGCCCTTGCGGGGCAGCAGGCTGATGAACCGCTCGGCTTCGAGCCGGTGGAACGCTTCGCGCACGGGCGTGCGGGACACACCGACCACCCCGGAGACCCACTGCTCGTCGAGGAACCGGCCACCCTCGAGCGCGCCGGAGATGATCCCGTCGCGCAGCCAGGCGTACACCCGTTCCCGAGCCGGTCCGCCCTCGACCGGGGTCGTCCCCGGTTGGGTGGTGGTCATGCGTCTCCCCTCGTCGGGCGCCCGCGTCGGCGCGGTGGCGAGCCTACACCCCTGGACCACGGGAAACCCTTCGTGTATACACGAAGTACACCGAGATCGGAACCTTTTCGGTGCCCCGCTCCCCGCTCCCGAAAGGACCCCCGCATGGCGCACGTCGCCGTCGCGCAGTTCGCGCCCACCGAAGACAAGACCGCCAACCTGGCGGAGCTCACGCGGCTCGTCGGCGAGGCCGCGGACCGCGGCGCCGAGGTGGTCGTGCTGCCCGAGTACTCGATGTTCACCGCGCCCGCCGTGGACGAGCGGTTCGTCGCGTCGGCCGAGGACCTCGACGGCCCGTTCGTGACCGGCCTGCGCGAGGTGGCCCGCGAGCGCGGCGTCGTCGTGGTCGCCGGGGTCAACGAAGCGGTGCCGGGCGGTGGGAAGATCCGCAACACGCTGGTCGCCGCGGGTACCGACGGCGAACTCGCCGCGCTGTACCGGAAGATCCACCTCTACGACGCGTTCGGCGTCCGTGAATCCGACTTCATCGTCGCCGGGGAGATCACCGAACCGCCGACGTTCAAGGCCGCCGGCCTGGCCTTCGGCCTGCAGACCTGTTACGACCTGCGCTTCCCGGAGGTCACGCGCCGGCTGGCCGACGCGGGCGCGCAGGTCGTGCTGCTGCCGGCGGAGTGGGTGCCGGGGCCGCTGAAGGAGTACCACTGGACGACGCTGGTGAAGGCCCGCGCGATCGAGAACACCGTGTACGTCGCCGCGGCGGGGCAGATCGCGCCGATGGGGTCGGGGTCCAGCCTGATCGCGGACCCGATGGGCGTCGTCGCCGCGTCGCTCGGCGAACGGCCCGGGGTCGCCGTCGCCGAGGTCTCGGCGGATCGGCTCGAGCAGGTCCGGACCACGAACCCCGCACTGGCGTTGCGCCGCTTCGCCGTGGTGCCGAAGGAATCCGACAACTAGCCGCCCGAATCCCGGTGGTGCGGCGGCAGGATCGCGAACTCGTCGCCGGCCCGGTGCGCGCCGCGGCCGATCTCCTTCACGGCCGCGGCCGCGCCGGGCGTGGCGCCGAGCGAACGTGCGAGGTCGAGCGCCACGGCGAGTTCAGTGCCCGCCGGGACGACCCGGTGCACCACTCCGCAGCTCGCAGCCTCGGCGGCGCTCAGCCGCCCGCTGCGGTACAGGGCGCGAACGGCCTCTTCGGACAGTCGCTCCGGCAACGGCACCGCGCCGCGGTGGTCGGGCACCGTGAATTCGGCGTGCTCGGCGGCGACGATGAGGTCGGTCATCAGCGCGAGTTCGAACCCGCCGCCGCGGGCGAGGCCGTTGACGGCGGCGATCATGGGCTTGGCGAGGCGGAAGAAGTCGGCCACCCCGGCGAAACCGCCGGCGGCGGGCGCGAGATCCCAGCCGGCGGAGAAGTACTCGCGGCCGGCGCCGGTGACGATCCCCGCGTGCACGGCCGGGTCGTCGCGCAGCCGGGCCCACGCGGCGTAGAGCTCGAAGCTCACCTGGGAGTCGATCGGGTTGCCGCCGGGGCGGTCCACGGTCGCGACGAGCACGCCGTCGACCACCTCGGTGCGGACGGCCCGGGGCAGTGCGGCGGTCACGGTCGCCGACGGTAGCCGGACGGCTGCTCGCGGTCAAACCGACCGCCCCCGACTGACGCGACAGTCAGGCGACGATCGCAATTCTCTTCTACTCCAACGGAATTCCGCGCATGTTACACCGTGAGTGGCGCGAGTATTGCGATAATCGCAACGCCGGGTTACGGTCTTGCGGCATGGACGAGTCGGAGGAGCTGCGGAGCAGAGTCCGGGAACTCATCCGAGCCGTGCCGGGAGCCCAGCGGGAATTCGCCGCGGCCATCGGGCTCGACGAGACGAAACTGTCCAAGGCGCTGACCGGCACCCGCCGGTTCTCGCCGCACGAACTCGTCCGGGTCGCCGAGTACTGCGGCGTCACGGTCAACTGGCTGCTCAACGGCAGCGACGACGCGAAGACCGTGACAGCGATCCCCGCGCTCGCGGCCCGCCCGGCGAGCGATCCCGAGCACCACACGCAGTCCGAGCCGCGGCGGCGGATCCTCGAAACGGCGTGGGAGCTCATCGCCGAGCGCGGGTACCACCACGTGCGCATCGCCGACATCGCGAAGGCGTGCGGCACCAGCACCGCCACCATCCACTACCACTTCCCCAGCAAAACCGAAGTGCTGCACGAAGCGTTGCGGCGCAACGTGAAGCTCGCGTTCGACCGGCAGGTCGCCGAGCTGCACGCCGTCGCCGACGCCCACGACCGGCTGCTGGAGCTGGTCGAACTGCAACTGCCGGCCGACGGCGTGCTCCGCGCCGAGTGGTCGGTCTGGCTCCAGGTGTGGAACGAGGTCGCCCTCGCTCCGGAACTACGGTCGCTCTACACCGATTCCTACGACCGCTGGCACCGGACGATCCTCATGACCATCCGCACCGGCCAGGAGCAGAAGGTGTTCCGCGTGGCCGATCCCGAGGCCGCCACCGAGCAGCTCACCGCGCTGATCGACGGGCTCGGCATCCAGGTGCTGACCCGCAAGCCGGGCAGCACGGTGGCCACGATGCGCGCGCACCTGCACGACTTCATCGAAAGGTCGATCGTCAAGGGAGCCTGATGAACCACGAGGTCATCGTCACCTGCGCCCTCACCGGCGCGGGCGACACCGTCGGCCGCAGCCCCCACGTGCCGGTCACGCCGGCGCAGATCGCCACCAGCGCGATCGAGGCGGCCAACGCGGGCGCCGCCGTCGTCCACATCCACGTGCGCGAACCCGGAACCGGCGCGCCCTCGCGCGAAGTCGCGCTGTACCGCGAGGCGGTGCGGCTGATCCGGGAGTCCGGAGTGGACGTGGTGGTCAACCTCACCGCCGGCATGGGCGGTGACCTCGTGCTCGACGAGGAGGACCCGCTCAAGCCGGTCGACGGCACCGACCTGGTCAACGCGATGGACCGGCTGCCGCACATCGAGGAACTGCTGCCCGACATCTGCACGCTCGACTGCGGCTCGCTGAACTTCGGCGAGGGCAGCCAGCTCTACGTGTCCACTCCGGACATGCTGCGCGCCGGGGCGAAGCGCATCCAGGAGCTGGGGGTGAAGCCGGAGCTGGAGATCTTCGACACCGGGCACCTGTGGTTCGCGTCCAAGATGGTCGAGGAAAGGCTGATCGACGCGCCGCCGCTGTTCCAGCTGTGCATGGGCATCCCCTACGGCGCGCCCGCGGATCCGGGGCTGCTGCAGGCGATGGTGCGGCTGCTGCCCGAAGGCGCGCAGTGGGCGTCGTTCGCGATCGGGCGCGACCAGATGCCGTGGGTCGCGCAGTCGGTGCTGCTGGGCGGGCACGTGCGGGTGGGCCTGGAGGACAACCTCTACCTGGCCCGCGGGGTCAAGGCGACCAACGGGCAGCTCGTCGAACGCGCGGTGCGGATCGTCGGTGACCTCGGCGCCACCGTCGCGACGCCCGATCGGGCGCGGGAGATCCTCGGCCTGAAGGAGCGGGTCCGTGCCTGAGATCCCCACCGTGACCGAAGTGGACACTGTCGCGTGCGTCGGGGCCGGGGTGATCGGGGGCGGCTGGGTCGCGCACTTCCTCGCCCGCGGCTACCGCGTCCGGGCCTGGGACCCCGCGCCGGACGCGGCCGACCGGCTGGGCCGGCTGGTCGACGCCGCGTGGCCCGCGCTCGCCTCGCTCGGGCTCGCCGGCGGTGCGAGCCGCGACGCGCTGACGGTGACCGGCACGCTGGCCGAAGCGGTCGAGGGTGCCGGGTTCGTGCAGGAAAGCGCTCCCGAAGACCTGGCGCTCAAGCAGAAGCTGCTCGCCGACATCGATTCGGTCACCCCCGCCGGCGTGGTGATCGCCTCGTCCACGTCGGGCTACGGCATGACCGAGATGCAGGTGGCCGCGAAGACGCCGGAGCGCCTGGTGGTCGGGCACCCGTTCAACCCGCCGTACCTGATCCCGCTGGTCGAGGTGGTGGGCGGCGAGCTCACCGCGCCCCGGGCGGTCGAGTGGGCGAGCGCGTTCTACCGGCACGTCGGCAAGACCGTGATCACGATGGACCGAGAGGTGCCGGGGTTCATCGCCAACCGGCTGCAGGAGGCGCTGTGGCGCGAAGCCCTGCACATGGTGGCCGAAGGGGAGGCGACGGTCGAGCAGATCGACACCGCGATCACCGACGGGCCCGGGCTGCGCTGGCCGGTGCAGGGCCCGATGCTCACCTTCCACCTGGCCGGCGGCGAAGGCGGGATGGCCCACATGCTGGACCACTTCGGACCGTCGCTGAAGTCGCCGTGGACCCGCCTCGAAGCGCCCGAGCTCACCAAAGACCTGCGCGATGCCGTCGTCGCCGGGTGCGAGGACGAGGCCGGGCCCCGCACGATCGCCGACCTCGTGGCCGAGCGCGACCGGGCGATCATCGCGATCCAGCGGGCCGTGGACGAGGCCCGCCGTGGGTGACCCGCTGACCCACCACGACCGCGTCCGTCCCGAGTGGATCGACTACAACGGTCACCTCTCCGAGCCCTACTACGTGCTCGTCTTCGGCGACGCGACCAGCGCGCTGATGGACGCCGTCGGTCTCGACGCCGCCTACCGCACGGCCACGGGCGCGTCGCTGTACACAGTGGAGGCTCACGTCCGGTACCTGCGGGAAGTCGCGCCGGGCGCGGAGCTGACTGTGCGGACCTCCGTGCTCACCGTCGGGCCGAAGAAGGTACGGCTGTGGCACGAGCTGCACGTCGGCGGCGAGGTCGTCGCCACGGAGGAGCTGCTGTGCCTGCACGTGGCCGGCGGCAGATCCTCGCCGATGCCCGACGCCGTGGCGGAGAAGTTCCGCGCCTACCTCGCGCCGTTGCCCGAGCACGCCGGGCGCGCGATCGCCTGACCTCCCGAACCCCACCGCACCACCACCCACCCGAAAGTCATCCATGGAAGAACGATGTGAGCCGAACTCCCTGCCCCGCCGCCGGTTCCTCGCCGCGGCGCTCGGCGGCGCCGCGCTGCTGGGCGCCGCTCCCCTGCTCGCCGCGTGCGGCGGATCCGCCGTCGCGGCCGCCGCACCGACCGGGCCGCCGAGAAGAGGCGGCACCCTGCGCGTCGGCGTGACCGGCGGCGGGTCCTCCGACACGCTCGACCCGCACATCCCCGCGACCAACCCGGACATCGCGCGGGTGATCAACCTCTACGAACCCCTGCTGCTGCGCGACCACGACTACCGGCTGCAGATGCTCGTCGCCGAATCCCTGACCTCCTCGCCCGACGCGCGGACCTGGACCGCGGTGCTGCGCGAGGGGGTGCGGTTCCACGACGGGCGCGCGGTCTCCCCCGCCGACGTGGTGGCGACCTTCCGCCGGATCCTCGACCCGAAGGACCCCAAGAGCGGCGCCGCGGGACTTTCGATGCTCGGCGAGGTGGTGCCGGTGGGGCCCAATACCGTGGAGTTCCGGCTCACCGAACCCAACACCGGGTTCGACGACCTGCTCGGGCAGTACTCGCTCGGCATCGTGCCGGCCGACTTCGACGTGAAGCGCCCGGTCGGCACCGGCCCGTTCCGGCTCGAGGAGTTCACCGCCGGGCTGCAGAGCACGTTCGTGCGCAACGAACACTACTGGCGGCCCGGGCAGCCCTACCTCGACGAGCTCGTGCTCATCAACTTCGCCGAGGACGACGCCCGCATCAACGCGCTGCTCTCGTCCCAGGTGGACGCAATCGACCAGGTGCCGGTGGCCCTCATCGACGTGCTGCGCAGCGATCCGCGCATCCGCGTGCTGCGCTCGGAGACCGGCACGTGGCTGCCGTTCACGATGCGCGTCGACCGCCCGCCCTTCGACGACGCGCGGGTCCGCCAGGCGCTGCGGCTCGTGGTGGACCGCGAGCAGATGATCAACCAGGTCCTCAGTGGACAAGGCCGCGTCGGCAACGACCTCTACGCGCCGTTCGACCCGGCCTACGCGAAGGAACTGCCGCAGCGCAAGCAGGACATCGAGACGGCGAAGCGGCTGCTGGCCGAAGCCGGGCACGCGAACCTCGACCTCGAGCTCGTCACCGCGCCCATCCAGGCCGGCGCGGTCGAGGCGGCGCAGGTGTTCCAGCAGCAGGCCAAAGCGGCCGGTGTGAACATCCGGATCCGCAAGGTCGACACCACCACGTTCTACGGCGAGAACTACCTGTCGTGGGACTTCGCGCAGGACTTCTGGTACACGCGCAACTACCTGCCCCAGGTCGCCAGCGGCTCGCTGCCGAAGTCCCCCTACAACGAAACCCACTGGCACGACCCGCAGTTCACCGACCTCGTCACGCGCGCGAGCGCCACCGTCGACCCCACCGCGCGGACCGACCTGCTGAAACAGGCTCAGCGCATCGAGTACGAACGCGGCGGGCTCATCGTGTGGGGCTTCGTCGACCAGGTGGACGCCTACCAGGTGTACGTGGCGGGGCTGGTGCCCGACCGGACGGGGATCTCGCTGTCCGGCTACCAGTTCCGCGAGGCCTGGCTCGGCACGGCGCCGGGAGGTGCGGCATGAGCGGGCTGACGCGGATGATCGTGAAGCGGCTGCTCGTGAGCCTGGTGGTGCTGTGGCTCGTGACGCTGCTCGTGTTCGTGGCGACGCTGCTGCTGCCGGGCGATCCGGCGCGCGCGATCCTCGGCCAGCAGGCGACACCGGAGCGGATCGCCGCGCTGCAGCACCAGCTGCACCTCGACGAGCCGGTCTGGCAGCGCTACCTCACGTGGCTGGGCGGGCTGTTCACCGGTGACCTCGGCACGTCGACCTCGACGCAAGGCCCGGTGACATCCTTGCTGGGCGACCGGATCGTCGCCTCCCTCGTGCTGCTGGTGCTGGCCGCGGTCATCGCGACGCCGCTCGGGCTGGCGCTGGGTACGTGGAGCTCGATGCGGCGCGGGCGCGCGGCCGACCAGACGGTGTCGGGCATCAGCCTGGTGATCGCCGCGCTGCCGGAGTTCGTGATCGGCGTGGCGCTGATCGTGCTGTTCGCGACGACGGTCTTCAAGGTCCTGCCCTCGGTGACGCTGACGCCGCCGGGCGAACCGGTGTGGCGGCAGCCGAGCCAGCTCGTGCTGCCGGTGGCGACGCTCGTGCTGGTGGTCACGCCCTACATCACGCGGATGATGCGAGCGACCATGAACGAGGTCCTCGACTCCGGGTACGTCGAAATGGCGCGGCTCAAAGGCGTGCGGGAGCGCACCGTGCTCGTCCGGCACGCCCTGCCGCACGCCGTCGGTCCCGTCGCGCAGGTCGTGGCGCTGCAGCTGGCGTGGCTCGCCGGCGGGGTCGTGGTGGTGGAGTTCCTCTTCCGCTACCCCGGCATCGGGCAGGCGCTGATCGACGCGGTGAGCAAACGCGACGTCGCCGTCGTCCAGGCCGTGACCCTCATCATCGCCGCGGTCTACATCGTGGTGAACCTGCTGGCCGACGTGATCGGCATCCTCGCCAACCCCAAGCTGCGGACGGAGGCGACCCGGTGACCGCCGTCGACGACCCCATCACCCCGGCCACCACCACCGGCGACGCACCGGTCAAGACCAGGGGCCTCCTGCGCACGGCGTGGGCGTTCCCGCAGGCGAAGGTCGGCACCGTCCTCGCCGGTGTCGTGGTGCTCGTGGCCCTGCTCGGCCCGTGGCTCGGACCGGTGCTCACCGGCTACAGCACCACGGACTTCGCGGGCAAGCCGTTCAAACCGGACGGGCTCGCCGGCACCGACGGGCTGGGCCGCGACGTGCTTACCCGGTTCCTCGCCGGCGGCACCACGCTGCTGCTGTATGCCGTGCTCGCGACCGCGCTCGGAATCGTGCTCGGCGCGCTGCTCGGCATGGTCGCCGGCTACGGCGGCGGCTGGCTCGACAGCCTGCTGATGCGCGGCAACGACGTGCTGCTGTCGTTCCCGCAGCTGGTGATCGCGCTGCTGGCCATCGCGGTGATCGGGCCGAAGGGCTGGCTGCTCGTGCTCGTGATCGGCCTGACCCACGCCCCGCGCACCGCCCGCGTCGCGCGCCAGGCGACAGTCGCGGTGCGCGGCGAGGACTACATCAAGGCGGCCGAGATGTACGCGGTGCCGCGCAGCCGGATCCTGCTGCGGGAGATCCTGCCGAACATCACCGGCCCGCTCATGGTCGAACTGGGGCTGCGGCTGACCTACTCGATCGGCTACATCGCGTCGCTGTCGTTCCTCGGCCTCGGCATCCAGCCACCGGCGGCCGACTGGGGCCTGATGATCAACGAGAATCGGATCGCGCTGGTCGTGCAGCCGTGGGGTGTGCTGCTGCCGGTCGTCGCGATCGCCCTGCTCGCCGTCGGCACGAACCTCGTGGCCGACTCGCTCGCCTCGGCCGCGGCCGGGCGCACCCGGGACACCGCGGAGGTGCAGTCGTGACCACAGTGGACAGTGCTGCCGGCGGTGCGCCGGTCGCCCTGGAGGTGGCCGGCCTGCGGGTCAAGACCGCCGCGGGCCGGCCGGTGCTGCGCGGGATCTCCTACCGCATCGCGCCGGGCGAGGTGCTCGCGCTCGTCGGCGAATCCGGCTCGGGCAAGACCACGGCGGGGCTCGCCGCGCTCGGCCACTTCCGCCGCGGGCTCACCGAGGACGGCGGCCGCGTGACGCTGCACCCGCGGGAGGGAGACCCCGTCGACGTCCTCGCCCTCGACCCGGTGCGGCGCCGGAAACTGCGGGGCACCACGGTGTCCTACGTGCCGCAGGACCCGGCCCTGTCGCTCAACCCCGCGCTCCGGATCGGCCGGCAGATCGCCGAGGTGCTCGAGACCCACGGTCACGCGGGCTCGGTCGAGGAGCGCGTGGCGGAGGTGCTCACGGAGGTCGGGCTCCCTGCGGACCCGGCCTACCGCCGCCGCTACCCGCACCAGCTCTCGGGCGGGCAGCAGCAGCGCGTCGGGATCGCGATGGCGTTCGCGTGCCGGCCGAGCGTGGTGGTGCTCGACGAGCCGACCACCGGGCTCGACGTGATGACGCAGGCGCTGGTGCTGGAGACTGTCCGGCGGCTGACGGCCGAGCACGGCGTGGCCGCGCTCTACATCACCCACGACCTCGCGGTGGTGGCGCAGCTGGCCGACCGCGTCGCGGTCATGTACCAGGGCGCGGTCGTCGAAACCGGCTCGGCCGCCGACGTCCTCAAGCGGCCGGAGCACGCCTACACCCGCGAGCTGCTCGACGCGGTGCCCGACCTGGGCGCCGATCCCGCCGCGGCTCCCCCGCCGTCGGACGCCGTGCTGGCCGCGCGCGAGATCCGCGTCGCCTACGGCCGCCAGCACGTGCTGCGCGGCGTGGACGTGCAGGTGCGCCGCGGCGAATGCGTCATGCTGCTGGGCGAATCGGGGTCGGGCAAGACCACACTGTCGCAGTGCATCGCGGGGCTCACCCACCGGTTCACCGGCACTGTCGCGCTCGACGGCACCCCACTCGCGGCCGCCACCCGGGCCCGCAGCGACGACGAGCGGCGCCGGATCCAGTACGTGTTCCAGAGCCCCTTCTCCTCGCTCAACCCGCGCCGCACGATCGCCCAGTCCATCGAGGTGCCGCTGGTGCGGCTCACCGAGCTGTCGCGGGCCCGCCGGCGCGAACGCGTCGCTGAGGTGCTCGACCGCGTCCGCCTCGGCCGGTCGCTGGCGAACCGGCTGCCCGACCAGCTCAGCGGCGGCGAACGCCAGCGCGCGGCGATCGCCCGCGCCCTGGTCACGACCCCCGACGTGCTCGTGTGCGACGAGGTGACCTCGGCGCTCGACGTGTCGGTGCAGGCGACCATCGTGGAGCTGCTCGGGGAACTGCGCCGCGAACTGGGGATGGCCGTGCTGTTCGTGACGCACAACATCGCGCTCGCACCCGAGGTGGCCGACCGGATCGCCGTTCTGCGCGGCGGAGAGATCGTGGAAGAGGGTACGGTCGAAGCCGTGCTGACCGCGCCCGCCCACTCCTACACCGGCGAACTGCTGGCCACCACACCGCGGTTATGACCGGTTACGGTGCGGTCCGGCCCGGGTTCGACGCCGTGCGCGAGGCGTTCGCCGAGGTCGCCGCCCAGACCTCCGGCGGCGTCGCGTTCAGCGTCTTCCGCCGGGGCGAGCCGGTCGTCGAGCTGTGCGCCGGGGCAGCTTCGCCCGGGGTCCCGTGGACACCCGAAACGCGGGTGGTGCTGTTCAGCGGCACCAAGGGGATCGTCGCCACGCTGCTGGCGATCCTCACCGCGCGCGGGGTGCTCGGCCCGCGCGAACGCGTCGCCCGCTACTGGCCGGAGTTCGCGGCGGCCGGCAAGGGCGAAGTGCCCGTCTCCCAGGTGCTTTCGCACACCGTCGGGCTCCCCTACGTCGAAGCCGACCTGCCGATGGCCGACAACGCCGCCAACGCGATCGCGCTCGCCGAGCAACGTCCCTTGTGGACACCGGGCACGCGCGTCGCCTACCACGCGCTGACCTACGGCTACCTGGCCACGGAGCTCATCCGCCGCGTCACCGGGCAGCGCGTCGGCGAACTGCTCCACGAGCTGCTCGCCGCCCCGTACGGGCTGAACCTGCGGCTCGGTACGCCGGCGTCGGTACCGGTCGCGACGCTGCTGCGCGCGCCCGGCTACCGCATCAGCACGTTCCTGCAGGACGAGGAACGCCGCCGGATCGTCGAGCGGATGTACCGCGGGCTGCTCGACTCCACCGACACCATGAACTCCCCCGAATACCGCGGCGCCGAACTCGCCGCCGGCAGCGGCGTGGGCACCGCGACGAGCATGGCGCGGCTCTACGACCTGCTGCTGTCCGGCTCCCTCGTGCCCTCCGCCGTGCTGGCGCAGGCCACCCGCACCTGGTCCGGCGGCATCGACGCGGTCAACGACCGGCCCCTGCGCTTCGGCCTCGGCTACGAACTCGCCGACCCGATCGGCACCTACGGCCCGGCCGCTGCGGACCCGGCCGCGTTCGGCCACTCCGGCGCCGGTGGCGGCCGCCACGGCGCCTGGCCCACCCGCGGCGTCTCGTTCTCCTTCGCCACCAACGAACTGCAGGCCGAGGACGTCGACACCCGCGCGACCACGCTGCTCGCGGCGCTGCACGAGTGCGTCTGACCGGAACCGGCCCCCGGTCCACAGTGGAATTCCGCTGCCGGTGCGCCGCCCGGCGCGGCAAGATGGCGCGATGGCCGACGACTCCCCCGCGATCGCCCTGAGCAAGGCCGAGCTGCGCGCCGTGGCCGCCTACGCCGTGGCGTGCGCGCTGCCCGCGCTGGTGATCTTCGAACGCGAGCAGCCCGGCGATCCGCGTCCGCGGGCCGCGCTCGACGCCGCGCAGGGCTTCGCGGCCGGCGGCGAACGCACGAAGGCGATGCGCGACAGCGCGTGGGCAGCACACCGCGCGGCGCAGGAAGCTCGGGACACCGGTCAGGCCGCGGCGAGCGCGGCCGCGCGTGCCGCCGGCAGCGCGGTCGGCGCCGCGTTCCTGCACCCGCTGGCGAAAGCGACGCAGGTCAAGCACATCCTGGACTCGGCCGCCTCCGCGGCGCTCGCCTTCGAGCTCTCGGCCGGTGGCGACCCCCAGGTCGGAGCCGGGCACCTCGAGCAGGCCCGCGATCACGCCGGGCCCGTGGTCGTCGACGTCCTCAGGCGGTATCCCCCGGCCCCGCCCGGCGGCGGCCGGACCGGCGAGCTGATGCGGGCCCTGGACTCGTCCTTGCGGTAGTGGGTTTTGTCGGGCGGAGCGATGCTGACGCGCACTCCGCCCGACTGTATATGTCGTTATACACTTTTCGCAGCGCGTCTCCTGGCGGGGCGGGTTAGGTTCGAGGGCATGCGGATCGTGTCGTTGCTGCCGGCTGCGACCGACCTCGTCGCGGAGCTGGGGCGGCTCGGTGATCTGGTCGGGCGGACCCACGAGTGTGATTGGCCGCCCGGTGTCGAGGCGGTGCCGGTCGTGACCGCGGCCGAGGTGGACGGCGCGGTGCTCACGAGCCGGGAGATCTCCGCCGCTGTCGGCGGTTCGGCGCACAGTGGTTCGTCGCTGTATTCCGTGGACACCGCGCGCCTGGCGGAGCTCGCGCCGGACCTCGTGCTGACGCAGGACTTGTGCGAAGTCTGCGCCGTGTCGTACACGCGCGTGGCCGAAGCAGTGCGGGTGCTCGACGTGGGGACGAAGGTGCTGAGCCTCGAACCGCGCCGGCTCACTGACGTCCTCGGCTGCGTCACGACCCTCGGCGACGCGCTCGGTGTGCCCGAGCTCGCCGCGGACCGGGTCCGGGCACTCACCGCCCGGCTCGACGCCGTGCGTGCCCGGGTGGCCGGAAAACCGCGGCCGCGGGTGGTCGCGCTCGAGTGGCTGGATCCGTTGTGGCCGGCCGGGCACTGGGTGCCGGAGCAGATCACCGCGGCGGGTGGGGAGCCCCTGCTGGCGCACCCGGGTGAGCACACGCACCCGATGTCGTGGGACGCCGTGCGAGCGGCGCGGCCGGACGTGCTGCTCGTCCTGCCGTGCGGTTTCAGCCCCGATCGCACGGCGGCGGAATCCGGCGTGCTCACGGCGCTTCCCGGCTGGGCGGACCTGCCGGCCGTGCGCGCCGGCGCGGTGTGGCTGCTCGACGGCCCGGCGTACTTCAACCGCCCGGGCCCGCGGGTCGTGCGCGGCGCGGAGGTCCTGGCGCACGTGCTGCACGGCGTCGAGGCGGACCCGCCGGTGACGCCCGGCGAAGCGCGGCTCGCCTGAGCTCAGCCGAACACGACGTCCGCTGTCGCGACCGCCTCGGCGCGGGCCGCGTCCACTTGCAATGCCACTCCCCCGTCGCCCGGAACACCCGTCGCGACCAGGTGCTCACCGGCGAACACCGGGCGGCGCAACCGGTACGACAGCGACGAGATCGCGCGTTCCGGCGCGCGGGTGCGGGTCAGTTCCAGCAGGGCCAGCACGAGCAGCGGCCCGTGGACGACCAGGCCCGGGTAGCCTTCGACGCCGGTCACGTAGGGGTGGTCGTAGTGGATGCGGTGCGCGTTGGCCGTGAGCGCGCTGAACCGGAACAGCAGCACGGGATCCGGCGTCCACGCCTGCTGCCACTGGGCGGCCGACGACGGCGTGCCCGTCAGGTCGAGCCCGGCGAGCGCCGTGCGGCCGGAGTCCTCGCCCGAACGGTAGACGATGTCCTGCTCCTCGACGACCCGCACGGCACCGCCCTGACTGAGCTCGGTCCGCACGGTCACGAACAGCATCTCCCCCGTGCGGCCGTGCTTCACCGCGACTTCGCCGAGCGAGCGCACGCGCTCGGCCGGCGTGCCCAGCACGAGGGGCGCCCGCACCTCGAGCCGGCCGCCGGCGAACATCCGCCGCCGGTCCGGCAGCGGAGGCAGGAAGTGGCCGCCGGCCGGGTGGCCGTCGGCGCCGATCTCCGAGCGCAGCGGCCACTCGAGGAAGTAGAGCCAGTGCCACAGCGGCGGCAGCGGCTCCCCCGCGACTGCCGCCGGACGTGGCAGGTCCAGTGCCGCCGACAGCGCGGCGGCCGGTCCCGCCGCCAGTGCGTCGGTGTCGGTGAGCGGTTCGGGGGACCACGACTCCACGTACGAGCCCAGCGCGTTCATGGTCTTGGGTTACCACACAACGGCGTGCTGTGCAGTCACGCTGTGACGAGCTCCGCGAACTCGTAGATCAGCCGCGAGCGCCGCGAGGCGACCCACGCCACGGCGACCTGGCCGGGCGGCAGGTCGGACACGGGCACGTGCGTCACGTCGGGCCGCGTGTAGTACTCCGAAGTGGACAGTGGCACGATCGCGATGCCGAGGCCCGCGGCCACGTGCTCGAGCTTCTCCTCGATGCTGCGGAACCCGCGCGGGCGCGCGGCACCCCCGGCGCGCAGCTCGGTCGCGACGGCGCGCCACTCCGGCACCGCGTCGGGGTCGTTGAGCAGGTGCTCCCCGGCGAGGTCGGCCACTTCAACGGATTCCTTGCCCGCCAGCCGGTGCGTCACCGGCAGGATCGCCACGCGGGGTTCGCCGTACATCGGCCGCACGGTGAGCCCGCGCGGCTGCACCGGGAGCCGGACGATGCTCACGTCGGCCCGTCCGTCGTGCAGCACTTCGGCCTGGTCGTCCCACGTCGTCCGCACCAGCTCCACCGACAGTTCGGGGTGGCGCGCGGTCAGCGCCCGCACGGGCTGGGTCACGGTGATGCCCGGCATGAAACCGATGGTGAACGTCGAGGTCCCCCGCGCGGCCAGGGCGACCCGGCGCCGCAGCGCCTCGGCCGCGGCGAGGATGGGCCGGCTGTCCTCCAGCAGCTGCCGGCCCGCGGCCGTCAGCTCGGTGGAGCGGCGGTCGCGGACGAACAGCTGCGCGCGCAGCTCCTCCTCCAGCGCCCGGACCTGGCGCGAGAGCACGGGTTGCGCGATGTGCAGCCGCTCCGCCGCGCGGCCGAAGTGCAGTTCCTCGGCCACGGCGACGAAGTAGCGCACCTTCCGCAGGTCGACGTCCACCGCGGACCTCCCGTCCCCTCGCCTGGCACCCGCCCAGCCTAGGTCAGGGACGGCGGCCGGCGTCGGCTGCGACCGACGCGAGGGTGAGCCCGGTTCAGCCCGCGAAGCGGCCGATCGCGACGAACGCCGAGAGCACCAGCAACAGCACGTTCATCGGGATGCCCTTGGGTTCCTTGCGCCGGCCGTGCACCACGATCGCGCCGATCGCGATGATCACGAAGCCGACGGCGGCCAGCGGCGTGAGCACGGGCGCGATGCCGAACGCCTGCGGGAGGATCAAGCCGATCGCGCCCAGCACCTCGACCAGGCCGATGAACTTGACCATGCCGCCGGAGAAGTCCGCGACCCAGCCCATGTTGGGGTTCTCCAGCAGTTTCTCCTTGGGCGTGGCCAGCTTCATGCCGCCCGCAGCCAGGTAGATCGCCGCCGCGATGCCCGCAGCGATCCACAACGCGATGTTCATGCCGCCTCCCGATCCGCTCCGGCAGTCAGTGCGACGCCGGATAGTTGAACGCTACACTGTACGGAGTCGAAGCGTCGAGACGGCGGGGAGTGCTCCCGGTGCCGGGAGGGATCGGGGGCCTCCCGGCACCGGAAGCGGTCAGTGCGGCGTGACGGTGATCGATTCGTGGGGGCGCAGCCGGATCGTCTCGCGCCAGCTGCCGGCCCGCAGTTCGGTCTCGGTGCCGCCCACGCTGCGGACCACGGCCTTCATGACCTTCCCGCGCCGCCACTCGAGGTCCACTTCGAACCCGCCGCGCGCGCCGATCCCCGTCACGCGCCCGGTTTCCGCCCACGCCTTCGGCAGCGCGGGCAGGAACTCGATCACGCCGGGCCGCGAGTACAGCAGCATCTCGAGCATCGCCGCGGGCGCGCCGAGGTTGGCGTCGATCTGGAAGATCGTGTAGCTACCCTGGCTGTACATGTCGAAGAAGTTCGCCGCCGTGCCGTTGCCGTTGCTGACCGAGGGCCGCAGCACCGTGAGGAACAGCTGGTAGGCGCGGTCGGCGTCCTTCAGCCGCGCCCAGCAGGCCGACCGCCACGCGCAGCCCCAGCCGAACGTGTCCATGCCGCGGGCGATCAGCAGGTTGCGCACACCCTCGATCAGATCCGCCGGCGCCGTGTCGGTGGTGATGCGGTCACCGGGGAAGAACCCGACGAGCGGCGAGAGGTGCCGGTGGGTGGTCTCCCCCAGGTTCTCCGGCGAGAGCCACTCCTGCAGCCAGCCGGTCACCGGGCTCACGGCCGGCAGGTGCAGCCGGTCGCGCATGCCGGTGATCGTTTTCCCGTACGCGGTGTCGCGGTCGAGGATTTCGGTGGCCTGCGTGAAGTGGCCGAACAGGTCGTGGACGAGCTCCTGCGAGTACGTGTTGCCCACCGCGTCCGGGCCGTGCTCCGGCGACCAGTCGGTGTCGCTGACCAGGTAGTCCTGACCGTCGATGGTCCGGGTGATGAGCCGCGCCTCCCAGAACTCGGTGGCGCCCTTCAGCACGGGGTAGACCTTGGCGAGGTACGCCGCGTCCCGCGTGTATTCGTAGTGGTCCCAGAGGTTGTTGCACAGCCACGCGTTACCGGCTGGGTGCCACGCCCAGCCGGAGCCGCCGTAGATGTTGGTGGAGAACGCGATCGCCCAACCCGCGATCTTGCCCGTCGAGTTGCGGAACCGGTTGCGCGGGTCGTTGAACAACCGCTGCGTCGTGTCGCTCCACGCGGGCAGCTGAGCGAGGCAGTAGTCGGCCAGCGCGTCGAAGCACTCCTTGAGGCCCGCGCGGTCGGCGAGCCAGTAGTTCATCTCGAGGTTGATGTCGGTGTGGTAGTCGCTGTACCAGTCGGGCGAGTTGTTGCTCAGCCACAGGCCCTGGAGGCTGATCGGGAGGCCGTCGCGCGAGCCGGTGATCGTCAGGTACCGCCCGAACTGCAGGTAGCTGGCCTCGAGTTCCGGATCCGGCGTACCGGGGTCGGTGTAGCGCACGGCGAGTCGCGACCACGAGTCGAGCCCGCGCCGGCTCTGGGGCGAGCTGCCGAGGTTCACGCTCATCCGGTCGTAGAGGCCGCGGTAGTCCTTCACGTGCGTGGCCAGCAGCGCGGTGGCGGGCACGGCCGCGGCGGCCGTCACCTTCCCGGCGGCCACGGCGGCGGGATCCGCGGTGGCGTCGAGGTACTCGCGGGCGGCGTCGGGGACGTAGCTGGTGCCGCCGCACACGACGATCACCACTTCGCTGCAGCCGGTGAACGTCACGTCGGTGCCCGACACCGCGACCTGCCCGCCCTTGCCCGCGGCGGTGACCGCGGTGCTGTACTTCAGGCCGTTGGCGAAGGTGCCGCCGAGCGACACGACGCCGGCGCCGGCCGTGGGCTGTTCACCGCGGGTGCCTTCGAGCGTCACGGAGCCCGTGTAGGACCCGCCGCCCTGCTGCGTCAGGTGGATCACGACGACGTCGTCGGGGTGGCTCGCGTAGACCTCCCGGCGGTACTTCGCGCCCCGGAGGCCGTAGGTCGCGGTGACCAGGCCGTTGCTGAGGTCGAGGGTGCGGCGGTAGTCGCGGACGCCGGTGTGGGCCGGCAGCTTGAGCCGCACCTTGGCCAGCAGGCCGAAGCTCCCGAAGTCATCGCGGCCGTAGGGCAGCTGCCCGTCGGACTGCACCTGGTCGTTGATCCCGCCGGTCCACAACGAGGAATCGGTGAAGTAGAGGTAGTCGGCCGCGGGGTCGCCCCCCACGAGGCCACCGATCCGACCATTGCCGATCGGCAGGGCCTGCTCGATGACGTGGTCCTCGGCCGCGGGCGCGGGGTACCACAGGGTCGTCGCGGCGGTGTCGGCGACGAGGTCGGCGACCGCCGGTCTCGCGGGCGCCGCCTGGGCCGTGAACGGGCGAAACCCGCTCAACGCGAAGCCGGCGCCGACCGCGCCACCGAGCTTGAGAAAGGTCCGACGAGAGGGCGGGGACGAGAAGTTCGACATGGCGATTCCGTTCGGCGTCGAAGGCGGAAACCGGCTGTGAAGCTCGCCAAAGATAGGATGTCTGCACGAAGCGGGTCAATATTTTTCGGAATTTTTCCCGCCCTTGGCGCCCTCACCGGGGTCGATCCCGTACTCGATCGCAACGGGTCCAGGAACCCTGGCGGACGCGCGGAACCGACCCGGGGCCGGTTCGGCACAGCGGGCTGCCGCCGCCTCCGGCCGCGCCGCGGCGGAGGTAAAGCTCCAGGTGAGGGAGTTGTAGTCTCCGGCCATGGCTCCCTCCCCGACCCCGCGCCGCCCGAGCCGCGCCGAGACGCGGCGCAAGATCATCGACGCCGCCACCGAGGTGTTCGCGCGCCAGGGCATCGCGGCCACGTCGCTCAACGACATCGCCGCGGCGGCGGGGCTCACGAAGGGCGCGGTCTACTCGAACTTCGAGGGCCGCGACGACCTCGTGCTCACGATCATGGAGGAGCACATCGTCGAGCGGATGCGCCTGGCCACCACGGTGTTCGACGAGCTGGACGACCTCGGCGAGGCCACCGCGGAAGCGGGTGCGCGGCTGGCCGCGGGAGTCGACACCGACGCGACGTGGCACCGGCTCCTGCTGGAGTACTGGGGCATCGCGATGCGCAACCCGGCCGTCCACAAAGGACTCGCCCTGCGCCGGGCCCAGCTGCGCGACGCGATCACGGCCGCGATCGCACGGGCCGCGGGCCGGCACGACGTCGAGCTGCCGCTGCCGCCGGAGCAGCTCGCGGTGGTCGTGCTGGCGCTGTCGAACGGGCTCGCGGTCGAGCGCGGCATCGAGGCCTCGGCCGTGCCGGACACCCTCTTCGCCGATGTGCTGAAACTCCTGGTGACCCCGCGAGATCAGTGATACCGCAGCGCGCCCGGATCCGGCCGCTCCGCGAGGTAGCCGGCGAAGGTGAGCACACCGTCGGCGTGCTCGGGGGTGAGGTTGGCGCCGCCGGCGTACGCGCGGTAGAGCGCACCGGGCACCGACACCGGCACCACGCGTTTGGTCCGCCCGGCCGCCGCCAGCACGGCCCCGGCCAGGTCCGCCGCCGCCAGCACCTCCGGGCCGCCGAAGTCCGGCGCGCGGCCGGCGGGCTCGGCCTTGGCCAGCTCGGCCAGCCGCCCCGCGAGGTCGCGCACGTCCACGGGCTGGAACCGCCACCGCGGCACCGGCACCACGGGCAGCCGGCCGGCGGCGGCGAACACGGTGCGCACGAGCGAGTGGAACTGCGTCGCGCGCTGGATCGTGTGCGGCAGCCCCGAATTCACGATCAGTTCCTCGGCGGCGAGCTTCGCGCGGTAGTAGCCGAGCGGCACGCGGTCGACGCCGACGATCGACACGTACACCAGGTGCGGCGGGTTTCCGGTCCAGCGCGCGGCTTCCACGAGCGTCCGGATCGCGTGGACCTCGCGCCGGTAGTCGGTGGCGCAGTGCAGCACGACGTCGCAGCCGGCCAGCGCGGTGTTGATGCCGCGGCCGGTCCGCAGGTCGCCGACCACCCACTCCGCGCCCCGGCCGCCGCGCCGCTTCCGGCTCAGCGCGCGCACGCGCTCCCCCGCCGCCCCGAGCCGGTCCACGACCGCGCTGCCGAGCTGACCGGTCCCACCGGTCACCAGGATCCGTTCCGGCACGCCGCCCCTTCCCGGCACCACCGCCCGTCCGGACGGTTTCCGCGGCCATCCTGGCACGCGGGCGCCGGGCCCGAAAGCGCCTGGCCGCGCTGGATCAGCGCACGGCGCCCACGCGCAGCGGGTGCGTGCCCGCCGCGTTCACCGGTTCACCGCAGTGCGCGCACACGCTCTTCACCTGCAGCTGTTCACCGCACGCGTGTTCGTAGACCGTCGGCGGCGGGCCCTGGTGCACGTACCGGTCGCCCCACTGCATCAACCCGAGCAGCACCGGCTGCAGGGCGCGCGCCGACTCCGTGGGCAGGTACTCGAAGCGCGGCGGGTGGTCCTCGTACTGGCGCTTCTCGAGCACCCCGGCGTCGACGAGCTTGCGCAGCCGCGCGGCGAGGATGTCCCGGCTGGCTCCGGTGTTGTCGGCGATCTGGTTGAACCGCCGCTCCCCCAGCAGGATCTCCCGCAGCGCGAGCAGGCTCCACCGCTCGCCCACCACCTCGAGCGCGTCCGCGATCGAGCACTCCCGGCCTCGCGCTGCCATCCGCCTCACCTCCGCCGCTAGGAATTTCCAACCTAGCACGTCACCACTGTTGTGTGAGCTGGCCGACACCCACGCCCAACTCAGTTGTGTTCTCCAACTTACGCGGCGTAGAACGGAAGAACCGGCTACGCGAGGAGGCAGGGCATGAGGGACGCAGTCATCGTCGACGCGGTGCGGACACCGATCGGCAAGGGCAAGCCCACCGGGCGGCTGGCGGGGGTGCACCCGGTCGACCTGCACGCGCACGCGATCCGGTCGCTCGTCGAGCGCACGGGCCTCGACCCGGCGCTGATCGACGACGTGATCAGCGGCGCGGTCGGCCAGATCGGCGAGCAGAGCATGAACACCGCGCGCTGGGCCGCGCTCGCCGCGGGCCTGCCGGAGTCGGTGCCCGCCGTGACCGTCGACCGCCAGTGCGGCAGCAGCCAGCAGGCCATCCACTTCGCCGCGCAGGGCGTGCTGAGCGGCGCGTACGACGTGGTGGTCGCCTCCGGCATCGAGTCCATGGGCCGGGTGCCGATGGGCAGCCAGGTCGCGGGCGAGGACCCGTTCGGCGCCGGCGTCGCCGCGCGCTACCCCGAAGGACTCGTGCCGCAGGGGATCAGCGCCGAGCTCATCGCCGCCAAGTGGGGCTTCTCGCGCGAGCAGCTCGACGCGTACTCGGCCGAGAGCCACCGCCGCGCTGCGCAGGCGTGGGCCGACGGCAAGTTCGCCGGCGAGGTCGCGGCGCTCAAGGCGCCGGGTCCCGACGGTGCGCTCGCCGACGTGACCACGGACGAATCCGTGCGACCGGGCACCACACCCGAGGTCCTCGCGGGCCTCAAGCCGGCGTTCAAGGCGGACGTGTGGGAGCAGCGCTTCCCGCAGCTCGACTGGCGCGTGACGGCGGGCAACTCCTCGCCGATCAACGACGGCGCGTCCGCCGTGCTCATCACCAGCAGCGAGACCGCGGCGAAGCTGGGCCTCCAGCCCCGAGCCCGCCTGCACACGTTCTCCGTGGTCGGCGACGACCCGCTGTACATGCTGACCGGCGTGATCCCGGCGACGCGCAAGGTGCTGGACCGCGCCGGGCTGAAGCTGGCGGACATCGACGCGTTCGAGGTCAACGAAGCCTTCGCCAGCGTCGTGCTGGCGTGGCGGGCCGAGCTCGGCGCGGACCTGGACAAGGTGAACGTCAACGGCGGCGCCATCGCTCTCGGCCACCCGCTCGGCGCCAGCGGTGCCCGCCTGATGACGACGCTCCTGTCCGTGCTCGAGCAGACCGGCGGCCGCTACGGCCTGCAGACGATGTGCGAAGCCGGCGGGCTCGCCAACGCGACGATCATCGAGCGCCTCTGACCCGGTGCCGGGACGTCCGCCATCCCCGGCGTCCCGGCACCCGCTCGGTCCTCAGAGGACGGACAACATCCCGTCGGCGTAGCGGATCTGCCCCGCCACGAAGTCCGACGCCGGGTGAGCACAGGAACAGCACCGGCCCGACGAGGTCGCTCACCTCACCCCGGCGTCCCGCGGGCGTCCTCGTCCGCACCCACGCGCTGAAACCTCGTCGGCGGCCGGCGCGGCCGTCAGCTCGGTGCGGAAGTGGCCGGGGCCCAGCCCGTTGACCTGGCTGCCCGCGGGGACCCGGTGACGGGGCGACCTGGCCACGCACGTCGAACCCGGGATGGCTCAGGAGTCCTCTGCGTCAAGCCCGTCGCGGTCGGCCCACTCCAGCAGCGGCTCCAGCGAGAAGGCCGTGTCGTCGATGCCCGCGTGCAGGTCGCCCAGCTCGGCGAAGCGGGCCGGCACCGTCGCGATGGTGCACTCGCGTGGTTCGACGTCGTCCACCTCGTCCCAGCGGATCGGCGTCGACACGGTGCCCTCGGGGACCCCGCGCACGGAGTAGGCGCTCGCGATCGTGTGGTCGCGGGCGTTCTGGTTGTAGTCCACGAAAAGCTTGCTGGGATCGCGATCCTTGCGCCACCACGTGGTCGTCACGTACTCCGGCGCGCGCCGTTCGACCTCGCGCGCGAAGGCGAGCGCGGCGCGGCGGACCTCGGCGAAGCCCCAGCGCGGTTCGATGCGCACGTAGACGTGCAGGCCGCTGCCGCCCGAGGTCTTCGGCCAGCCGATCGCGCCGAGTTCGTCCAGCACCTCGTGGGCGACGTGCGCGATGCGGCGGACCGTGTCGAACGGGCAGTCGGGCATCGGGTCCAGGTCGATGCGCCACTCGTCGGGCTTCTCCGTGTCGGCGCGGCGGGAGTTCCACGGGTGGAACTCCACAGTGGACATCTGCACCGCCCACGCGACGTGCGCCGCCTCGGTCACGCACAGCTCGTCGGCGTAGCGCCCGTAACGCGGGAAGTGCACGCGGACCGTTTCCAGCCACGGCGGCGCGCCGTGCGGCACGCGCTTCTGGTGCACCTTCTCCCCCGCGACCCCCGACGGGAACCGGTGCAGCATGCACGGGCGCTCCCGCAGGGCGCGCACGATGCCCTCGCCCACGGACAGGTAGTAGTTGACGAGGTCGAGCTTCGTCTCGCCCCGCGCCGGGAAGTACACCCGGTCCGGGTTCGAGATCCGCACCATCCGGTCCCCGACCGCGACCTCCACCGCGGAGTCTTTCGCCATGCCGTGACCGTAACCGCTGCGCGGCTCCGCCGCGATCAGATCCGCACGAGCCGCACCCAGCCGTTACCGGTGGCGGGTGAGAACAGGTGCCACGTGCCGGGCCCGGAGATCGGCGTCCAGCTCCAGTCGAGCCGGTACTGGGCGGGCCGCGGTTCCCGCGTCCGGTCCAACCAGTGGTAGTCCAGCCGGAGCAGGAACGAGCCGACCGGCCCGGTCTCCGCGATGCGCCGGTCGACCAGCGGCACGACCCGGCCCTGGTCGGCGAAGGTGTCGACCATCGGGCAGCGGCAGAAGTACGCGAGCGTGCCGACCTCCGGCGGCGCCGCCACCGTCGCGTCGCCGACCCGGGCGCCGATCGCCTCCCCGACGCGCGCGTAGTCGGCGGCCGTGGCCCAGTTCCCGAAGATCGGCGGGGCCGTCCACGGCACGCCCCGGCGGACGTCGAGGTAGCCGGCGGGCAGCACGACGCC
Source organism: Amycolatopsis sp. NPDC051903 (assembly GCF_044452505.1). NCBI lineage: Bacteria > Bacillati > Actinomycetota > Actinomycetes > Pseudonocardiales > Pseudonocardiaceae > Amycolatopsis > Amycolatopsis sp. NPDC051903. Next base: position 186,708 of record NZ_JBITBT010000002.1, on the reverse strand, counting down.
GGTGAACGCCAGCACCGCCACGGTCACGGCGACCGCCCGCCGGAAGCCGTGACCCAGAGTCGCGACGTGGCCGGCCACGACTACGAACACGACGGTGAGCGCGACGATCGGCGGCACGTAGTACCACTGGTATGGGGGCACGCCGAGGCCCGAATAAGCGCTGTAGTACGCGAGCCCGCCGAGTCCCAGCACGGCGACCGGTCCGAACCGCGCGGCCCGCTGCCGGCGCACGAGCAGCCAGCCGGCCAGCCCGAACAGCGCGAGCAGGCCGGCCGCCGCCGGTCCGAACGAGATGAGCGTGGCCTGCCACCGCTTCGGGTCGAGGTAGTAGACCGGCCCGTTGCCGTAGGTGTACTCGCCGAACGCGCCCTGCGTCGTCTTGATCAGGAACGTGTCCGGGATAGCCGAGCCGAGGGCGAACCAGCTGAACACGAACCACGGCACGCACACCGCCGCGACGACGCCCGCGACCGGCCACAGCCGGCGCCGCAGCGCGCCCGCGCCGAGCGCGAAGAGCACGACGAACACCACCAGGTCCAGCCGCACCAGGACCGCGAGGCCCGCGACCACACCGAAGCCGATCGCGCGGCCTTCCAGCGCGTACGCCGTGAGCAGCACCAGCGCCGCCGAGATGAGGTGCACCTCGAGCCCGGTCGCCGACAGCACGAACGGGTTCAGCAGGATCGCCGCAGTCCCGGCCACGGCCGTCGCGAACGGCAGCCGCAGCGCCCGCGCGATCCGCGCGAAACCCCATCCCGCGGCCGTCATCGCCGCCACGAAGATCAGGCCCAGCCCCGCCACCGGGTGGACCCGGCCACCGGCGACCCGGGTGAGCGTGCCGCCGAGCGCGAGCAGCACGACGTTGAGCGGCGATGTCGCCGAGTTCGCGGTCTCGGCGCGGACCAGGCCCCAGTGGAAGTGCTCGGCGACGTTGCGGGCGTAGCCGAGCGTGATGTAGGTGTCGTCGATCAGGCTCCCCTTGACCCCGAGGAACACCACGGCCGACCCGGCGGCCACCGCGACCGGCCACAGCAGGGCCCGGCCGCGGCCGCGTCTCGGCACCTCCCCGTGCTCGGCCGGGAGACGCTGCGACGGGGCCGCCACGCCGTCCACCTCAGCCGCCGCCGGCCCGCACGAGGTAGAGCTCCTGATCGCCGGCCCACGGCGACGCGATGCGCCACTGGGCGAGCACGTTCGCGGGCGCGGGCGCGCCGACCGGGGTCGGGGTGAGCGCGTACTGGGGTTCGACGGGTGCCACGCCGTAGTCGAAGTTGTGGAAGTTCCAGCGGACGAGCGTGCGCCCGAGCGAGCTCATCGTGGCCTCGCGCTGCGCGATGGCCGGGCCGACCGCACCCCGGTCGTCGAACAGGTCGACGATCGAGCAGCCGCAGCTGTAGGCGAGCACGCCGATCTCGCCGCCGCTGCGCACGGTCGAAGTGCCGACGAACCGGCCCAGCTCGGGCCCGATCCGTTCGTACTGCGCGGTGGTGGTGTGGTTGGACATGATCGGCGCGAACGGCCGTGGCAGGCCGCCCCACGCGTAAAACGCGGCGCTCACGCCCACGAGCCCCAGCGCGGAAAGCGCCGCGGGGGCGCCCACCGTCCACCGGGCCGCGGCCGGCGCGCGCCCGGCCACCGCCGCGACGGCAGCGGCGAAGAAGATCGTGCTCACGGCGATGCTCGGCCCGTAGTACCAGTGGTACGGCGGAACGTGCAGGCGCGAGTACGCCAGGTAGTGCACGGCTCCCGCCGGCACGAGGGCCACGAACGGCAGCAGCGCGGAGGCGGCCGGGCCCCGCCGCACGAGTGTCGGCAGCCAGCACACGAACGCGACCGCGCCGAGCACAGCGGGCAGGAACGACAGCCACGTCGCCCACGGGAACACGCCCTCGTACAGCACCGGGCCGTTGGAGAACCCGAAATCGCCCCAGGACTTCTGCAGCGTCTTGATGATCAGCGTGTCGGGCACCGCCGAGCCGAGCACGAACCAGCTGAACACGAACCACGGCAGCGAGACCACCAGCGCCGCCAGCACCGTCTTGCCCAGCCCCGCCCAGAACCGCGCCCGCAGCACGATCACGACGAGCGCGATGAGCAGCAGGTCCACCCGGATCAGCACGAGCACCCCGGCCGCCACGCCGACGAGCACCGGGCGCCATTCGGCCGAAAAGACGAGCAGGCACACCACCGCGGCGATGCCGAACTCGACTTCCAGCCCGATCGACGAGAGCAGCAGCGGGTTCACCGTCAGCAACGCGATCGCCAGCGGCGAGAACCACCGCGGCAGGCCCGCCTGGTCACCGAGCCGGGCCAGCCCGACGGCGATCACCACCTGGCACAGCACGAACAGGATCGCCGCCGCGAGCACCGCGTCGCGCACCACGAGCGTGAGCGCCGCGAGCACCAGCACGCTCAGCGGTGACGTCGCCGTGTTCGACGTGCCGAGTTCGATGAGCCCCCAGTGCCCGTGGAACGCGAGGTTGCGGGCGTAGGCGAGGGTGATGAACGCGTCGTCGATCAGGTGGCCGCGCACGAGCACCCACACGCCCGCCGAGAGCGCGGCCACCACAAAGGCGAGGACAACGTGGCGCCGGGGCCGTTCTCGCCCGGCGTCGTCGACTTCGTCCATCTCGGTTGTGCTGGCAGACGCCACGTTCGCTCCTCTTCAGGAGGCCGGGCAGGTCCTCAGCGGGCGGGGACCAGCGTGAAGTGACCGATGCCCTTCGCCGCTGAGTACACCGTCCACGAGTCGGGTCCGGTGGCCGGGCCCTTGTCGTAGAGAAGTTTGTAGTCTACTTGCCGCGGCGGCTGGTTCCGGTCGAACCAGTGGTAGTTGATGCGCAGGCCCAGCCTCGACACGGCGCCGTCCTCGGCGATCCGCTTCCGCACGATGCTCGCGACCTGGGTGCGGTCGGAGAACACGTCGAGGATCTGGCAATCGCAGTAGTACGCGAGCGTGCCGATTTCACCCGGCCCCGCCACCGACGCGCCGTGCAGCCGCTGGCCGAGTTCACGGCCGACGCGCGCGTAGTCCGTCGAGCTGGCCCAGTTGCCGAAGATGACCGGCGACGGCCACGGCACGCCCTGCGCCAGGTCGATCGAGACCATGCCGAGCGCGGTGACCCAGGCCAGGCCCAGCGCCGTGAGCGGCGCGGCCTTGCGCAGCCCCGGCCGGCGGCCGGACTCCGCGAGCCAGATGCCGGCCATGAGCACGGCGAACGACGCGATCGTCGCCGTCGGCGTCACGTAGTACCAGTGGTAGGGACCGACGCCGAGCGTCGAGTACACGATGTAGTAGGCGATGCCGCCCAGACCGAGGCCGACGACCGGGGCCAGCGCCGGGAAATCGTCCCAGCGGCGCGCGAAGCGCACACCGGCCCAGGCCAGGAGCACGGCCACGCCCGCGACCGCCCCGGCGAAGGTGAACAGCACGGTCACCGGCTGGTACAGGAAGTACATGACCGGGCCGCTGAAGTACCCCCAGGCGCCGAACAGGCCTTCCTGGTCCTGCTTGATGACCAGCGTGTCCGGGATGAACGAACCGAGCGCGAACCAGCTGAAGAGGAACCACGGCGCCGCGACGAGGACGCCGGTGCCGAAGGCGCGCCAGAAGTGCCGCCGGATGGCGCCGGTGCAGAAGGTGATGATCAGGACGACCACGATCAGGTCGAGGCGCGTGAGCACCGTCAGCGCCGCGAACACGCCGAACAGGACCGGACGGCCCTCGACGGCGAACACGGTCAGCCACAGCAGGATCGCGGGCACGAGGAGCACCTCGAGGCCCGTCGCCGACAGCAGGAACGGGTTCACGACCACGATCAGCACACCGAGCAGGCCCACCCACGTGGGCAGCCGGAACGCCCGGACCAGCCGCTGCCAGGCCCAGCCGAGCGCGCCCGCCGAGAGCACCGTGAGCGCCCCGAGCGCGGCCACCGGGTGGGCGGCGCCGCTGATCCGCGTGAGCAGCGTCAGGAACCCGAGCAGCAGCACGTCCAGCGGCGAGGTCGCCGAGTTGGCCGTGGTGCCGGGGACGAGCGCCCACTCGCCGTGCACGGCGAGGTTCTTCGCGTACGCGAGCGTGATGTACCCGTCGTCGGTCAGGCTCCCGCGCACCAGGAGGAACGACAACAGGCCCAACAGGGCTGCGGCCCACGGGAGCCATCGGAAACGCACAGAGCGTGACCGTACGGCACCACCGGGCCGGGGCTCTACGCGGCTGTCCGCGTCGTCCGGGATCGTGACCACTGACTCATCCACCGACATGGTCCGGGAACAATAAGGGGTGTTCGTTTCGGCGATGCTAACGCCCCGTGTGTGAGGACCCCGTCGTTCACACCAGGGCGTGGCGACCGGCGCGTTCGGCGTCGGCGCTCTGGTCCAGCACGCGCGCCGCGACCCGGCCGATCGCCGCGTCGAGCTCGGCGCGATCGCCGGTGCCCCAGTCGGCGAGCCGCTCCGCGAGCCAGTCGTGCCAGGCCCGCGCGAGCTTGTCGAACTCCGCCCGGCCGGCCGCGGTGAGCGCCCAGCTGCCGCCCGAGAACGTCAGGTAGCCCGTGAGCTCCAGCCGCGCGAACGCCGGTTCCAGGACCTGCGGTGGCACGCCGTAGTACCGCCCGATGGCGGTGAGCGTGGCCGGTTCGCCGCGGCGGGCGCGCAGGTGGACCTGGACGAGGCACCACAACCCGCCGTGGTCGAGGTCCGACCCCGACCGAGCGGCGATGGCGGGCGCGACCTTGCGGCGCTCACGGAAGAACAGCGTGGCGATGGCGCGCTCCAGCTCGCGGTCGCCCTCGCGCGGTTCGGGCATGGCGAACCCGTCGCCGAGATCCGGCGCGGCGGCGCGGGACGTGTCGCGCAGTGGTACCTCTTTGAGGAAGAACGCGAGCACGAGCGCGACGAGCCCGACCGGCGCGGCGGACAGGAACACGACGTGCAGCGAGTCGCTGTAAGCGGTGATGATCGGTTCGGAGCTCGCCGCCGGCAGCTGGTGCAGCGCCTGGGGCACGGCTGTGGCCCGCGGGTCGACGTCCGGCGGCAGCGGGTGGGCCGCGAGCGCGGCGGCCAGGTTCGGGCCCAGCTGGTTGGCGTAGACGGTGCCGAAGATCGCGGCGCCGAACGAGCTGCCGATGGAGCGCAGGAACGTCACGCCAGACGTCGCGACGCCGAGGTCGCGGTAGTCGGCGGTGTTCTGCACCGCGATCGTGAGCACCTGCATGCCGAGGCCGATCCCGAGGCCCAGCACGGCCATGTACAGCGCCGATTCCCAGAACCCGGTGTGCGGCCCGAGCCGCGAGAGCAGGTACAGCCCGGCCGTCATCAGCGCCGACCCGGCGAGCGGGAAGATCTTGTACCGGCCCGTGCGGCTGACCAGGTTGCCGGACAGGATCGACGCGAACAGCAGCGCCAGCACCATCGGCAGCAGGCGCACCCCGGACGAGGTGGCCGAAACGCCCTGCACGTACTGCATGTAGGTCGGCAGGTAGGACAACGCCCCGAGCATCGCGAAGCCGACGACGAAGCTCATGATCCCGGCGACGGTGAACACGGGGTTGCGGAACAGCCGCATCGGCAGCATCGGTTCTTCGGCCCGGAGTTCCACGACCACGAACAGCCCCAGCAGCACCACCGACCCGGCGGCCATCCCGAGGACCACCGGCGAGCCCCACGCGTACGTGGTGCCGCCCCAGCTCGTCACGAGGGTCAACCCGGTCGCGGCGAGGCCGATGAGCAGGATGCCGCGGTAGTCGATCACGGGTTTCACGACCGCCCGCGCGTTGGGCATCGCCGCCGAGGCGACCACGAGCACCACCACGACGAGCGGGATGTTCACGTAGAACGCCCACCGCCACGACAGGTGGTCCACGAAGAAGCCCCCCAGCATGGGCCCGGCCACGGTGACGACCCCGAACACCGAGCCGAGCGCGCCCTGGTACTTGCCGCGTTCGCGCAGCGGCACGACGTCGGCGATGAGCGCCGTGGACGTCACCATCAGCCCGCCGCCGCCCAGGCCCTGCACCGCGCGCCAGACGATGAGCCACACCATGCTGTCGGCGAACCCGCAGAAGAACGACCCGGCCCCGAAGACCAGCACGGACAGCTGGAACATCAGCTTGCGCCCGAACAGGTCGCCGAGCTTGCCGACGACCACCGTCATGATCGTCTCGGCCAGCAGGTACGCCGTGACCACCCACGACAGGTGCCCCGCCCCGCCGAGGTCGCCGACGATCGTCGGCAGCGCCGTGCCCACGATGGTCTGGTCGAGGGCCGCCAGCAGCATCCCGAGCAGCACGGCGCCGAACACCGCGTTGATCTTCCGCCGCGACAACCCGGCCCCGACCGCGGCCGGCTCCCCCTGCGTCACCTCGGCGGTGGCCGTCATGCGCCCCTCCTTCTCACGCGGTCGTTCCCGCGGATCCACGGTAGGACGAGGTGTCCATTGTGGATAGCCACTCGTTCCGGTGACGGCCGGTGCTCAGAGCGACCAGCGCTCCCGCGCGGGCGGTTCCAGGTCCAGCTCGTCGGCCACCGCGGCGGCGACCGCGTCCACGTCCCACGCCTCGCGGCGCAGCACCGGGTGCTTCACCGCCGGCTGGCGGACCACGTGCAGGGCGTCGACCGCCAGGCGCAGCACCTGGCCCGTCACCGCGGCCGACAGGTCGCTGAGCAGGTAGGTGACCAGCGGCGCGATCCGATCCGGTGACTGGTGCGGCCCGCTGCGGTGGTTCGGGTCGGCCGCCATCATGCGGGTCCAGGCGATGGGGCACACGGCGTTGACGCGGACGCCGTGCGGGGCGAGGTCGCTCGCCCACGAGAACGTCAGCGACGCGACCGCGCCCTTGCTCGCGGAGTAGGCCGCGGCGCCGCGCTGGCCGACCATCGACCCCGACGTGACGTTGACGATCGAGCCGCTGCCCTGGGCGTGCATGTGCCGGATGGCGGCGACGCCGCAGGCGAACGAACCCAGCACGTTCGTCTCCAGCAGTGCGCGCGTGCGCGCCGGATCGGTGTCCTCCCACGGCGGCACGTGGTACCCGACGGCGGCGTTGTTGACCAGGCCGTCGAGCCGGCCGAACTCCGCCACGCACCGCTCGACCAGCTCATCGGCGTGCCGGGGGTCGGCCACGGAGCCGACGCACGCGACCGCCCGCCCGCCCGCCGACGCGATCTCCGCGGCCACCTCCTCGGCCGGGCCGCCGTCCACGTCGTTGACCACCACCGCCGCTCCGGCGTCCGCCGCGTGGTGCGCGTACGCCCGCCCCAGCCCCCGGCCCGCTCCCGTGATCACGACCGCCTTTTCCCGAAGTGCACCCATCGGCCCAGTCTGGCGCGAAACCGGCACGTTGACCGGACGGGTGAGCGTGGCCAGAGTGTCCCTCGTGGACTACGTGGACGAACGCTCCGGCCGGCGCTACCCGCTCGACCCGCTGCGGTGGCGCGGGGACGACGGCGCGCCGCTGACGGTCGAGGTGTTGCCGGGCATCACGCGTGAGCAGGTGGACACCGGCGACCGCTCGCTCTGGCGCTACCGGGCCGCGCTGCCCGGTGACCTGGCACCGGTCTCGCTCGGCGAGGGCTGCACGCCGCTCGTGGAGCGGCCGTGGCGGGGGCACGCCACGCGGTTCAAGCTCGAGTGGTTCTCCCCCACCGGGAGCTTCAAGGACCGCGGCAGCAGCGTCATGATCTCCGCGCTCGCGCGGGCCGGCGTGCGCGACGTGCTCGAAGACAGCTCCGGCAACGGCGGCTCGTCCGTCTCCGCGTACGCCGCGGCGGCGGGGATGACGGCGACGATCCTCGCGCCGGAGTCGACGTCGCCCGCCAAGATCCTGCAGAGCCGGGCGTACGGGGCGAAGGTGGACCTCGTGCCCGGCACGCGCGACGACACCGCGGCGGAAGCCCTGCGCCGGTCGGGGGAAACGACGTACGCGAGCCACAACTGGCACCCGTTTTTCCTGCAGGGCACCAAAACCCTCGCGTACGAGCTGTGGGAGGACTTCGGGTTCACCGCGCCGGACACCGTGGTGACCGTGGCCGGCGCGGGCAGCATCGTCCTCGGGCTCGACCTCGGCTTCGGCGAGCTGCTGCGCAGCGGGGCCATCCCGAAGCGGCCGCGGCTGCTGGTGGCGCAGCCGGCGAACTGCGGGCCCATCGACGCCGCGTTCCGGGCCGGTCCCGGCGAAGCCGTCACGACCGCGTTCGCACCGACCATCGCCGAGGGCACGGCGATCCGCGAGCCGGTGCGGCTGCCGGAGGTGCTCGCCGCGATCCGGCGCTCGGGCGGGGCGACGGTCGCGATCGCCGAGGAGGAGATCGCCCGGGCCACCCGCGAGCTGGCCGGGGTCGGGCTCTACGCCGAACCGACCAGCGCCACCGCGGCGGCCGCCGTCGACGAGTTCCGCCGCCGTGGCGTGCTCGCCCCGGACGAGAACACCGCCGTCGTCCTCACCGGCTCGGGGCTCAAGGCGGCCGCCGTGATGGGCACACTGGTCTGAACCTTCTCCGCCGGCGGTTTCAGCGCTGGTGGCTGCGCCGGTCGTAGGACACCGCGTAGATCGCACTGCGCGCGGCGAGGATCGGGTCGCCGGACAGCTCGATGCCCTCGGTCAGCAGGGTGGGGTCGAAGACCTGCGCGTCCCAGTGCTTCCGGTCGGTCACCTCGCCCGTGATGGCCAGCCGCCCCGCGGTGATCTCCGTGCGGTCCGCCGGCCACACGAGGGTGGCGTCGTCGGTCGGATCGCCCGGTTCGGCGAGCTGGACCTTCAGGCTGAACTCGACCGGGCCGCGCGCCAGCCGGGTGGCCAGTTCGCCGGTGAGGTGCTCGGCGGGCCAGTCGCCGCCTTCGCCGGCGCCGAGCACGTGCTCACCCGCCTCGGGCACCCAGCGGTAGCGCACGGGGCGGACGGCCCCGTCGGCCGCGCGCCACAGGAACGCGTGGATGGCCCAGTACGTCGTGGTGCCGTAGCTGACCGGCGTCGGGAGCTGCGCCGCGGTGAACAGCGCCGGCCCGGCGCTCGGGTGCGCGCCGACGTGCGCCTGGACCTTGGCGAGGTCGGGCTGCCCGGTGGCCGGGTCGGGCTCGGCCGACTTGAGCAGGCCGAGGAAGTCCTCGGGCGTCGCGGCGATGAACCGGTCGAGGTTGACCGCGACGAGGTCGGTGTTCCCGCCACCGGGCAGGTGGAACTTCACCGCGAGGCCGCGCACGGCCGTGCCGGCGTCGGGCAGGTGCGGGTTGGTGTCGGTGTGCGAGAACCGCACGGTCGCCCGCACCGGCTCGCCCCGCAGGTGGGCCGCGGTGGTCAGGTCGGCGGCGACGCCGGACGGCACGAACGTGGCGTCGTAGCAGACGCCGCGCGCGTGGGCCCGGCGGTAACCCGGGAAGGTGCCCTTCAGCTGCTCGATCTCGTCCACGATGGACACGGAGAGCTGGGACGCCGGCAGTTCGGTGGTCATGCCGCGAACGTAACGGCCGTCGCGGCCCCGCACCCGCCGCGCTACCCGCGCGGCCACGAAAGTGTTCCCCAAGTTCCCCGGAAACCGGGGATCGGCACCGTCCACAGTGGCGTCCCCGTTTCCTCAAGTCTTGATCAAGTCGCCGGACGGAATCGCGATCTGTCAAATCGAAAACGGGTTTTCTGCCCGTTCCACCGGGGTGATTTCTCACACACCTTAAGTTTTCCTTGGTGCGCCTGGTCGCCCGTCGCGGGCACCCGCTAGCGTCTCGCAACCATGGATTCCACAAGCGTCGCCAAGGAAGGCGACAGCTACACGAAAGCACTCGGCAACCGCCAGGTGCAGATGATCGCGATCGGCGGTGCGATCGGGGTCGGCCTGTTCCTCGGGGCCGGCGGAAAGCTCCAGCAGGTCGGGCCGTCGCTCATCTTCTCCTACGCCATCTGCGGCGTCGCGGCCTATTTCGTCATGCGCGCACTCGGCGAGCTGGTTCTGCACGAACCGAGCTCGGGCAGTTTCGTCACCTACGCCCGCAAGTTCATCGGGCCGTGGGCCGGGTTCGTGTCCGGCTGGATGTACTGGGTGAACTGGGCGATGACGGGCATCGCCGAGATCACGGCCGTCGCGATCTACGTGCACCGGTGGCTGCCCGACGTGCCGCAGTGGATCACGGCGCTCGTCGCGCTCGGCGTGCTGCTCGCGGTGAACCTGCTGAGCGTGAAGCTGTTCGGCGAACTGGAGTTCTGGTTCTCCGTGGTGAAGGTGCTCGCGATCGTGGTCTTCCTGATCACCGCGATCGGGCTCGTGCTCACGGGCGCGAACATCGGCGGCACCACCGCCGGCGTGCACAACCTCGTCGACCGCGGCGGCCTGTTCCCCGCCGGCCTCGGCATCGCGCTCATGACGCTGCAGGCGGTCATCTTCGCCTACTCCGCCATCGAGGTCGTCGGCATCGCGGCCGGCGAAACCAAGGACGCGCGCAAGGTGCTGCCGAAGGCGATCAACGGCGTGGTGTGGCGGATCGGCGTGTTCTACGTCGGTTCGGTGCTGCTGCTGGCGATGCTGCTGCCGTGGCCGTTCTACAACGGCGGCGAAAGCCCCTTCGTCACGGTCTTCTCGCGCCTGGGCATCGCCGGCATCGGCGACGTGATGAACGCCGTCGTGCTCACCGCCGCGCTGTCCTCGTGCAACTCCGGCCTCTACTCGACCGGCCGCATCCTGCGGGCGCTCGCGGACAAGGGCGAGGCGCCGAAGTTCGTGGGCCGGATGAGCAGCCGCCACGTGCCCTACGGCGGCATCCTGTTCACGTCGATCGTCTACGTGCTCGGTGTGGTGCTGAACTACATCGTGCCGCAGGAGGCCTTCGACATCGCCATCGCGGTCGCCTCGCTCGGCGTGGTCGCCACCTGGGCGACGCTGATCTACTCGCAGCTGCGCATGCGCCAGGCCGCGCTGCGGGGCGAGGTCGAGCGGCCGAGCTACCGGATGCCGGGCGCGCCCTACACCGGCTGGGCCACGCTCGGGTTCCTCGTGCTCGTCGTCGTGCTGATGGGCTTCTCCGACGGCGCCGAGAAGATCGCGTTCTACTCGATCCCCGTGCTCGTGGTCGTGCTGGCCGTGGGCTGGCGGATCGTTTCGCGCCGCCGCACCGCCGAGGTGCCCGCGGCCGCCGTCGAGGCGGACTGAGCCGACCGGGCCGTCGCGCGCCGGGCCGGGGACCACACCCGGGCCGGCGCGCGCGGTGCGGGCATACTCGGTGCCGGTGGCGCGTCCGCGCCGGACGGCGGGAGGTGCGTCATGGTGTCGCAGGAGACGTCGCGACGGGTGACGATCCACGACGTCGCCCGCAGCGCGGGGGTGTCGCGGCAGACGGTGTCGCGCGCGCTCAACGACAAGGCCGAGATCGACGGCGCCACCAAGCAGCGCGTGCTCGACGCCGCGCGTGAGCTCGGTTACCGGCCGAGCCGCTTCGCCCGCGGGCTCGTGCGCCAGGACACGACCACGATCGGGCTCGTGATCCCCGACCTGCTCAACCCTTTCTTCACCGAGGTCGCCGCGGCCGCGCTCGAGGCCGCCCGTGCCCGCGGCTGGCACGTCGTCGTCTACGACACCGCCGACAGCGCCGAGGAGGAACTGGGCACGCTGGAGGTGATCGGCTCACAGGTCGACGCCGTGGTGGGCTACTTCAGCCGGCCCGAGGACGAGCTCGACCGGTTCACGCGCGGGATCCCGATCGTCCTCATCGGGCGCGAGCACCACACCCCGCGCTTCAGCTCGATCCGCGTCGAGGGCGCCGCCGGCGTCCGGGCTGCGATCGCGCACCTCGCCGCCCGCGGCCACCGGCGCATCGGCATGCTCGACCACGCCGGGCGCGCCGAACCGAGCATCCGGCGCGAGTGGTTCGCCGGCGCGGTCGCCGAGCACGGCCTGGCCGCGGACGCCGTGGCCCGTGCCGAGCAGTCCGTGGACGGCGGCGCGGCCGCGCTGGAGGAGCTGCTCGCCGCGCACCCGGACGTGACCGCGGTGTTCACCTTCAACGACATCATCGCGATGGGCGCGCTGCGCGCCGCCCGCCGGCTGGGCCGCCGGGTGCCCGCCGACCTCGCGGTGGTCGGGTTCGACGGGCTGCAGCTCGGCACCGTCGTCGACCCGGCGCTCACCAGCGTCGCCCTCGACACGCGCCGCCTCGGCGCCCTGGCGATCGACCAGGCCGCCCGGCTGCTGACCGGTGCCGCTCCCCTGGCGGCCGACGAGCTGGTCGTGCACGCCGAACTGCTCGTGCGCGAATCCGCCTGATCACCCGCTTGACACGTCGGGGCTGCCCGCGCACACTTCCGAGCAATTCGTGAACGTTCACGGGAGCGTTCACGGACCTCCCGGAGGGTCCCCGATGACGTTGACTCGACGACGGTTCCTGACCGCCGCGGCCGCCCTCGGCGCCACCGCGTTCGGCGCAGGCGCCTGCACCAGTCCCACCACCGCGAACCCGGGGCGGATCACGCTCTGGTACACCTCGAACGGCCTGTCGGAGCAGGTGCTCGCCGAGGCCGTGAAGCGCTTCGCCGCGCAGAAGCTCACGCCGTCGCAGGTCAGCGGAGAGCTGAAACAGCGGCTGCTCGCCGCGCTGGCCGGCGAGGCCTACCTGCCCGACATCACCATGCTCGGCGACGACATCGCCACCTACTTCGCCGACACCGACCACTTCGTCGACCTGAACTCCCTCGGCGCGGACAGTGTGCGCGGCGAGTACCTGCCCTGGAAGTGGCAGGCCGGGCGAAGCCCTGCGGGGTTCCAGCTCGGGTTCCCGATCGACGTCGGGCCGGCCGCGCTCTACTACCGCCACGACCTGTTCGCCCAGGCCGGGTTCCCCAGCGAGCCCGCGGACGTCGCCGCCGCGGTGTCCACTTGGGACGACTACTTCGAGTTCGGCCTGCGGGTGCAGAAGAAGCTCCCGGGCCGGTACCTGATCACCGACACGAAGACGGTGTTCACCTACTCGCTGGCCCAGGAACCGGAGAAGTACTTCGACCGCGCCAACCGCTACCTCGACGACCAGTCGCAGGTGCGCCGGGCGTGGGACCGCGCGGTGCAGGCGTTCCGGATGGGCCTCACCGCGGGGTACGCGGGCTCGCAGAGCATCAACGGTGAGTCCATCGACCGGCACGCGGCCTGGAACAGCGGCAAGGAACTCAGCTTCGTCAACGCCTCGTGGATCACCGGCGAGCTGAAGCAGTCGGCGCCCGGCACGGCGGGCAAGTGGCGCGTGTGCCGCGCGCCGGGCGGCGCCGGCAACCAGGGCGGGTCGTTCCTCGCGATCACGAAGTACTGCCCCGACCCGCACGCCGCGTTCGAGATCGTGAAGTGGCTCCAATCGCCGCGGAACCAGCCGCAGACCTACCTGGAGCTCGGGCTCTTCCCGCCCAGCCCGTCGGCCTACCGCGACCCGCGGCTGCTCGCACCGGAGCCGTTCTTCGGCGGCCAGGTGACGATGGACGTGTTCGCGAAGAGCGCGCAGGAGACCAAACCCGTGTACTTCAGCCCGTGGGACATCACGATCAGCGACACCTACACCGACGAACTGACCACTGTGGAGAGTGCCGGCAAGGACCCGGAGCAGGCGTGGCGCGACGCCCGCGCTTCGGTCGAGCGCCTGCTGCGCCGCCAGGGGGTGCTGTCGTGACCGCGATCCTGCCCGCCGGGACCACCGGGGCCGCCGGCACCCGTCGCGCCCCCGTGCGCCGCACCGCCGCCGGGCGGCGCAAGCGGTGGCGCTACCTGCCGCAGTACCTGGCCGTCGCGCCGTTCTTCGTGCTGTTCGCGATCTTCGGCGCCTACCCGGTGCTGTACTCGCTGTACCTGGCGTTGCAGCGCTGGGACGGCGTCGGCCCGATGAAGTTCGTGGGCCTGCAGAACTTCGCGTACCTGCTCACCGACACGACGTTCTGGGACTCGATCGGCAACACGCTGATCATCTGGGTGCTCTCCACGGTCCCGATGACGGCGCTGGCGCTGCTCATCGCGCTCGGGCTCAACTCGTCCGTGCGCCACAAGGGCGTGCTGCGGGTCGCGTACTTCCTGCCCAACGTGACCTCGATCGTGGCCATGTCGCTGGTGTTCGGGTCGGTCTTCTCCGACGAGTTCGGGATCCTGAACTGGTTCCTGGGTCTGTTCGGCATCGGCCCCGTCGACTGGCTGAGCGACCCGTGGGCCATCCGCGGCGCGATCTCGATCATGATCATCTGGCGGTGGACCGGGTACAACGCCATCATCTTCCTCGCCGGGCTGCAGGCGCTGCCACCCGAGGTGTTCGAGGCGGCCCGCATCGACGGCGCCGGCCCCGTGCAGACGTTCTTCCGCATCACGCTGCCGCTGCTGCGCCCGGTGCTGCTGTTCTCGGTCGTGATGTCGGCGATCAGCGGGCTGCAGATCTTCACCGAGTCGCAGGTGCTGCTCGGCAACCGCGGCGGGCCCGGCGGCGCGGGCATGACGATGGTCCTCTACTTCTACAACACGGCCTTCGCGGACAACGACTTCGGCTACGGCGCGGCCATCGCGTGGGGCATCTTCCTCGTCGTCGTCCTCTTCTCGATCCTCAACTGGCGCCTCGTGCAACGGCCCGAGCGCGGCCAGGTCCAGACCAAGGGAGCCGGCCGATGACGAGCAGGCGCGCCCGGGTGGTGACGCTGGTGGCGCTGATCACCGGTGCCCTGATCACCCTCTTCCCCTACTACTGGCTGGCCGTGATGGCGTCCAACACCACGGCCGACATCTACGCGACACCGCCGCGGCTGACCTTCGGCGGGCACCTGTTCGCCAACATCGGCGAGGTGTTCGCGAAGATCGACTTCTTCGGCTCGCTGCTCAACACGCTGATCGTCGCCGTGGTCACCACGCTGCTGGTGCTGTTCTTCGACTCACTCGCGGCGTTCACCTTCGCCAAGTACGACTTCCCGGGCAGCAACCTCCTGTTCGGCGTCCTGCTGGCGACGTTCGTGGTCCCCACGCAGCTCTCGGCGATCCCGCAGTTCACGCTCATGGCGCACTTCGGGTGGGTCGGCGACCTCAAGGCGCTGATCATCCCGGCCGCCGCCAACGCGTTCGGCATCTTCTGGATGCGCCAGTACGCTCGCGGCGCGATCCCCGACGAACTGCTCGAAGCGGCCCGGGTGGACGGCGCCGGGTTCTTCCGCACGTACCTGTCGGTGGGGCTGCCGGTGCTGCGCCCGGCGCTGGCCTTCCTCGGGATCTTCACCTTCGTCAACGCCTGGAACGACTACCTGTGGCCCCTGGTCGTGCTCATCGACTCCGACCACGTGACGCTGCAGGTGGCGCTGGCGCAGCTGCAGGGCGTGTACGTGAAGGACTACAGCGTCGTGATGGCCGGGACCCTGGTGGCGATCGTGCCGCTGATCGTCGTCTTCCTGTTCGGCGCCCGTCACTTCATCCGCAACATCGCCGCCGGCGCCCTGAAGGGCTGAGAGGAACCCATGCCGTCGTACGTCGAAGACCCCGCACCCGGCACCGGCTCGCTGCCGCCCCGCGCCGCGTTCACCTCCGGCGCGCGCTCGCTCAGCCTCGGCGGCACGTGGCGGTTCCGCCTCTCGCCGTCGGTGGCGGCCGCTCCGGAGGGGATCGCGCGCGACGACTTCGACGACAGCGGCTGGGACCGCCTCACCGTCCCCGGCCACTGGCAGCTGCAGGGACACGGGAAACCGGCCTACACCAACGTGAACTACCCGTTCCCGGTGCAGCCGCCCTTCGTGCCCTCGGACAACCCGACGGGTGACCACCGGCTCGTGTTCGACCTGCCCGCGGACTGGCCGGACGAGCCGGCGGTGCTGCGGTTCGACGGCATCGACTCCTGCGGGCGCGTGTGGCTCAACGGCGAAGAGCTCGGCGTGACGCGCGGGAGCCGGCTGCCGGCCGAGTTCGCGGCCGGGCACCTGCTGCGCCCGCGCGGCAACGTGCTCGCGGTCCGGGTGCACCAGTGGTCGTCGGGCAGCTACCTCGAAGACCAGGACATGTGGTGGCTGTCGGGGATCTTCCGCGGCGTGACGCTGCTGGCGCGCCCCGCCGGCGGCGTCGAGGACTACCAGCTGCACGCGGACTACGACCACCGCAGCGGGCTCGGCACGCTCTCGGTCACCGCGGCCGAAGGCGTGCTGCTCACCGTGCCCGAGCTCGGCGTCGCGGACCTGCCCGCGGGGGAATCCGTCGCCGCGGCGGTGGAGCCGTGGAGTGCCGAGTCGCCGCGGCTCTACGACGGCGAGGTGCACACCGCGGCCGAACGCGTCCCGGTGCGGATCGGCTTCCGGACCGTGGTCGTCGAGGACGGCCTCGTCAAGGTCAACGGCCGGCGCGTGGCCTTCCGCGGCGTCAACCGCCACGAGCACCACCCGCGGTTCGGGCGGGCGCTGCCGCGCGAGTTCGCGCTGGCGGACGTGCTGCTGATGAAGCGGCACAACGTGAACGCCGTGCGCACCAGCCACTACCCGCCCGACCCGTACTTCCTGGAACTGTGTGACGTCCACGGGCTGTGGGTGATCGACGAGTGCGACCTGGAGACCCACGGCTTCGGCGTGCTCGGCTGGGCCGGCAACCCGAGCGACGACCCGCAGTGGGCCGAGGCGTACCTCGACCGCATGCGCCGCACGGTCGAACGGGACAAGAACCACCCGTCGATCGTGCTGTGGTCGCTGGGCAACGAGGCCTACACCGGCCGCAACCTCGCGGCGACGGCGGCGTGGACCCGGGAACGCGATCCGTCCCGTCCGGTGCACTACGAGGGCGACTTCGAGTGCGAGTACGTGGATGTCTACAGCCGGATGTACGCCGACCACGCCGAAGTCGACCGCATCGGACGGCGCGACGACGGCAACGAGCGCCGCCGGTCGCTGCCGTTCCTGCTGTGCGAATTCGCCCACGCGATGGGCAACGGCCCGGGCGGGCTGCTGGAGTACCGCGAGCTGTTCGAGCGGTACCCGCACGTGCAGGGCGGGTTCGTGTGGGAGTGGCTCGACCACGGCCTCGCCCGGCGCGACGCGCGGGGCCGCGAATACTTCGCCTACGGCGGCGACTTCGGCGAGCCCATCCACGACGGCAACTTCGTGATCGACGGCGTGGTCCACCCCGACCGGACGCCTTCGCCCGCGCTGGCGGAGTTCGCCAAGGTCTTCGAGCCGGTGCGGATCGGGCCGAGCGCCGGCGGCCTGCGGATCGAGAACCACTACGACGTGGTCGATCTGGCGCAGCTCGCCTTCCACTGGGTGTACGAGGACGACGGCGTCGAAGTCGCGGCCGGGGACCTGGCCGTGCCCGAAGTCCACTCCGGACGGAGTGCCGAAGTGGCGCTCCCGGCGTTGCCCGGCGTGCGCGGTGAAGGCGTGCTGACCGTGCGGGCGGTGCTGCCGGCCGGCACCGCGTGGGCGCCCGCGGGGCACGTCGTGGCGTGGGGACAGCTTCCCGTCACCCCGGCGGCCGAGCCCCCGCCGCCGGCCGCCGGCGCTCCCCTGGTTCGCGACGGCACGGTGCTGCGGCTCGGGCCGGGGGTCTTCGACGCCGGGTCCGGGCGGCTCGTCGCGCTCGGCGACCACCGCGTCGACGGGCCGCGGCTCGACCTCTGGCGCGCGCCGACCGACAACGACCGGGGCTCCGACCAGCCCGAGGAGGCGCAGTGGCGGGCGGCGGGCCTGCACCGGCTGCAGCACCGCGCGGCCGAGGTCGTCGAACGGGCGGCCGGGCTCGTGGTGCACACGCGCGTCGCGCCGCCCGGCCTCGGCTTCGGCATGCGCGCCGACTACCACTGGACCGCGGACGGCGACCGGCTGCGGCTGCGCGTCGACGTCGAACCCGAGGGCGAGTGGCCGTGCACGCTCCCCCGGCTCGGGGTCCGGATGGCCGTGCCGGGAGCGCTCGGGTCCGTCGAGTGGTTCGGCGCCGGTCCCGGAGAGGCCTACGCCGACAGCTGCCAAGCCGCCCGGCTCGGCCGGTTCTCCTCCACTGTGGACGGTTTGCAGACGCCGTACGTGTTCCCGCAGGAGAACGGCAACCGCGCCGACGCCCGCTGGTTGCGCCTGACGGCGGCCGGCGGCGCCGGGCTCCGCATCGACGGCGAGCCGGTGTTCGACTTCACGGCGCGGCGCTGGACCAGCGAGGACCTCGACGAGGCGCGCCACACCGTCGACCTGGTGCCGGGTGAACTCGTGCACCTCACCCTCGACCTGGCCCAGCACGGGCTCGGCACCGCCTCGTGCGGGCCCGGGGTGCTGCCCCGGTACCGGCTGCACGCCCAGAAGGCGACCCTCACCCTGACCTTCACCCCGCTGGTCCCTTGAGCGAAGGCGAGGAACCCGGCCGATGACCCGTGTGCCCGAAATCCGGCTCGTCCCCCACACGCACTGGGACCGCGAGTGGTACGAGCCGTTCCAGCGGTTCCGCCTGCGCCTGGTCGACCTGCTCGACGAGGTCCTCGACCGCGCCGAGGCCGACCCGCGGTTCAAGTTCACGCTCGACGGGCAGGTGGCCGCCGTCGACGACTACCTCGAAGTCCGCGGCGAGAACCGCGAGCGGGTGGCCGCGCTCGTCGCGTCCGGGCAGCTCGCGGTCGGACCGTGGCAGATCCTGCTCGACGAGTTCCTGGTGTCGGGCGAGAACATCGTCCGCAACCTGGAGCTCGGCTGGGTGCGGGCGACGGAGCTCGGCGAGGCGATGCGCGTGGGCTACCTGCCCGACGAATTCGGCCACTGTGCCCAGATGCCGCAGATCCTCGCGGCCGCGGGGTTCGAGCACGCGTGCCTGTGGCGCGGGGTGCCGTCCGGAGTGGACGGTCACGCGTTCCGCTGGACGGCGCCCGACGGCAGCTCCGTGCGCGTCGAGTACCTCGCGCACGGCTACGGCAACGCGGCCTACGTGTTCTCCGACCCGGGCTTCTTCGCCGCGCGCATGGCGGACCTGGGCCGCCGTTCGCAGCCGGATTTCGGCGCCGATCCGGTGCTCGCGATGTACGGCACGGACCACTCCGCACCCGTCGGGTCGCTGGTGAAGCTCGTCGCGGGCCTGGATCCCGCGCTGGTGGACGTGCGGATCAGCACGCTCGCGGAGTACGTCGGCGCGCGCGACGCCGCGGACCCGGATCTGCCCGTCGTGCGCGGTGAGCTCCGCAGCCACGCCGCGGCGAACATCCTGCCGGGCGTGCTGTCGGTGCGCCCGCACCTGAAGCAGGCGATGGCGCGCGCGGAACGGCTCGTAGAGCGCTACGCCGAGCCGTTCGCGGCGCTCTTCTCGGCCGAGTCGCCCCAGCGGTTCCTGGACCTGGCGTGGTGGCGGCTCGTCGACGCGTCGGGCCACGACTCCGTGACCGGCTGCGGAGTCGACGAGACCGCGACGCAGGTGTTCGCGCGGATCAGCGAAGCGGGTCACCTCGGGCAGGCCGTGCGGGACCGGGTCGCCGGGCGGCTCGCGCGGTCGGTCGCCCGGGACGCGCTACTGGTGCTGAACCCGACGCCCGCGCCGCGGCGCGATCTGGTGACCGTGGACGTCGAGGTGCCGGCCGAGTGGCCCGGGGTGGCGTTCGAGCTGCCCGGCGGTGCGCGCCTGCCGGCGCAGGTCGAAGCCCGCAGCGGGCAGTTGCTGCACGAGGAAGCCACTGCGGGCGCCGATCTGCCGTTGTTCCTGCCACGCATCCACGGACGGGAGCTCTTCGGCAGTGAGATCACGGGCTGGCGGTGTGACCGTTCCGCCCGGCGGCTGGAGTTCTCCGTCGCGCGGCACGGGGGCGACGAGCCGTTCGACGTCGAGGCCGTGCGGACCGCGCTCACCGGGGCGACGGGCGACTGGACCGTCCGCATCGTCCAGGCCGAGCGCCGCACGGTCACAGGGCTGGTGGACGTGCCGGCGCTGGGCTGGACCTCGGCGCGGGTGGTCCAGGGCGAGGTGCCGGTCGAGTCGCCCGTCCGGCCAGGATCGTTGGTGAGCAACGGACTGGTGAGTGTCGAAGTGCGTGACGACGGCACGCTGCGCATCGCCTCGGCCGGCGGCACGGTGCTCGACGGCGTCGGCCGCATCGTCGACGGCGGCGACCGCGGCGATTCGTACAACTACGCGCCGCCCGGCGCGGACACCGTGGTGGCGGAACCGGAGTCGGTGCGGGTGGTGCCGGGCGTCGAAGGCCCGCTGCGGACCACGTTCACCGTCGAGCGGACCTACGCTTGGCCGGCCGAAATGGACTGGACCCGCGACCGCCGTAGCGCCGAAACCGCCCGCGGCACCGTGACGATGGCCGTAGAGGTCCGCTCGGGCGAACCGTTCGTGCGGCTGGATCTCACGATCGACAACGCTTCGCGCGACCACCGCGTGCGCTGCCACGTGCCGCTCGCCCGCCCGGCGGAGACGTCCCACGCCGAAGGGCAGTTCGCCGTCGTGGCGCGCGGGCGCACGGCCGAGGGCGGGTGCGGCGAGTACCCGATCCCGACGTTCCCGGCCCACGGGTTCGCCGACGCGGGCGGCGCCGGGCTGCTGCTCACGCAGGCGTGCGAGTACGAGCTGCTCGACGACGCGCTGGCCCTGACCGTGCTGCGCACGAGCGGGCGGCTGAGCCGCAACGTCCACCCGTACCGCGAAGAGCCCGCCGGGCCGCAGATCCCGACGCCGCTCGCGCAGCGGATCGGGACCACGACGGTGCAGTTCGCCGTGGTGCCGCACGCGGGCGACTGGCGCGCCGGCGGGCTGCTCGAGGCCGCCGAGCGGTATCGGCACGGCCTGCACGCCACACTGGGCGCCGGTCCGCTCGACGCGCCCGCGGCCGCCCGCTTCGGGCTGGCGGTCGACGGCGCCGTCCTGACGAGCGTGCGGCGGCGCGAGGGTGAACTGGAGATCCGGCTCGTCGCCCAGACTCCCGACGCGACTACGGCGGTGGTGCGCGGGTCGTTCACCTCGGCGCGCCGGACCGACCTCCTCGGGCGGCCGGGTGAAGCGGTCGCCGTGGCCGAGGGCACCGCGCGGCTTTCCTTGCGCCCGTGGGAGATCGCGACGCTGCGGCTCGGGTGACCGTCAGCCGCGGGTGCGCAGCATCGGCGGCGACAGCAGTTCGGCCGGCCCCCGCCGGTACAGGCGCGCGGGCCGGCCGCCGTCGCGGGTCGTGGTGGTGCCGACGGGGTCGAGCAGGCCGTCCGCGCCCGTGACCTTGCGGTGGAAGTTGCGCGGGTCCAGCCGGGTGTCCCACACGAGCTCGTAGACGCGGCGCAGTTCGGCGACGGTGAACTCCGGCGGGCAGAACGCCGTGGCGAGCGGGGTGTACTCGAGTTTCGCCCTGGCGCGCTCGAGCCCGTCGGCGAGGATCTTCGCGTGGTCGAAGGCCAGCGTCGCCGGGTCGAACCCGGCGAGCGGCGTCCACCGGGCTTCGGCCGCGTCCGTGCCGGCCCGCGGCACGGGGAGGTCGGGTGCGAGCGCCAGGTAGGCGATGGTGACCACGCGCAGCCGCGGGTCGCGGCCCGGGTCGCCGTAGCCCGCGAGCTGTTCGATGTGGACGGTGCCCGCCGGGAGGCCCGTCTCCTCCGCCAGCTCGCGCCGCGCCGCCGTGTCGAGGTCCTCGTCGGCGAGCACGAAGCCGCCGGGCAGCGCCCAGGAGCCGCGGAACGGCTCCACCCCCCGGCGCACCAGCAGCACGCACAGCTGCTCGCCGGTGATCGTGAGCACCACGAGGTCGACGGTGACGGCGCTGGGCGGGAACTCTTCCATGTGCTTCACGCTACACCTTAATCGTCAGCTTGACGAAAAGAGTCCGGCGCCCATATCGTCACAGCGACGATAAGGAGGTCCCCATGGCGGACATCAAGCGGCTGTTCGGTTTCCGGCACCTGCGGGGCGTGCCGACCGCCCACATCCGGCACCTGCGCGGGGGCAAGCTCGGGCACGACGGCACCGGGCTGTCGTTCTGGTACCGGCCGCTCACCGCGGCGCTGTCGGAGATCCCGGTGGACGACCGCGAGCTGCCGCTGCTGTGCCACGCCCGCACGGCCGACTACCAGAACGTGACGGTGCAGCTCGCGCTCACCTTCCGCATCGTCGACCCGGCGCTCGCGGCGCAGCGGATCGACTTCTCCGTGCACCCGGACACGGGCCGCTGGCGGGGTGACCCGCTCGCGCAGATCAGCGGGCTGCTCACCGAGAACGTGCAGCAGTACGCCCTCGAGGTGCTCGCGCGCACGCAGCTCGAGCACGCGCTGGTCGACGGCGTGAGCGCCGTGCGCGACCGCATCCGCGCCGGGCTCGCGGAGGAGGACACGCGGCTGGCGCAGACGGGTTCGGCGGTGCTCGACGTGCGCGTGGTCGCGATCCGGGCCGAGCCGGAGGTGGAGAAGGCGCTGCAGACGACCGCACGCGAGAAGGTGCAGCAGGAGGCCGACCGCGCGACGTACGAACGGCGCGCGCTGGCCGTCGAACGCGAACGCGCGATCGGCGAGAACGAGCTGCAGAACAAGATCGCGCTGGCCCGCCGGGAGGAGGAGCTGCTGGCCCAGCGGGGCGCCAACACCCGACGGCAGGCCGAGGAAGCCGCCGCGGCGGACCACATCGAGACCGAGGCGAAGGCGAGCCGCGAGCAACGGCTGGCCCAGGTCAAGGCGGAGGCCACCCGCACGTTCGGCGAAGCGGAAGCGGCGGGCGAGGCCGCGCGCCTGGCGGCGTACCGCGACCTGCCGGAGCCGGTGCTGCAGGCGCTCGCGCTCAAGGAGCTCGCGGGCAACTTGCCGAAGATCGACAACCTCGTGCTCACGCCCGATCTGCTCGCGCCGCTGCTGACCCGGCTGGGGATCGGGTCGTGAGCCTCGCCCCGCGCGCCGTGCTCGTGCACCGGCGCACCGAGCTCACGGAACTGCTGGCGCGGCACGGCACGCTCGGCCAGGCGGAGTTCTTCCTCGCGACGCGCGGCCGGTCGCTCGACGACGTGGTCGAGCAGGACGCCGCCGTCCGGCGGGCGCTGGCCGAGGTGTCGGCCGCCGTGCCGTGGGACTGGCGCCGCGGCAGCGTGGAGCGGGCGGACCTGGCGCGGTTCCTGTTCACCCCGGAGGACGTCGTCCTGGTCGTCGGGCAGGACGGGCTGGTGGCGAACGTCGCGAAGTACCTCACCGGCCAGCCGGTCGTCGGCATCACGCCCGGATCCCCGGGGGTGCTGGTCCGCCACCCGGCCTCGGCGACGCCCGATCTGGTGCGGTCACTGGACTCCGTCGAGCGGCGCACGATGGTGCGGCTCTCGGCCGACGACGGTCAGACCCTGCTCGCGCTCAACGAGATCTACCTCGGCCACCCGGGTCACCAGACCGCCCGCTACCGCCTGGGCCCGGAACGCCAGGCGTCGTCGGGGATCCTCGTCGGCACGGGTACCGGCGCGACCGGCTGGTGCCGGTCGGTGTGGCAGGAACGGCACAGCGCCCTGCGGCTCCCGGCCGCCGGCGAGCGGCGGCTGGTGTGGTTCGTGCGCGAGGCGTGGCCGTCTCCGGACACCGGCACCTCGCTGACCGAAGGCGAGCTCACCACGGCGCCGCTGACGGTGACCGTCGAATCCGACCACCTCACCGCGTTCGGCGACGGGCTGGAGTCCGACGCCGTCACCCTCACGCGGGGGCAGTCGGTGACGTTCCGCCCGGCCGAGCGGGCGTTCCACCTCGTGCGCTGAGCCGGGCCAGCGCTTCGGCCGACGGCGTGCCCGGTTCGGCGTGGTAGATCACCATCAGCTGGTCCTCGGCGCCGGTGACGGCGAACTTGTCGTAGTGCAGGGCGAGCTCGCCGACGCGGGGGTGGCACACGTGGTGCACCCCGTCCCCGGGCTGCGGGCGCACGTCGTGGCGGGCCCACAGCTCGCGGAACAGCTCGCTGCCGGCCGAAAGTTCGCTCACGAGCTCGGTCAGGCGCGGATCGTCCACTTCGGCCCCCACCGCCGCGCGCAGGCTCGCGACGAGCCCGCCGACGCGGGATTCCCAGCCGGTGAAGAAGCTCTGCGCGTGCGGTTGCGTCAGGATCGCCCGCAGCAGGTTGGTGCCCGGCGTGTACACGGGCGAGAGCGCGACCGCGATGTCGTTGGACGCGAGGACGTCGAGGTAGCGGCCCTGGACGTACGCCGGGGTCAGCTCCCACGACCCGATCAGGCGGGCGACGCTCGGGCGCACCTGCTCGCTGCGGCCGGGGTCGCGGCGCCGGCGCGGGGCGGGGTCGGCGAGGTCGTGCAGGTGCGCGGTGGCTTCCCGGTCGAGGCCGAGCGCGCGGGCCACCGCGTCGAGCACCTGCGCCGACGGGTTGCGGTCACGGCCCTGTTCCAGCCGCGTGTAGTACTCCGTGCTGATGCCGGCCCGCAGCGCCAGCTCGTCACGGCGCAGCCCGGGCACGCGCCGGTGGCTGTTCACGACGATCCCGGCGTCCTCGGGCCGCACCTGCTCACGCCGGGCGCGCAGGTACTCGCCGATCAGGTTTCCCGCCATGCCCCCACGATAATTCGGCGAAGGTGGCCCTGGCGGCACCCCTCTCACGGGGAGCCTGGCCGCTCCGGCCCGGCCGGGTGATCGTTGCGGCATGACACGAACCTGGCTCATCACGGGCGTGAGCACCGGCTTCGGCCGGCACCTCACCGAAGCACTGCTGGCGGCCGGCGAGCAGGTGGCGGGCACCGTCCGCCACCTCGACGCCGTGGCCGACCTGACCGAGAAGTACGGCTCGGCGTTCCACGTCGCGCTCCTGGAGATGACCGACACCGCGCGCATCCGCGAAGTCGTCGACGCCACGCACGCGCGCTTCGGCCGGCTCGACGTGGTCGTGAGCAACGCCGGCTACGGCCTGATGGGCGCGGCCGAAGAACTCACCGACGAGCAGGTGCGCCACCAGCTGGACACCAACCTCCTCGGCTCGATCCAGCTGATCCGCGCGGCGCTGCCGCACCTGCGCGCGGCCGGCGGTGGGCGCATCCTGCAGCTCTCCTCGGTCGGCGGCCAGGTCGCCTGGCCGGGCGGCTCGCTCTACCACGCCACCAAGTGGGGCGTCGAAGGCTTCGCCGACGCCCTCGCCGACGAAGTGGCCCCCCTCGGCATCGGCGTCACGATCGTCGAACCGGGCGGCGCCCGCACGGAATTCCGCTACGACGGCTCCCGCCTCGCCCCGAAGATCGACGCCTACTCGATCTCCCCCGCGGCCCGCATCCGCCGCGTACTGGAAGAACGCACCTCCCTCGCCCTCGGCGACCCGGTCCGCATGGCGCAGCTCATGATCGCGACCGCGGACCAGTCCCCGGCCCCCCGCCGCCTCGTCCTGGGCAGCGACGCGTGGACCGCCATGACCGCGGCGCTGGAAGCCCGCTTGGAGGACGTGCGGGGGCAGAAGGAGGTCGCCTTCTCCACCGACCTCCCCTGACGGCACCGGGGCTCCGCCTCCCTCCCGGCGCGCCCCGGGCACATCGCTGCGGTCGCCCGCCCGGTCTCGCGGGCCGCGCGGGCGGCGCACCCAGCACTCAGGCAGCGGCGCCGACGGCCTCGAACGACAACCGAGCGGGCTCCACGGCGCGACGTGGAACGCGATCGCCACGGGGCACCTCGTTGCCACCGCCCCATCCGGTTCACCGAGCATGACTCCAGTCAGCGCTCCGAGCTCTCGGGCCACCGGCCTCGAACGACGGCGAAGGGGCCTGCTGTGTGGGGCGAACGGCGATTGCCGCGCCGGGTGCCGCATCGTCGCGAACGCCTGCGCAGGCCACCTGCGCGAGAACGGGCAAATGCCAAGCCATCGGACCGTGAAGGCCACCGGCCTCGAACGGCGAAGCGGCGTCTTTCCACGCGAACCGCGATCACCGCCGCGGTGCCGCATCACCGCGACCGACGGTGCCGTCCACTGCACGGGAATAGGCAGAAGCGCCAAACTCGTGGGCCGCGAAGGCCACCGGCCTCGAACGACGGCGAAGCGGGCCCTGATTCCGGTGGCGGTCTGCCGTTGCCGCCCCGGTGCCGCATCGCGGCGATCGTCCGTCCGGTTCCGCCGCCGAGACCGGGCGGCGCGCAGGCCGCGAGAACAGCTTGCGTCGAAGTCACCCGCTACGGTCGAACCGGCAGTTTCCGCGCACCGAGGTGGCGCGGACCGACCACAGCCGGGAGGGGCGAGGTGAACTGGTCGACGGGCGTGCTGGCGTTCGCCGCGGGGTTGGTCATCTCCGTGGTGACGACGCCCGTCGGGGTGTCCGGCGCGGTTTTCCTGCTTCCCGTGCAGGTCAGCGTCCTCGGTGTGCCCAGCCCCGCGGTCACGCCGACCAACCTGCTGTTCAACGTCGTGGCGGTGCCCGGCGCGCTGCTGCGGCACCGCCGCGACGGGAACCTGCGCGGCCCGCTGACCCGGCTGATGCTCGCGGGCACCGTGCCCGGGGTGGTGATCGGCGCGGTCATCCGCGTGTTCGCCGTGCCGAGCCCCAGCGTGTTCCGGCTCCTCGTCGCGGCCTTCCTGCTGCCGCTCGGTGGCTGGCTGTGCGTCCGGGCGCGGCGTCCTGGCCGGCCCCACACCGGCGCGGAGCCGGCGCCACGCTCGATCGTCGCGCTGGCGCTCACCGTCGGGGTGGTCGGCGGGATCTACGGGATCGGTGGCGGTTCGCTGCTGAGCCCGATCCTGGTCAACCGCGGACTGCCCGTCGCCACCGTCACTCCGGCCGCGCTGGCGTCCACGTTCGTCACCTCCCTCGCGGGCGCCGCTTCCTTCGCCCTGCTGGCGATGACCGCGCCCGGCGACATCGCGCCCGACTGGTTCGTCGGGCTGGCCTGTGGTCTCGGCGGGCTCTGCGGCGGCTACCTCGGCACCCGCCTCCAGCCCCGGCTGCCCGAAGCCGGCCTGCGGCTGCTGCTCGGTCTCCTGGCCATCGGGGTCGGCTCGCTGTACGTCGTCCAAGCCGCGCTGGCCTGAGCCCTCAGCTGCCGTAGCGGTCCTTCACCACCGAAGGCGTGTCGAGGTCGTGCCCGGCGTCCATGCTCTGCGCCAGCCGCAGGTACTGCCCCTCCGCCCACATCAGCGGCCCGGCGCTGCCGGTCGGCCGGCCGAGGCCGAAGCAGCCGCTCGAGTGGTCCCACACCTGTTCGGGGATGAAGTACCCGGCGTTGGCGGCGTCGGCCATGGACTTGAGGTAGACCGCGGCCGAGCGGCCGTTCGCGAGTTCGTACTCACCCCGCTCCCCCGACAGCACCGGCCACAGCCGCCCGAAGCGTTGCGGGCCGCCGGCGGGCCAGCCGGTGCAGGCCGAAGTGCTTTCGCCGTAGTTGTCGTGCGGGTAGCGGTGGAAGTAGACGTCCCCGTTCGGCAGTGTGACCTGCACGGGCGAGTTGCCGTCGGCCGCGGCCGCCGTCGGGGCCAGCGAGGCCGCGATCGTCGGGTCAGCGGGTCCCCGCACCCCAAGGCGGGCGAGGTCGAGGAACCCGAAGTCGGTCACGTCGTGTTCGTAGAAACAACCTTCGTCGAAGCAGATCTGGCCGCCGTCGTTCGGGTCGGTGCCCTTGTCCAGCCGCTCGAAGTACGTGTGGCCGCCCCAGTAGCCGGACGTCGTGACCGTCCACGAGTCCAGCGACGCGCGCCACGAGTCCGCTGTGGACTCCCACGCCGCCGCACTCGCGGTGTCGCCGTTCGCGCGGGCGATCACGCCGGCCGTCACCAGCCCCGCGATCTCGGCGGCGATCGACGACGGCGACCGGCCGTACTGCTCCTCCCAGCGTTCGGTCGTCGCGGGACCACTCGTGCGGAGGTGCTCGGCCGTGACCTTGATCTTCGCGTACGTCGCGGAGTCGGTCAGACCGGTGAGCCACGCGAGGACGATCGCGTCGGCGTCCTGGTCGAGCTGTTCGCAGCACCCGAGCAGCTGGGCGCTCGCGCCGGCGACGCCGCTCACCGGGCTGTAGCGCGGGAACGCGCCGGCCGGGTACGTCGTGCCGTCGCCCGGCGTCGGCGATCCGATCCACTGCGAGTTCCACAGGAACTGCGCCATCCGCTTCGGCTGCGCGATGTCGCCGGCGGCGAGGAGACCGGTGGCCTGCTGGTAGAGGTCGCGGCCCCAGACGCGGTGGTAACCGTCGTTGAGCGCGTCGCCGTTGACGACGTCACCCCACGGGGTCGCCAGACTCGCCACGCTCGCGCCGCGGAACGTCTTGTCCTCCGCGGCGTGCAGCGCCATCGCGGCGACGTAATACGCGCGGCGCCGCTGCACGTCACCCGAAACGCTGGCGGGCACGGGTTTCAGGCTGCCGGCGTAGGAGTTCCAGCCGGTGCGGTAAGAGCTCTCCAGCGCGCTGAAGCCGCTGCCCAGTGACCCGGTCGCCGCGCCGGTCGCCGCCGCGGCCGTGGCGCCGTACCCGAGGGCGACGGTGAACGTGGTGTCCCCGGCGACCGGGATCTGTCCACACTGGACAACGTTGCCGGCTCCCGAGATGGTGTCGAACCCGCTGTCGAGCCGGTGATCGGCGCGCAGGTCGGTGAGACAATCGCTGCCCGCTCCGGAGTAGCCGTTGTCGTGCGCGGAAAACCCGGTCGAGGCCCGCAGCGAGGACACCACGGTGGTCGCCTTGCCGAACAGGTTCTCGGTGCCGCTCGCGACCAGCCCGGTGCCGTCCCAGGACGCCGTGTCGTTCGCGGCACCACCGGCCATCGACGGGTTGGCCAGCAGGTACAGCCGGTACGAACCGCCGTCGAGCGACTGGAACCGGGTGCGGGTGACGAGCGACGCGCGGGAAGGATCGGTGACGTACGTGGTGGTGATGCGGTAGCGGCCGTTCTTCGCGGTGTTCGTGACGGTGTACTCGAGCGACTTCTCGTCGGGCATGGTGACGACGTGGTTCGTCGCGTCCCGCTCGAGGTCGGTGAAGGACGACCCGTCGGTCACGACGTACTGCAGGTCCTGCATCTCCGGGGTGTCCGCGCGCGGGTAGAAGACCTCCGACGTCACGCCGTTCGCGACGGTGAACCACACCGGGCTCGCCGTCGCCGCGGCCGTGCCGAGCGCGTCCTTGTTCCCGGTGGTCCACGACGACGGGCCGCCGCAGCAGTCGGTGGCCGTGCCGCTCGCGGGTGCGCCGGCGCTCACCACCGCGCCCGCGGCCATGATTGCCGGCAGGACCGCGCGGGCCTTCCTCCACGTCCTCATCCGCTCCCCCTTCGTCCGGCCGCCCATGGTGCCGCCTCGGCGGGCGCGCGGATACGGCCGAAGGAAGGGTTCACGCCCGCCACCCGATGGAGTGACGGCCTTCGCCGGCGAAACTGTCGTACCCGGATGGTCTCCTGAAACCCGGAAGCGGCCCCACCCCGGAGCCGCCCGGAACAGAGGAGAACCACCGTGGCCGGAGATACCGTCGTGACCGTCGTCGGCAACCTCACCGCCGACCCCGAATTGCGCTTCACCGCCAACGGCGCCGCGGTCGCCAACTTCACCGTCGCGTCCACCCCGCGCACGTTCGACCGCGAATCGGGTGAGTGGAAGGACGGCGAGGCGCTTTTCCTGCGCTGCAGCGTGTGGCGCCAGCCCGCGGAGAACGTCGCCGAGTCGCTGGCGAGAGGCGCCCGCGTCATCGTGCAGGGCCGGCTGGTGCAGCGCTCGTTCGAAACCAAGGAGGGCGAACGCCGGACGGTCGTGGAACTCCAGGTCGACGAGATCGGCCCGTCACTGCGCTACGCCACCGCGAAGGTCAACCGCGCCAACCGTTCGGGGCCGCCGCCCGCGGATTCCTCAGACGGGCCGTGGTCACCCGCGCCGTCGCCGGTCGCCGCAGGCGCGGGTGATCCGCCGTTCTGACGTGCGGATCCGTCCACATCGGACGGTTCTTCGCGGGCGACAGCCGAGCGAAGTCGCCGGTGTGCCTTGGCGTTCCGGCGGCGCTGGGTGGCCCGCGGCCGTTGCCGGCTCTGGCTCAGCGCGGCCGAGGGATCGCCGGGGATCGGGTGCCCTGTCGCACCGCTGTCCGGATCCGCGGGCGGCACGGATCCGCCGGCTGCGTTGAGGTTCCGGCGGCCCCGGCCGGGCCGCGGGCGCGCGCGGTTCCCGGTCAGCTCAGCTCGGCCAGCATGTCCTTGAGGATGCGGCTCAACGTCGCCGCGTCTTCCGGCACCGTCGCGGACGAAAGGAGGGTCGCGAGGCCGGCCGCGTGGTCGGTCAGGGTGGCGTCGATGACGTCGCGGCCCGCGGTGGTGAGCGTGATGCGGAAGCTGCGGCGGTCGGCCGGGTCCAGGCTGCGCTCGACGTACCCCGCGGTCTCCAGGCGGTCGAGCCGGTTCGTCATGCCCGCGCGCGACGTCATCAGCACCGCGGACAGCTCCGACGGTGTCAGCGCGTAGGGCGGGCCGGTGCGGCGCAGGGCCGCGAGCACGTCGAATTCACCGGGCCGCAGGCCGTGCTCGGTGAAAACCTGCTCGACGGCCGCCTCGACCACGCGGGTCAACCGGGCGAGGCGCCCGAAGACGTCCATCGCGGACACGTCCAGGTCCGGTCGTTCCTGCCGCCATTGCGCGATGACCTCGTCGACGGCATCGCAAGACTCACTCACACCCCGGATTCTAGGCGAACGAAAGGAGTTCCGTTTCGCCCGAGACGTCCGCCGCCCGCGGCGCGGCCCTTCGCCCGGCCGGCGGACGACGTCAACGTCGGCGGCGTGGCCGTCAAGGAAGCGTGAGAACCGGCGGCGCGCGCGGCGCCGAGATCGCACTCTGACGGGGTCGGGGATCCCCATCGGAAGAAGGCACGTGGTGAGTGATCTAGGCGGTTCGGTGCTGCTGATCGGTGTGTTCGTCGCGCTGGCGGTGGTGCTGCGCAGCCTGCAGTGGTGGCTCGGTCGCGACCGCGGGCTCGTGCGCGCCCAGCACCAGTGCGCACGGCAGGAGCCGCGGCGCTCCTCCGGCGCGACGGCGGCGATGACGGGCGCGGCGACCGGGCCGGCCCCGTACGGGCCGAACGACGTGGTGAGCAGCAGCCCGGCCAACCGCGTCGCTGAGCGGTAACCGCGTCGGCTTCGGGCCGGCCCACGCGCTCACGGCCGGTCCTGCGCGGTGTCGTCGGGACGACGGCACCGACCACCTTCGTGAGCTCAGCCCGCGCGTGCCAGCTCCGGCTCAGCGCGGGCCGGCGACGACTCGCGAGGAGTTCGGGTCAGGATCAGCCGAACAATTCAGTCGACACTGAGCTGTCCGGCAAAAAGCCGGTCCGAGATGCCCGGCACCCGCCCCGACGCCCACCGGTACGGTTTCGCCGAAGCGGTTCTGCCCGGCGGACACCCGGGCGGAACCACCGCACGAGCGGGGGGAGCGCTGCCCGATGTCGTCGACCGTGGTGCCGTCCGGTGGGGTCCGCCGGAAAGCGGCGAGGGCCGCCACCGAGGTGCTCGCGCCGTGGGTGTGGGTGCTCGGCCTGCCGCTCGCCGTGGCGTGGCAGGTCACCGGCCACCGGCCCGGGGCGACGGTGTTGTGGGGGCTGGTCGTCGGCGTCACGGGGTCGCTCATCCCGATGGCGGTGATCGTGCGCGGGGCGAAGCGCGGCAAGTGGGACGGGCACCACGTGACCAACCGCGCCGGGCGCCTCGTGCCGTTCACGGTGTGCTTGCTCTCGCTGGCCGCGGGCTTCCTCGTGCTCATCTTCGGCGGTGCGCCACGGGAGCTGATCGCGCTCACCGCGACGGAGCTGGCGTGCCTGGTGGTGGCGCTGGCCGTGACGTTCGGCCTCAAGTTCAAGATCTCGATCCACACCGAGGTCGCCGCGGGTGCCACGGTGATGCTCATCTGGGTGTACGGGCCGTGGCTGCTCCTGCTGGTGCCGTTCGTCGGGTGGGTGGCGTGGTCGCGCGTCGAACTCGGCGACCACACGGCCCGGGAGGTCGTCAGCGGCGCGTTCGCCGGCGCGGTGGTCGGCGGCGCCGTCTACTTCGGACTGCTGGCGCTGCTCTCGTAGACTGGCCCGCGTGGAGAACCTCCTCGGCGACTACCTGCGGGCGCGGCGCGAGCTCGTCGCGCCCGAGGACGTCGGCCTGCCCGCCGGCGGCCGGCGGCGCGTGCGCGGCCTGCGGCGCGAAGAACTGGCTCTGCTGGCGGGTATCAGCAGCGACTACTACATGCGCCTCGAACAGGGCCGCGACCAGAACCCGTCCGCGCAGGTGCTCGACGCGCTGGCCCGCGTGCTCGGCCTCGACGCCGCCGCCACGGCCCACCTCCACAGCCTCGCCGCTCCCCCGCCGGCCGTCGCGGTCGGGCCGGTGCCGGCGGTGCCCCCAAGCATCGCAGAGCTGATCGGCACGTGGCCGACGACGCCCGCGTACGTTCAGGACCGGCTCACCAACGTCCTCGCCGCCAACGCCATCGCCACCGCCGTCTCACCCAAGTACGCGCCGGGCCACAACCTGCTCCGCGAGGTCTTCCTCGACCCCGCCGAACGCGACTTCCGCGTCGAGTGGGAACAGACCACGGCCGACGGCGTGGGCGGCCTGCGCGCTTCCCTCGGCGCGAACGTCGGCGACCCCGCCGCGACCGAGCTCGTCACCGAACTCGCCGCGAAGAGCGAGCGCTTCCGCGAACTCTGGGCCCGCCACGACATCAAGCCGCGCACCGCCCACCTCGCCCACTTCCGCCACCCCGTCGCCGGCCCGCTCGGCCTCCACAGCGACAAGCTCACCCTTCCCGGCGCCGACGCCCTGCAGCTCGTGGTCTTCCACGCCGCCCCCGGCACCCGCGACGCCGAAGCGCTCGCCTCGCTCGCGAACCTCGTCCGCTCCGAGTAGCGCCGTGGCCCGCGGCGAAACCCGGCGGACGCCACCCACGCGTGCGCCGGTGGGCGGGTCCCGCACTCCCGGACCCGCCCACCGGTACCTTCACCACCACCGCGAAGCGGAACTCAGCTCGCGCTCTCGAACTCCTTCACCGCGTCCAGCGCCGCACCCATCGCCGCGTTGGCTTCGCGTTCGATCATGATCTCGACGAGGACCGGGCGGCGCGTGCGTTCGGCTTCCTTGCGCGCCCACTCGAGCGACGAGCGGATCTCGCCCGGCTCGACGACCCGCGTGCCCGAGCAGCCGTAGGCCTCCATGATCTTCACGTTGTCCGCGCCGTGGTCGTCGTAGTGGATGTCGACCTGGTAGTTCATGTCGTAGCCGGTCTCGGCCTGCCGGATCAGGCCCAGGTACTCGTTGTTGAGCATGATCAGCACGAACCCGACGTCGTACTGGGCCGCGACCGCGAGCTCCTCCACGAGGAACTGGAACGAGTAGTCGCCGACGACACCGACGACCTCCGCGTCCGGGCGGGCCTTCTTGACGCCGATGGCCGCGGGGATCTCCCAGCCGAGCGGGCCGGCCTGACCGCAGACCTGGTAGTGGCGCGGCAGGTGCGCGCGCTGGAACTGGCCCGACCAGATCTGGTACAGCCCGATCGCCGTGACGAAGTACGTCTCGGGGCCGTAGAACTCGTTGATCTCCTTGAACACCCGGGGCGCCTTGATCGGCAGGTCGTCGAAGTCCTCCCGCCGCGGCAGTTCCGCCTTGAGGTCACCGAGGCGCTTGACCCACGCCCGGTCGCGCGCCGCGACCTCTCGCCGGTCCAGTGCCGCCGTCAGCGCGTCGAGGAACGCGCCGGTGTCGGAGACGACGCCGAGGTCCGGGCCGAACACCTTGCCCAGCTGCGTCGGTTCGATGTCGACGTGGATGAACTTGCGCTCGCCCCGGTACACCGACAGCTCGCCGGTGTGCCGGTCGCCGAAGCGCGCGCCCAGCGCCAGCACCAGGTCGGCTTCCAGGAACGCCGCGTTGGCCCACCGCTGCGACGTCTGGATGCCCGCCATGCCGGCGAACAGCTCGTGGTCCTCGGGGAAGCTGCCCTTGCCCATGAGCGTGACGCCGACCGGGACGCCGAGCCGCTCGGCGACGGCGCGCAGCCGGTCGCTCGCCTCGCCGAGCACGACCCCGCCACCGGCGAGGATCAGCGGGCGTTCGGCGGCCAGCAGCAGGTCGAGGGCCCGCTCGACGCGCGCGGGCGCGGGTGTGACCGCCGCGACCGGCAGCGCCGAGTCGATGCTCGAATCCCACTCGATCTCCTGCTTCTGCACGTCGATCGGCAGGTCGATCAGCACGGGTCCGGGCCGGCCGGAACGCGCGATGCGGAAGGCCTCGCGGAACACCCACGGCAGCTGCGCCGCCTCCTTCACCTGCACCGCCCACTTCGTGACCGGCTTGGCGATTTCGACGATGTCGACGGCCTGGAACGCCTCCTGGTGCAGCTTCGACGACGCCGCCTGCCCGGTGATGCACAGGATCGGGATCGAGTCGGCGTGCGCGGTGTAGAGGCCGGTGATCATGTTGGTGCCCGCGGGACCGGAGGTGCCGATCGCGACGCCGACCTTGCCGGTCGTCCGCGACCAGCCGTCGGCCATGTGCGTGGCGCCCTCTTCGTGGCGGACGACCAGGTGGTCGATGCCGCGGCCCTGCATGGCCTGGTACAGCGGCAGGATCGCCGCGCCGGGGCAGCCGAAGGCGACGTCGACGCCCTCGTCGGCCAGCACGTCGACGACCGCCTGCATGGCGGGGACTCGGGCCACGGTCAGACCTCCTCAGACGGGCGTCCGGAGACGCCTTCGACGACCTTGAGCAGCGCGGAGTGGTCGAGGGAGCCGTAGCCCATCGCCCGGCCCGCGGCCACGAGCTGGGCGACCAGCCCGGTCAGCGGCAGCGCCACGTCGGCCTGCCGCGCCGCGGCCAGCGCGATGCCCATGTCCTTGTGGTGCAGGTCGATCCGGAAGCCCGGCGCGAACTGCCGCTCGACCATCGACTTGCGCTTGAGCTCGAGGATCCGGCTGCCGGCGAGCCCGCCCGCGAGCACGTCGAGCCCGACGCCGGCGTCCACACCGGACGCTTCCAGCAGCACGATCGCCTCGGCGACCAGCCCGTAGATCCCGCCGACCACGAGCTGGTTGGCCGCCTTCACGACCTGGCCCGCGCCGTGGGGTCCCACGTGGACGATCGTCTTGCCCAGCAGCTCGAAGATCGGCTTCGCCGCTTCGAAGTCCTCGGCCGGGCCGCCGACCATGATGGACAGCGACGCCTGCTCGGCGCCGGCCTGACCACCGGAGACCGGCGCGTCGAGCACCCGGATCCCCTTCTCCGCCCCGGCCCGCGCCACGGCGATCGAGGTCTCCGGCCGGATGGTGCTCATGTCCGCCAGGAGCGTGCCCGGCCCGGCGACGTCCAGCACGCCCCCCGGCGCCAGCACGACCTGCTCGACCTGCGGGTGGTTCGGCAGCATCGTGATCACGACGTCCGCCCCGGCCACCGCGTCGGCCACGTCCGCGGCCGCGCGCCCGCCGGCGGCGGCGAGCTTCTCCAGCGCGTCCGGGTTCAGGTCGAACCCGCTCACCTCGTGTCCCGCACCGGCCAGGTGCGCGGCCATCGGCGTGCCCATCACGCCGAGCCCGATGAATCCGATCCTGCTCATCACTTGCCCCTTCGCTCTTCCGGCAGCCAGGCCAGGGACTCGAGCGTGGAACCGTCCGGTTTGTACTCGATCCCCACGTGCCCGCGGTAGCCCGCCGCCTGCAGCTTCTCCAGGTGTCCCTCGAGGTCCAGCTCCCCCGTGCCCGGCTGGTGCCGGCCCGGCGCGTCGGCGATCTGCACGTGACCGGTGCGCGGGGTGTACTCGGCGATCACGGAGTCGAGGTCGTCGCCGTTCACCGCCAGGTGGTAGAGGTCGGCGAGCAGCCGCACGTCGTCCAGCCCGAGCCGGTCGAGCACCGCGATGGCGTCGGCCGCCGTCTTGAGCGGGTAGGCCGGGGTGCCCGACAACGGCTCCAGCACCAGCTGCGCGCCGATCTTCGCCGCGGCCTCCGCGGCCGTGGCGAGGTGCTCGAGCGCCAGCGCGTCCTGTTCGGACGGCGTGACGCCCTCGATCCGGTTGCCGTACAGCGCGTTGAAGCTGCGGCAGCCGAGCCGCTCCGCGATCCCGATCGCGATGGTCAGGCTCACCGCGAACTCGGCCTCGCGGCCGACCCACGACACGAGCCCGCGCTCACCCGCGGCCATGTCGCCGGCGAACAGGTTCAGCCCGGTCAGCTGCACCCCGGCCCGTTCGATCGACCGGACGAACTTCTCCACCTCGACCGGCCGCGGGTCGGCACCGTCGAACGGCCACCAGTACTCGACCGCGGTGAAGCCCGCTGCCCGAGCGGCCTGCGCGCGCTCGAGCAGCGGGAGCTCGGTGAACAGGATCGACAGGTTGGCGGTGTAGGGCAGCGCGTGCCGCACCCCGGCGGGACCGGTCATCGGATACCTCGGCTCATCGGATCGCTCGTACCTCTGATTTCGCATTGCGGAAGCTTTCTTCCGTAGTTCGAGAATAGCGACCCAACCTGGACTCGGTCAACGGGCGAGCGGCAGTTCGCCGAACGCCGGACCGGCGGCGGCTTCCGTGCCGGAGCGGGCCGCAAGATCGACCACGGTGTCCACGGTCGGCTCCAGCGAGCAGTGCGCCCGCGCGTCGCGGAAGCAGCGTTCGAGCGCCGTGTCACCCGCGAACGCCGCGCCCGCGCACAGCCGCAGCGACTGCTCGGTGATCGCGGTGACGGCCTCCGCGGAGGCCAGCCAGAGGTGGAACAGCTTCGGCAGCGCGTGCGCCGGATCCCAGCTGTAGGTGGCGAACGCGTCGCCGGTCAGCACTCGCACGGCCGCCGCGCGCAGCCGCATCCGCGCCAGCTCAGCCCGCGGATCCCCGGACGCGCAGGCGCCCGCCGCCGCGTGGGCCGCCGTCCGCTCGATCGCCGATTCCGCGATGCCCAGCGCGACGGCCGCGCCGAGCCCGAGGAACCACGGCAGCGCCAGATCGAGCACCACGTCGGCGCCCGCGCCGTCACCGCCGAGGACGGTGTTTTCGGGCAGCTGCACGGGATCCGCCCGTACGGTCGTGGCCGCGCACGCCCGCAGCCCCAGGCCGCCGGGCGGCAGCGCCGGCACGAACAGGCCCGGCGCGTGACCGGGCACGAACCACAGCGTCGCGGCCCCGCGGCCACCCGCGGGCCGGCTCGAGAACACGTAGCTGTCGGCCTCACCCGCCGCGACCACACCCGCCTTGTCGCCGCGCAAGTCGACCACGCCGTCGTGCGCGCACGCCACGCTGTCCGGCGCGAGCAGGCGAGAGCCCGGTCCGGCGTCGAACAACGCCAGCGTGCTCAGGTGCCGGCCGGCCGCGAGCTCCGCGCGCACCGCCTGGTCCCCGTGCGCCTCCAGCACGGCGGCGGCGGCGAAGTGCGACCGCAGCACGGTCGCGGTGCTCGCGCACGCCCGCGCGACCAGTTCGACGACCCGCGCCGCTTCGGCGAGCCCGTGGCCGCCTCCGCCGAGCCGCCGCGATGAGGTCAAGGCGAGCACCCCCTTGCGGCTCAACGTGGTCAGCGCCGCGCGCGGGAAGCGGGCCAGCCGGTCGGCGTCGGCGGCGGCCGGGGCCACCGCGGAGGCCACCACCCGGGACAGTTCTTCGACGGAAGGCACCGTTGCCCCCTTGGATTCGGTTGTTCTCCTGGTTCCTGAACGGAAGAAGAGCGCACGGGACCCGCCGTCCGGCACGTCGGCGGCCGGGGGCGGGGACGGCGGGTCCGCTCGGGCGAGGCGGGCCGGGGCCGCCGTCAGGTGTTCTGCACGTGCTGCCAGCCGAAGCGGCCCTTGATGCAGAGGTTGCCGTGGGTCACGGAGCTCTCGTGCGGGCTGGTGACTTTCACGATCTCGTTGTCCTGCACGTGAAGCGTCAGGTTGCAGCCCACGCCGCAGAACGTGCACACGGTCGTGGTCTGCGTCTGGCGGGCTTCGTCCCAGGTGCCGTCTTCGCGCTTGTCGTGCTCGCGCTTGAAGCTCAGCGCCCCCGTGGGGCACACCTCGACGCAGTTTCCACAGTAGACACACGCGCTGTCCGGCAGCGGCGTCGCGAACTCCGTGGAGATGCGGGCGTCGAACCCGCGCCCCGCCACCGAGATGGCGAAGGAGTTCTGCCACTGGTCACCGCACGCGTCGACGCATTTGTAACACAGGATGCACTTGCCGTAATCGCGCACGTAGAGCGCGTTGTCCACTTTGACCGGCTGCCGCACGGTCGCCGCGGTGAGGCCGTCGACCGGTTCGTGCTCGCCCGCAAGGGCGTCATCCCGTTCGGAAGACGGCGGCGCCGGCGGACCGAACCGCTCCGGATCGGCGCCCGTCTCGGCCATCCACTCCGCGACACCCGGCGTGGTCGACAGGTCCGTGGCCGAGCCCAGCAGCTCCAGCACGACCTTGCGGCTCGTGCGCGTCCGTTCGGAGTCGGTGTGCACCACCATGCCCGCTTCCGCCTTGCGCGAGCACGACGGCACCAGCGTCCGCGAGCCCTCGACCTCCACCATGCACACCCGGCACGCGTTGGCGGGCTTGAGGGTGTCGCCGTAGCAGAGCGTCGGGATCGCTTTCCCGGCCGCCGTGCACGCGTCCAGGATGGTCGCACCTTCCGGCACCAGCACCGGCTCGCCGTCCAGGGTGAACTCGACGAGCCGCTTCGGCAGTCCGATGTCGACGATCGTCATTCCTGTCCTCCGTTCAACGCGCCCAGCCGGGTCACGGCCGATTCGATGGCGTTCCAGGCGGTCTGGCCGAGGCCGCAGATCGACGAATCGCGCATCACCTGCCCGACCTCGCGCAGCAGCGCCAGGTCGTCGGCCCCGGTACCGAGCTTGCGGCCGCCGACGATGCGGCTCACCGCCTCCTCCTGCCGCACCGTGCCGATGCGGCAGGGCACGCACTGCCCGCACGACTCGTCGCGGAAGAACGACGCGATGCGCAGCAGGAACTTCCCCAGGTCGGCCTGGTCGTCGAGGGCCAGCACCACGCCGGAGCCGAGCGTGGTGCCGGCCGCGCGGGCGTCTTCGAGCGTGAGCGGCAGGTCCAGTTCGTCCGGCCGGACGAACCCGCCCGCCGCCCCGCCGAGGAGCACGGCCCGCAGCTCACGGCCCTCACCGACTCCCCCGGCCAGCTCGAGCAGCTCGCGCAAGGTGGTGCCGAACGGCACCTCGTACACCCCGGGCTTGCGCACGTTGCCCGACAGGCAGAACAGCTTGGGCCCCGTGGACTTCTCCGTGCCGATCGCCCGGAACGCGGCGTGCCCGGCCGTGAGGATGAGCGGCACGTTGTAGAGGGTCTCGACGTTGTTCACCACCGTCGGCTTGCCGAAGAGCCCCTGCTCGGTCGGGAACGGCGGCTTCGACCGGGGTTCGCCGCGGAACCCCTCGATCGAGTTGAAGATCGCCGTCTCCTCGCCGCAGATGTAGGCGCCGGCGCCGCGCCGGATCTCGAGGTCGAAGCAGAACCCCTCGTGACCCATGATGTCCACGCCGAGGAACCCGCGTTCGCGAGCGGCGTCGATCGCGTTCTGCACCAGCCGCCGCGCCCGCGGGTACTCACCGCGCAGGTACAGGAACCCGTGCGTCGCACCGATCGCGTAGGCGGCGATCGTCATCGACTCGACCATGGCGAACGGGTCGCCCTCCAGCAGCACCCGGTCCTTGAACGTGCCGGGCTCGCTCTCGTCCGCGTTGCACACCAGGTAGTGCGGCAGCTCGGGCTGGCGCGCCGCGCCGTCCCACTTGCGCCCGGTCGGGAACGCGGCGCCGCCGCGGCCCATCAGCCCGGAGTCGGTGACCTCGCGGATGACCCCCGCGGGCCCGAGCTGCAACGCGTTGCGCAGCGCCGCGTACCCACCGGTGGCGCGGTAGTCGTCGAGGCTCTCCGGGTCGACCGCCCCGACCCGGCGCAGCAGCCGCAGCGACTCGCGGTCCGGTTGGTGCAGCACCGGCGCGGCACCGTCCGCCGTGGACGGTGACCGCCGCGCCGCCAGCACCACCGACGCGCCGGTGGCCGGCGCGACCAGTTCGGTGCCCGGCGGGTCGCCGGCCTCGAACGCCAGCGCCGCCGGCGCCTTCTCGCACACGCCCAGGCACGGGCTGCGCAGCCACGTCACGCCTCCGCGCGCCTTGCCCGCGGGCCCGAGGTGCTCGGTGAGCGTCTCGCACACCGTGTCGGCGCCGTTGACCCGGCACGCGAGGTCGGTGCACACGTGCACCACGCGCTCGGGCCGCTCGGTGAGCGAGAACAGCGAGTAGAAGCTCGCGACGCCGTACGCGTCGGCCGGCGGCACGTGCAGCTTCTCGCAGATGTAGTTCAGCGCGCCCTGGCTGATCCAGCCGACGCGGTCGTTCACCGCGTGCAGCGCCGGCAGCAGCTGATCGCGGCCCGCGCCGGCCGGCAGCGCGTCGACCGCCGCGCGTTCTTCCGCCGAGGCGGCGAGGTCCAGGAACTGGAGGTCCATGCCCGCCCCCCTCAGCCCGCGACCGCGCGCTCTTGAACCTGGGACCGAGCCCCAGACCCCAGCCGGGGGGCGAGCCCCCCTGGACCCCCCGGTGGGAGCTTGTCCACCCGGATCGCCGCGGCCTTGTACTCGGCCGTGCCCGCGACCGGGTCCGTCGCCTCGATGGTGATCACGTTGACGTCGACCTCGTCCGGGAAGTGGAACGTCATGAACGCCAGGCCGGGCCGCAGCCCCTCGTCGATCCGGACCGGGGCGACGATCGCGCCGCGCCGGGACGAGATCTGCACCAGCTCGTCTTCCACGACGCCCAGCTGCGCCGCGTCGGCCGCGCAGAGGTCGAGCGTCTCACCGCGCCGCCGCGGCGACGGGAACCCGCCGGACTGCACGCCGGTGTTGTACGAGTCGAGCCGGCGACCCGTGGTGAGGCGCAGCGGGAACTCCTCGTCGAGGACGTCGACCGGCGGACTGTGGCGCAGCACCGTGAACGGTGCCGGCCGGCCGCGTTCGGCCGGGTCCTCGGCCCACAGCCGGGCGTGGAGGAACGACGGCTCCAGCGCATCTTCGCGGTAGCACGGCCACTGGATCCCGCCGAGCTCCTCGAGCCGCTGGTAGCTCATCCCGGCGTGGATCGGCGACAGGGAGCGCAGCTCGTCCCACACCTCGCTCCCGTCGGCGCCGCTGTAGTGCCAGTCGTGACCGAGGCGGCGGGCCAGCTCGCAGATCAGCTCGATGTCGTCGCGCGCGCCGGCCGGCGGGTCCACCGCCTTGCGCACGCGCTGCACCCGCCGCTCGCTGTTGGTGAAGGTGCCGTCGCTCTCGCACCACGCGGCGGAGGCGGGCAGGACGACGTCGGCCAGCTGCGCCGTCTTCGTGAGGAAGATGTCCTGCACCACCAGGTGGTCGACGTTGGACAGCCGCTTGATCGTGTGCTCGCAGTCCGCTTCGGACTGCACGGGGTTCTCCCCCACCACGTACACGCAGGTGAGCGTGCCGTCCTCCATCGCGTCGAGCATCTGCGTGAGGTTCTTGCCCTTGTACGGCGGGATGTGCGAGCCGTAGACGGCGTCGAACTTCTCCCGCACCGCCGGGTCCAGCACGTCCTGGAAACCGGGCAGCCGGTCCGGGATCGCGCCCATGTCGCCGCCGCCCTGCACGTTGTTCTGCCCGCGCAACGGGTTCAGCCCGGCGCCGTAGCGCCCGACCTGCCCGGCCAGCAGCGACAGGTTGATCAGCGACAGCACGTTGTCGGTGCCGTTGTGGTGCTCGGTGATCCCGAGCGTCCACGACATCTGCCCGCGGTCGGCGCGCGCGTAGGCGTGCGCCAGCTCCTTGATCAGCTCGGCCGGCACCTTCGTCACCTGCTCGGCGACCTCGAGCGTCCACGGCTCGACCGACGCCGCGAACTCCTCGTAGCCCTCGGTGGCGCGCTCGATGAACGTGGTGTTGGCGAGTCCGGAGTGGATGATCTCGCGGGCGATCGCGTTGGCCAGCGGGATGTCGGTGCCGACCTCCAGCTGCAGCAGCCGGTGCGCCCACTCCGCCGTGCTCGTGCGCCGCGGGTCCACGACGAACAGCTTCGCTCCCTTGTGGACCGCCTTGAGCACGTGCTGGAAGAAGATCGGGTGGGCCTCGCGCGGGTTGCCACCCCAGATCACGATGACGTCGGCGTCTTCGATCTCCTGGTACGACGACGTTCCGCCGCCGCTGTCGAACACGCGCGCCAGGCCCGCCACGCTCGGGGCGTGGCAGGTCCGGTTGCACGAGTCCACGTTGTTGGTGCCCATCACGGCGCGGGTGAACTTCTGGGCCACGTAGTTCATCTCGTTGGTGGCCCGGGCGCAGGAGAACATGCCGAAGGCCTCGGGGCCCTTCGTCTCCAGCGTGCGCCGGAATCCCTCCGCGGCGCGGTCGAGCGCCTCTTCCCAGGTCGCCGGTCGCAGCACGCCCGAGTCCCGCACGAGGGGTTCGGTCAGCCGGGCGTACGGCGTCGTGCTCTGCCTGCGCTTCATCCTCTTGCCTCCGGGTGGTGGGTGGTGGTTCTAGCCGACCGGCACGGCGGTGGCCGTGCGGTTCAGCAAGCCGATGGCCGCGTGCACGTGCCGCAACGCGGGCGCGGGCACCCCGGTGAGCTCGGCCAGCTCGACGACGGCGCCGATGATGGCGTCGATCTCCAGCGGCTTGCCGGCTTCCAGGTCTTGCAGCATCGACGTCTTGTGGTGACCGACGCGCCAGGCGCCGTCGATCCGCTTCTCCACGGAGACCCGCGGATCCGCCCCGGCCGCGCGGGCGATCGCGAGGGTTTCGGTCATCATCGTGGCGACGAGGTCGCGCGTCTCGTCGTGCTCGCAGATCTCGGCCATCGTCGCCCGCGTCAGCGCGCTCAGCGGGTTGAAGGCGACGTTGCCCATGAGCTTGACCCAGATGTCGTCGCGCAGGTTCGGTTCCACGGGGGCCTTGAGCCCGCCGGTGATCATCGCCTCGGACAGCGCGCCGCAGCGGGGCGAAATCCCGCCCGCGGGCTCGCCGAGGGAGAAGCGCGTGCCCTCCAGGTGCCGGATCACGCCCGGCTCCTCGATCACGGTCGAGCAGTAGACGACGCAGCCGATGGCGCGCTCGACGGCCATGACCCGGCTCGTCGCGCCGCCGGGGTCCACGGTCTCGACGCGGTGGCCCTCCAGGGGGTGCCCGGCCAGGCCGTGGAAGTACCACCACGGGATGCCGTTCTGCGCCGCGACGAGCGCGGTGTCCGGTCCCAGCAGCGGTTCGAGCAGCTCACCGCTGCTCGGGTAGGAGTGGGCCTTGAGCCCGAGGAAGACGAAGTCGACCGGGCCGACCTCGGCCGGGTCGTCGGTGACGTGGGGACGTGCGGTGAAGTCGCCCCGGGGGCTCAGCACCCGCACTCCGTGTTCGCGCATCGCCTCGAGGTGGGCTTTGCGCGCGACCAGATGGACCTCGGTGCCGCCTCGGTGCAACGCCGCACCCACGTAGGCGCCGATCGCGCCCGCGCCCAGAACAGCAACCCGCATGGTGTGCCTCCCGCTCGGTCGAACACAGCGATTGCATACAGTATCCCGTGATGTGCCCCAGCGCCAGGCTCCGGTCATGGAATCCGCCGATGACACCCGGCCGGAGCAGGGATTCGAGCCGAAACGCCAGGTCGGGCGATCCGCTCGGGCTGAGATCCAGCCCACAGAGTGAAGAGTTGGGATTTTGCATACCAAAACCTGTATCCTCGAATTCGCAGGGCATCGGACCCCGCCTTCCCACTCCCTTTTTCCACATCCGAGCCGAGGTGCACCGTGAGCCAGACCGCCTCTCCCCTGCCCGATCGCGGACCTACCGGCCGCCGGGCCAAGGGTTCCCTCGCGGACGCCTCCGCCAAGCGCGTCGAACGCCCGGCCCCGTTGCGCCAGGTCGTGTACGAAGCACTCGCCGAGCTGATCATCAACCGCACGCTCGAACCGGGACAGCACCTGGTCGAAGCCGACCTCGCCGAATACCTCGGCGTCAGCCGCCAGCCGGTGCGCGAAGCACTGCAGCGCCTCCAGACCGAGGGCTGGGTCGACCTGCGGCCCGCGCAGGGCGCGTTCGTGCACCTGCCCACCGACGAGGAAGCCGACCAGCTGCTCGGAGTCCGTGCCGTGCTGGAAACGCACTCCGCGCGCCTGGCCGCCACCTGCGCGTCCGACGAGCACATCGCCCGGCTGTGGGAGCTGCAGAACGCCGGCCTCGCCGCCCTCGCCGACGACGACAGCGAAGCGCTCGTCTCGGCCAACGCCGACCTGCACTCCTACATCACCGAGCTCACCGGCAACGCCGTGCTCTCCGAGCTGATCGGGCTCGTCGACCGCCGGGTGCGCTGGTACTACACGCCGATCGCCCGCCCGCGCGGGCGCGACGCGTGGCACGAGCACGCCGAGCTGATCGAATCCATCGCCGCCCACGACGCCGAGAAGGCGGAGAAGATCATGGCCCAGCACACGGAGCGCACGCGGCAGGCGTTCCACGAGCGGCCCGAAGCAGCCCGGGAGTGAAGGGGGCGGGCGTCAGCCGCCCCCTTCACTCCCGGGCCCCGTTCCCGGATCCCCGGCAGGCGTCAGCTGCCGGCGGTTCCGGTGGCCGGTGAGGCCTGCGCGATGACGTCGGACTCGCTCTGTTCCGACGCGTTCGGCCCGTGGCGACGGCCCGGCTGGCGCAGGAACAGCACCATCACGGCCGAGAGCAGCGCGATGCAGCCGGCCAGCACGTAGGCGCCGGTGTAGCCCCACGCCACGATCACGCCCGCGGCGAGACCACCACCGCCGACACCGCCGATGAGCTTGGCGCTGTAGACGATGCCGTAGTTCGTCGCGTTGTGGTTCTCACCGAAGTAGTCCGGCACGAGCGCGGCGAACATCGGGTAGAACGCACCACTGCCGAATCCGGTCACGATCGCGAACACCATGAACCAGAACAGGCTGTGGGAGTTGCCCGACCACATCACGCCGAACTGCGCGATACCCGCGATCACGAGCACCCAGAACAGCGTCTGCTTCCGGCCGATGCGGTCCGACGCCCAGCCGACGAGCGCCCGGCCGGTGCCGTTCACGATGGCCAGCAGACCCGCCGACGACGCGACGACGAACGCGCCGAAGCCGCTTTCCTTGGCGAAGTCCACCTGGAAGTTGATGCCGAACAGCGAGACACCGCCGAT
Organism: Amycolatopsis sp. NPDC051903; assembly: GCF_044452505.1. Lineage (NCBI taxonomy): Bacteria > Bacillati > Actinomycetota > Actinomycetes > Pseudonocardiales > Pseudonocardiaceae > Amycolatopsis > Amycolatopsis sp. NPDC051903. The sequence goes on along the minus strand of NZ_JBITBT010000002.1, from coordinate 141,737 downwards.
CACGATCAGCGTGACCCACATCAGCGGGAGCATGCCGGTCCTGATCGCTTCCATCGGGGTGAACTGCCGGACGGCCGGCGGGTTCTTCTCGAGGCTCTTGGCCTTGCCCGAGGACTTGCCCTTCAGCCACGCGATCGGGTCGACCTCCGACGGCCACCAGTTCTTCGGCGGGTCCTTGAAGAGGAACCCGCAGATCCCGACGACGAGCAGCATGTAGAGGCCGATCGCGTCGAGGGTGATCGTCAGGTTCTCGTGCCCGAGAAACGCGCTGAACAGGTAGATGAACGGCACCGAACCGTAGGCGAAGCCGCCGTTCACGAAACCGGTGCGCGCACCGCGCTTCTCCGGGTACCACTTGCCGACCATGTTGATACAGGTGGCGTAGACCAGACCGGCACCGGTGCCGCCGAGCACCGAGTACCCGATGAAGGCCAGCACCAGGTTCCCGCTGTGGGCGATGGTGAAGTAGCCGATCCCGGCACAGACCGCACCCACGAGCATGGCGGTCTTCGCCGAGACGATGTTCTTCTCACGCAGGCGCCCGGCCGGAAAGGCCACCGCGGCCTGGAAAACGGCCCAGATGCTGGCCAGCCAGAACGCGTCCGTGAGCGACCAGCCGTATTTTTCCTCCAGTGTTCCTTCGACGGCTCCCCAGCCGTACTCGAACACACTCACCGCCATCATGGCGACCCACGGCAACCAGACCATGAAAGCCCGGGAGCGGCCCATGATGTCGTGGGGGCTTTCACCGATGCGGTAGGTGCGTCCGTTGGCGTCGACGATCTCCTGGTACGTCGGTTGGGCTGCGGTCATGAGAGTTCTCTTTCGTCAACAGTGACTTCGGTTCCCTCTGAGTGGGGTTGGCTCCTGTCCCCCGCCGGGCGCGACCGCGCGCGCCCGGCGCTTCTTGTGCTGGTGTCCCGTCCCCCGCTTCACCGACGGCTAGGTGTCCGGCAAGATACGCCTCCTTCCCTCTCGCCGGAAGTGATCAGCCGAGCAGACCGGCCGACCGCGCCCAGCGGTACTTGGCACCGAGTACCGCCACCGGCTTCTCGGTCGTGTACGGGTAGGCGACGACGCCGTGGGCGTAGAGGTGGTCGCTCGCCTGCTCCACCTCGACGTCCCCGGACAGCGACGCCACCACGGGCTTGTGGATCCCCTTCTTGCGGTACTCCTCGACGACGTCGACCACGAGCTCCGCGAAGACCATCGGCGGCGTGACGATCGTGTGCCAGTAGCCGAGAATCAGGGAGTGGATGCGGTCGTCCTCGAGCCCGAGGGCGATCGTGTTCCGGTACGTCGACGGCGGCTCGCCACCCGTGATGTCCACCGGGTTGCCGGCCGCGCCGAACGGCGGGATGAACTTCCGGAACGCCTCGTCGAGGTCACCGGGGATCTCCATGAGCGTGAGGCCGTTGTCCACGCAGGCGTCCGACAGCAGCACGCCCGAGCCGCCGGCACCGGTGATGATCACGACGTTCTCGCCCTTCGGCGTGGGCAGCAGCGGGATGCCGCGGGCGTACTCGAGCATGTCGTTGAGCCCCGGCGCCCGGATCACGCCGCTCTGGCGCAGGATGTCGTCGTAGACCTTGTCGTTGCCGGCCAGCGCGCCGGTGTGCGAGCTCGCCGCCTTGGCGCCCTGCGAGGTGCGCCCGGCCTTGAGCACGACCACCGGCTTCTTCGCCGAGACACGCTTGGCGGTCTCCGCGAAGGAGCGGCCGTCCTTGAGGTCTTCGAGGTGCATCGCGACGAGCTGGGTGTTGTCGTCGTGCTCGAAGAACGTGAGCAGGTCGTCCTCGTCGATGTCCGCCTTGTTGCCCACGCCCACGATGGACGACACGCCCATGCCGGCCGACCGGCTGAAGCCCAGGATCGCCATGCCGATGCCACCGCTCTGCGAGGAGAGCGCGACACCGCCCTTGACGTCGTACGGGGTGCAGAACGTCGCCGAGAGGTTCTCCGGGGTGTAGTAGTAGCCGTAGATGTTGGGGCCGAGGATGCGCACGCCGTGCTTGCGCGCGATCGCGACGACCTCGTTCTGCAGCTCGATGTTCCCGGTCTCGCCGAACCCCGACGGGATCAGGATCGCCCCGGCCACGCCCTTCTTGCCGGCCTCTTCCAGCGCCGCGGGCACGAACTTCGCCGGGATCGCGAACACCGCCACGTCCACGTCACCGGGCACGTCGCTGATGCTCGCGTACGCCTTGCGGTCCAGGATCTCCGTTGCCTTGGGGTTGATCGGGTGGATCTCCCCCGCGTAGCCACCGTTGACGAGGTTCTTCATCACCGAGTTGCCGATCTTGCCGGTCTCGGCCGAAGCCCCGATCACCGCGATCGCGGCCGGCTTCATGATCCGGTTCATCGCCGCGAGGATCTCCTCCTGCGTGAACCGCAGTGGCTCCTTCGCCGCCTCGGGGTCGACGAGGATGCGCACGTCGACGGCGGTCGCGCCCTCGGCCGTGGCGAGCACCGGGTTGAGGTCGACCTCCGCCAGCTGCGGGAAGTCGGTGACCAGGCGCGAGAGGTCGTGCACGACGGTGGCGAGCGCCTTCTTGTCCACCGCCTCACCACCGCGGACGCCGTTGAGCACCTCGGCCGCCGCGATACCGTCCACCATGGACAGTGCCTCGTCCTCCGACGTCGGCGCCAGGCGGAAGGTCACGTCCTTCAGCACCTCGACGAGCACCCCGCCGAGGCCGAAGGCGACGATCTTGCCGAAGGTCTGGTCGGTGACCGACCCGATGATGACCTCCTGGCCGCTGGTCAGCATCTGCTGCACCTGAACGCCGACGATCGCCGCGTTCTCGTCGTAGGCCTTGGCGTTGGCCAGGATCGTGGCGTAGCCCTCGGCGACCTCCTTCGGGGTGCGCAGGCCGACGAGCACGCCGCCGGCCTCGGTTTTGTGCAGGATGTCGGGCGACACGATCTTCAGCACCACCGGCAGGCCGATCTCCTGCGCCTGCGCGACCGCCTCGTCGGCCGAGGTCGCCAGCCGCTCCTGCGGGGTGGGGATGCCGTAGGCCTCGCACACGGCGCGGCCTTCGGGGGCGGTCAGGGACGAGCGTCCCTCCGCCGCCGCCTTCGCCAGGATCTGCTCGACCGCTTCGCGGCCGGTTTCCGTGGTCATCCGGTCCTCTCCTCAGATCACGCCGGCGGTGCGCAGCCGCTCGAGTTCGTCGGTGCCGTAGCCGAGTTCGCCCAGCACCTGGTCGTTGTGCTCGCCCAGCAGCGGGGAACGGCCCACCTCGACCGGGGAGTCGGACAGCTTGAGCGGGCAGCCCACCGTCTTGAACTTCCCGCGCTCGGGGTGGTCGACCTCGACCACGGAGCCCAGCGTGGCGAGCGTCTCGTCCTCGATGAGTTCCTTCGTGGACAGGATCGGTCCGCACGGGATGTTGTGGGCGTTGAGCTTCTCCATGACCTCCCACTTGGTGTGGCGCTCGGTCCACTGCTCCACGAGCGCGAACACCTTGTCCAATTTGGACAGCCGGGCCTCGGGCGTGGCCCACTCCGGGTCCTCGGAAAGCTCGGGCTGCCCGATCAGCTGGGTCAGCGGAGCCCAGCCCACCGGCTGGACGATCACGTAGATGTAGTCGTTCGGACCGCCGGGTGCGCAGCGCACCGCCCAGCCGGGCTGGCCGCCACCGGAGGCGTTGCCCGAGCGCGGGACCTCTTCGCCGAACACGTCGTTGGGGTACTCGCCGAGCGGCCCGTGGGCCAGCCGCTGCTGGTCGCGCAGCTTGACGCGGCAGAGGTTGAGCACCGCGTCCTGCATGGCGACCTGCACCCGCTGCCCGCGGCCGGTGTTCGTGCGCTGGTACAGCGCGGCGAGCATCGCGGCGACGAGGTGGATGCCGGTGCCGGAGTCGCCGATCTGCGCGCCGGTGGCGGTGGGCGGGCCCTCTTCGAAACCGGTGGTGCTCATGGAGCCGCCCATGGCCTGCGCGATCACCTCGTAGGCCTTGAAGTCGGCGTAGCGGCCCGGGCCGAAGCCCTTGATCGAGGCGTAGATCAGCCGCTCGTTGATCTCCTGCAGCTTCTCCCACGAGAACCCGAAGCGGTCCACCACACCGGGGCCGAAGTTCTCGACCAGGATGTCCACTGAGGACACCAGCTTGGTGAAGATCTCCTTGCCCTCGTCGCTCTTCATGTTCAGCGTGATGCTGCGCTTGTTGCCGTTGAGCATCGTGAAGTAGAGACTGTCCACTCCGGGCAGGTCGCGCAGCTGGCCGCGGGTGATGTCACCGCGCCCCGGGGTCTCCAGCTTGATCACGTCCGCGCCCAGCCAGGCGAGGATCTGGGTCGACGACGGTCCCGACTGGACGTGGGTCATGTCGAGGACGCGGACGCCATCGAGTGCCTTTCCCATTTCTCGTGCCTCCCGACTACTTGTACATCGTCTGGTTCATGGTTCCGGGGGCGTACGCGTCCGGGTCGACCCAGACGTTGATCAGCGACGGCTTGCCCGACTCTCGGGCGCGCTGCAGCGCCGGCGCGATGTCGGCGGGGTCGCGGACCTCTTCGCCGTAGCCGCCCAGCATGCGGGCGAACTCGTCGTAGCGGACGTCGCCGAGCGTGTTGCCGATGCGCTCGCGCGCCAGGCCGTACTTCTGCGCCTGGCCGTAGCGGATCTGGTTCATCGACGAGTTGTTGCCGACGATCCCGACGAAGGGCAGGTTGAACCGCACCAGCGTCTCGAAGTCCCAGCCGGTCAGCGAGAACGCGCCGTCGCCGAAGAGCGCGACGACTTCCTTGTCCGGGCGGGCGTGCTTGGCAGCCATCACGAACGGGATGCCGACGCCGAGCGTGCCGAGCGGACCCGGGTCCATCCAGTGCCCCGGCGACTTCGGCTGCACGACCTGACCGGAGAAGGTGACGATGTCGCCGCCGTCGCCGATGTAGATCGAGTCCTCGGTGAGGAACTCGTTGATCTCGTGCACCAGCCGGTACGGGTGGATCGGGTTCGCGTCGGAGTGCTGCTGCGGCAGCCGCTTCTCCTTGGCCTGCTCCTCCACCGCGCGCAGTTCCTCGAGCCACGGCTTGCGCGCCACCGCGCCGTTGTCGACGCGCCCGGAAGCCGCCGCCGACACCGCGGCGAGGATCTGGCCGGCGTCGCCGACGATGCCGAGGTCGATGTCGCGGTTCTTGCCGACGGTGCGGTAGTCCAGGTCGATCTGCACCACCGTGGCGTCGGGCGAGAGGCGCTTGCCGTAGCCCATGCGGAAGTCGAACGGCGTGCCGACGATCACGATCAGGTCCGCGTTGTTGAACGCGTACCTGCGCGCCAGCTGGAAGTGGTGCGGGTCGCCCGGCGGCAGCGTGCCGCGGCCCGCGCCGTTCATGAACGCGGGGACGTTCAGCGAGCGCACGAGTTCCGTCGCCGGTTCGGTCGCCCGCGTGGTCCAGACCTGACTGCCGAGCAGGATCGCCGGCTTCTTGGCGTGCACGAGCAGATCGGCGAGACGCTCGATGTCGGCGGGATCGCCGGCGTTGCGCGTCGAAGCGCGGTAGCGGCCGGCTTCGGGGATGCGGGCCGCGGACAGCGGGACCCGCGCGTCGAGTACGTCGCGCGGGATCTCGAGGAACGACGGCCCGGGGGCGCCGGCGAAGGCCTCGCGGAACGCCATCGACACCAGGTCGGCCGCGCGGGCGGTCGACGGCACGGTCGCGGCGAACTTGGTGATCGGGCTCATCATGTCGACGTGCGGGAGGTCCTGCAGCGACCCCATCTTGTGCTGGCTCAGCGCGCCCTGGCCGCCGATCAGCAGCATCGGGCTCTCCGCGCGCAGCGCGTTGGCGACGCCGGTGACCGCGTCCGTCGTGCCCGGGCCGGCGGTGACGACCGCGCAGCCGGGACGGCCGGTGATGCGCGCGTAGCCGTCGGCCGCGTGCGCGGCCACCTGCTCGTGGCGTACGTCGATGACGTTGATGCCCTCGTCGACGCAGCCGTCGTAGATGTCGATGATGTGCCCGCCGCACAGGGTGAAGATCGTGTCGACGCCCTCGGCCTTGAGCGCCTTGGCCACCAGGTGCCCACCGGAGATCGTGTCCGGAGCCGGCTCGCCGCCGTTCGTCGAAGGGGCGGCCCGGTCCTTGTCGACGTTCTGGCCGGTCGTGGTTGGCGCCATTGCTCAACTCCTCTTGTCTCACGCCGGACCTCTCTGATCCGCGCGCTCGTTCCGGTGCGCTTGCCGTCGGTCCACAGCCCGCGGCGAAGGACATCTCTCCAGGTCAGCGGCACCTTCGTCGGAAACTGTAGATTGCATACCGTATGAGGTAGGCATTAGGATTACTCTCCGAGCGACCCGCTGTCCAGGGCCATCCGCAGGTTTTGCCGAAGGTTTTTCACCTCGCGCGGCGCGCGATCACCGCGTGCCCGGCGCCGGGTGGCCCTGTCGTCCCACGTCCCGTTCGTGGCCGGAAAAGGCCCAGCAGGAAGGACTCCGATGGATCTGTTCGAACACGAAGCGCGTGAGCTGTTCTCCGCGCACGGCGTCCCGGTCCCCCGCGGCCGCGTCGCCACGAGTCCGGAGGAAGCCCGCGCCGCGGCGGTGCTCGTCGGCGGGCCCGTGGTGGTCAAGGCCCAGGTGAAGACCGGCGGGCGCGGCAAGGCGGGCGGCGTGAAGCTCGCCAAGACGCCCGACGACGCCGAGCAGGTCGCCGACGACATCCTCGGCATGGACATCAAGGGCCACACCGTGCACAAGGTGCTGGTGACCGAGGCCAGCGACATCGCCGAGGAGTACTACGTCTCCTACCTGCTCGACCGCGCCGGCCGCACGTTCCTCGCCATGGCGTCGGTCGCCGGCGGCGTGGAGATCGAGGAGGTCGCGGCGACGCGGCCCGAGGCCTTGGCGAAGGTGCCGGTCGACGCGCTCACCGGCGTGGACCCGGCCAAGGCGCGCGAGATCGTTGCGGCGGCGCGGTTCCCCGCCGAGGTCGCGGACGAGATCGCGGGCGTGCTGGTGCGCCTGTGGGAGGTGTTCGTCGCCGAGGACGCCACGCTCGTGGAGGTGAACCCGCTGGCGCGCACGGGCGACGGCTCGGTGATCGCGCTCGACGGCAAGGTCACCCTCGACGCCAACGCCGAGTTCCGCCACCCCGCCCACGCCGACTTCGCCGACCCGAGTGCGGGCGACCCGCTCGAGCGCACCGCGAAGGAGCTCGGGCTCAACTACGTGAAGCTCGACGGCGACATCGGCGTCATCGGGAACGGCGCCGGACTCGTCATGTCCACTTTGGACGTCGTCGCCGCCGCGGCCGCCGAGGTCGGCGCGCGGGGCCCGGCGAACTTCCTCGACATCGGCGGCGGCGCGTCGGCGGCCGTGATGTCGGCCGGGCTCGGCGTGATCCTCGGCGACCCGGCCGTGCGCAGCGTGTTCGTGAACGTCTTCGGCGGCATCACCGCGTGCGACGCCGTGGCCGACGGCATCGTGCAGGCGCTGGGCATCCTGGGCGACGCGGCGGCGAAACCGCTGGTGGTCCGGCTCGACGGCAACAACGTGGCCGAGGGCAGGCGGATCCTCGCCGAAGCCGCCCACCCGCTCGTGACCGTGGTCGAGACCATGGACGACGCCGCCCGCGAGGCGGCCAAGCTCGCGACCGTCCCAGCTAGCACGGAGGCCTGAGAAGTGGCGATCTTCCTGGACCAGACCAGCCGTGTCGTCGTGTCGGGCATGACCGGCGCCGAGGGCACCAAGCACACCGGGCGGATGCTCGCCGCCGGCACGAACGTCGTCGGCGGGGTGAACCCGCGCAAGGCGGGGACGAAGGTGGCGATCGGCGAGCACGAGCTGCCGGTGTTCGGCAGCGTCGCCGACGCGATGACCGCGACCGGCGCCGACGTCGTGGTGCTGTTCGTGCCGCCGCCGTTCGTCAAGGACGCCGTGCTCGAAGCGATCGACGCGGAGATCGATCTGGCCGTGGTGATCACCGAGGGCGTGCCGGTGCACGACTCCGCGGTCTTCTGGGCGCACGCGGTGGCCAAGGGCGGCAAAACGCGCATCGTCGGGCCGAACTGCCCCGGGCTCATCTCCCCCGGGCTGTCCAACGCGGGCATCATCCCCGCGGACATCACCGGCCCCGGCCGGATCGGGCTCGTGTCCAAGTCGGGCACGCTGACCTACCAGCTGATGCACGAACTGCGGGACATCGGGTTCTCCACGTGCGTCGGCATCGGCGGCGATCCGGTCATCGGGACCACGCACATCGACGCGATCGAGGCGTTCGAGAAGGACCCCGACACCGACGTGATCGTGCTGATCGGCGAGATCGGCGGCGACGCGGAGGAACGCGCGGCCGCCTACGTCCGGGCGAACGTGAGCAAGCCCGTCGTCGGCTACGTCGCCGGGTTCACCGCGCCGGAGGGCAAGACGATGGGCCACGCCGGCGCGATCGTCTCCGGCTCGGCCGGCACCGCCGCCGCGAAGAAGGAAGCGCTGGAGGCGGCGGGCATCCGGGTCGGCCGGACCCCGAGCGAGACCGCGCGGCTGGTGCGCGAGGTCCTGGCGGGGACGGCGTAGCCGTGGGCGACATCGACGAACTCGTCGCGAACGCCCGGCGCTACCACCGCGGTCTCGACCACAGCCGGCTGGCGAAGCGGCCGCGGCGGCGCGTGGCGGTGGTGGCGTGCATGGACGCGCGCATCAGCGTGTACCGCCTGCTGGGACTGGAAGAAGGCGACGCTCACGTGATCCGCAACGCCGGCGGCGCAGTGACCGAGGACGCGATCCGCTCGCTCGCGGTGAGCCAGCGGCTGCTGGGTACCCGGGAGATCGTCCTGGTCCACCACGAGGACTGCGGCATGCGAACCTTCACGGACACGGAGTTCGCGCGGCAGGTCGAGGAAGGCACCGGCATCCGGCCGCCCTGGTCGGCCGAAGCGTTCACCGACGCGGAGCAGGACGTGCGGCAGTGCCTGAGACGGGTGCGCAGCAGCCCGTTCCTGCCCCACACTTCGTCCGTGCGAGGGTTCGTGTACGACGAGCGGACCGGGGCGATGACGGAGGTCGGGGCCGCGATCCGGCCGGATTAGGAGGGACGCCATGCACCGGGGATGGGCCGAAGCCCGCCGGATCGCCCGCGACGCGGTGAAGCCGCTCGAGGCGGTGGAGCTGCCGCTGGCCGAAGCGCTGGGCGGGGCTTTGGCGAGCCCGGTCCGGGCCCTCACGGCGATGCCGGCGTATGACAACTCCGCGATGGACGGGTACGCCGTCGCCGGGCCCGGGCCGTGGACCGTGGTGGGCGCGGTCCGGGCCGGCGGCGAGCCGTACCCGCGGACGCTCGCGCCCGGCACGGCGATCGAGATCGCCACGGGCGCTCCCGTGCCGCCGGGCACGCGGGCGGTGCTGCCGGTCGAGCTCGCCGTCCACAGTGGACGGCGAGTGTCCGGCGAAGCGGTGACCGGCAAGCACGTGCGGCGCCGCGGCGAGGACTGTCCCGAAGGTGAGGAGCTGCTGGCCACCTCGACGACGGTGACCGCCGCCGTGCTGGGCGCGGCGGCGGCCGCCGGGCACGACACGCTGCTGGTGCACCGCCGGCCGCGCGTGGCGGTGGTCGTGACCGGCGACGAGGTCCAGACCTCGGGCGTGCCCGCGCCGGGACGGGTGCGGGACGCCATCGGCCCGATGCTGCCCGGCCTGCTGGCGGCCGCGGGCGCCGACGAACACGGGCTGGTACGGCTGGCCGATCAGCCCTCGGCGCTCACCGCCGCCCTGACCGAGGGCGACGCCGACGTGGTGGTGGTGTGCGGGGCGACGTCGAAGGGCCCGGCGGACCACCTGCGCGGCGTGCTGCGGGCGTTGCTGGCCGACGTGCGCGTGGACGGCGTCGCGTGCCGGCCGGGGCACCCGCAGCTGCTCGCGGTCCTGCCGGACGGGCGGTGCGTGGCGGGGCTGCCCGGCAACCCGTTCGCGGCGCTGGCGGCGGGGCTGACGCTGCTGTCGCCGTTGCTGCTGCGGCTGGGCGGGCACCGCGCACCACCGCCGGTGACGGCGCGAGCCGCCGCGGCGCTGCCGGTGCACGAGAAGGACACGCGGCTCGTGCCGGTCGCGTGGTCAGGCGGGTCGGTGACGCCGGTGGGCCACGATCGGCCCGGGTCGCTGTGGGGCGCGGCGCTCGCCGACGCGCTCGCGGTGGTGCCGCCGGGGTTCACGGGCGGCGCCGTCGAACTGCTGCCGCTGCCGGGCGGGCGGCGCTGAGACTGGAGGGTGCATGGACCTGCGTCAGCTGGAGATCGTCGTCGCGGTCGCCGAGGAGGGCGGTTTCACCGCCGCGGCGCACCGGTTGCACACCGTGCAGTCGACGGTGTCGACGGTGGTCCGCGCCCTCGAACGCGATCTCGGCACGTCGCTGTTCGAACGCACCACGCACCGCGTCGCGCTCACCCCGGCCGGGCGCGCGTTCCTGCCCGCCGCGCGTGCGGCGCTGCAAGCCGCGGAGTACGCCCGTGCCACCGTCGACGGTGCGCGCTGGAAGCTCGGCGGGCGCGTCCGCATCGGCGTGATGCCCGGCGCGTGGCCCGATCCGCACCGCGCCCTGGCCGCGCTGCGGCGCGAGCACCCGGGCGTGCAGGTCCAGGTGCGGATGGCCCCTCCGCGGCAGCTGCTCGCCGCGCTCCGGGAGTCCGCAGTGGACGTTCTGGTGGCGGTCGAGAACTGCGTGGTGGCCGAAGGCCTGGTCGCGCGGCCGCTGCGCCGCGAGGCGATGCTGTTCGTGAGCGGCTCGGACGACCGGGCCGCCGACCGCCCGATCACCGCCGCCGACGCGGCGACGGCAGCGGTGGTGGACTTCGCGCCCGGCTGGGCCAACCGCGAGGCCACCGACCGCGCCTTCCAGACGGCTCAGGTGCGCCGCGTCGTCGCCCACGAGGTGACGGACGCGGAGGCGGCCGCCGAACTCGTCCGCCACGATCTGGGCGCCTGCATCCTGCCCGCGTCGGTCGCCGCGCGGTTCCCGGATCTCACCACCCGCCCGTTCACCCGCGGCGGGCCGACCTGGCACATCTGCGTGACGCGTCCAGCGGGTGATCCCGCGCCGGCGGTCGCCGCGGTGCTGCGGCACCTGACCTGACCCGGCTAGCCGCGGCGCACCGAATACCGCAGGTGCAGCACCCCGTCGCCGCGCACGACGACGTCCGGATCCCCGAGCAGCAGGTGGCCGCCGGCGACCGCGCCGAAGTACGGTTTGCCCCGGCCGAAGACGACCGGCACGACGTCGATGGCGACGTGGTCGACGAGGCCCAGCGCCAGCGCCTGCCCGCCGACGTCACCCGCGCCCACGCCGATGTCGCCGTCGCCGGCCAGCTCGCGCGCCAAGGCGAGGCCGTGGGCCACCGAACCGGCGAAGTGGTACGGCGCTTCCGGGTGCCAGTCCGCGGGCCGCGGCCGGTGCGAGACGACCACGACGTGGTCGCTCGCCGGTGGGTGGCCCTCCCAGCCGTTGGTCAGGTCGAACTGGTGCCGCCCGACGACCAGCACCTTCTGGCGCGCCCACAGGCCCCGCACGTACTCGGCCGAAGCCGCCGAGACGCGGAAGGGCGCGCCGCCGTGCACTTCCGCGTGATCGTCGTCGACGAGCGGGTGATCGCCGCGGAAGTACCACTCGTGCAGCGGCCCCACGTCGTCGTGCTCGTCGGCGATGTAGCCGTCGAGTGATGCCACCGCGTGCAGGTACGTCGTCCCCATGGCTGCCCCTCCTCCGGACCGGGTGACCAGCCTCCGCCCGAACCGCGTGGCGGGCAACCGGATCGTCCGGATCGATCTGTCCCGGCCGGGTCCGCCTGCGGGAGGATGAACTGTGCTGCTGCGCCAACTGGAGTACCTCGTCGCCCTCGCGCGGGAACGGCACTTCGCCCGGGCCGCCGACGCGTGTCACGTCTCGCAGCCCTCGCTGTCGGCCGCGATCCGCAAGCTCGAACACGAACTGGGCGCGCCCGTCGTGCGCCGGGGCCGGCGGTTCGAAGGCCTCACGCCCGAAGGCGAGCGGGTGCTGCTGTGGGCGCACCGCATCCTCGCCGAGTGCGACGCGCTGCGCCAAGACCTCTCGACGATGCGCAGCAGCCTCTCGGGGGTGCTGCGGGTCGGCACGATCCCGACGTCGCTGACGGCCGCGACGTTGCTGACGACGCCGTTCTGCGAACGCCACCCGCACGCGCGCGTCACACTGGAATCGCTGCCCTCACGGGAGATCACGCGCCGGCTGGCGGAGTACGAACTGGACATCGCGCTGACCTACGTGGACGACGAGGAACTGGGCGCCGTCCGGACGGTCCCGCTCTACGAAGAGCGCTACCTGCTCCTGACGCCCGAGGACGGCGAGCTCGCCGACCGGCCGAGCGTGCGGTGGGCCGAGGTGGCGACCGTGCCGCTGTGCCTGCTGGGCCCGCAGATGCGCAACCGCCGGATCCTCGACGGGTTCTTCGCCGCCGCCGGCGGGTCGGTGGTCCCGGCGATCGAGACCGACACGGTGTCGGGGCTGTACGCGCACGTGGCGTCCCGCCGGTGGTCCGGCGTGATCTCGCACGCTTGGCTGCACATGTTCGGGGTCCCGCCGGGCATGCGCGTGGTGCCCCTGGCGAACCCGGCCCGGCCGCCGCAGATCGGGCTCGTGCTCGCCGACCGGGATCCCGAGCCGCTGCTGGCGCGGGCGCTGCTCGGGCTCGCGCCGCAGGCCGACGTCCGGGGGACGCTCGAGCGCGTGCTGGCGGGTTTCCTGAGGCCTGCCCGATAGCCGGGGTCGATGGCGGCATAGAGAACAACGTTTTGACCGTCCCCGCACGCCAGAGGAGGGTGAAAGTCGTTGGCACTCAACGAAAATCCTCGGGAGACACACCATGGCAAAGGTGCTCTGCGTGCTGTACGACGACCCGGTCGGCGGGTACCCCAAGACCTACGCGCGCGACGATCTGCCCCACCTCGACGGCTACCCCGGCGGCCAGACCCTCCCGTCCCCGAAGGCGCTCGACTTCACCCCGGGCGCGCTGCTCGGCAGCGTCTCGGGTGAACTCGGCCTGCGCGAGTTCCTGGAGAGCCAGGGCCACCAGCTGGTCGTCACCTCCGACAAGGACCGCGAAGGCTCGGTGTTCGACCGGGAGCTGCCCGACGCGGACGTCGTGGTCTCCCAGCCGTTCTGGCCGGCCTACCTCACGGCGGAACGCTTCGAGAAGGCGAAGAACCTCGAGCTCGTGATCACCGCCGGCATCGGTTCGGACCACACGGACCTCGACGCCGCCATCGCACACGGCGTGACCGTCGCGGAAGTCACCTACTCCAACAGCATCAGCGTCGCCGAGCACGTCGTGATGATGATCCTCTCGCAGGTGCGCAACTACCTGCCCGCGTACCGGACGGTGCTCGACGGCGGGTGGCACATCGCCGATTGCGTCGCCCGCTCCTACGACCTGGAGGGCATGCACGTGGGCACGGTCGGAGCCGGGCGCATCGGCACCGCGGTGCTGCGCCGGCTCAAGCCGTTCGACGTCCACCTGCACTACACCGACCGCCACCGGCTGCCGGCCGAGGTCGAGCGGGAGCTGGGCCTGACCTACCACGAAAACGCCGCGGACCTGGTGCCGCACTGCGACGTCGTGACGATCAACGCGCCGCTGCACCCGGAGACCGAAGGCCTGTTCGGCGACGAGCTGATCGCGACGATGAAGCGCGGCGCGTACCTGATCAACACCGCGCGCGCCCGCATCGCTGACCGGGACGCCGTCGTCCGCGCGCTGGAGAGCGGCCGGCTGGCCGGGTACGCCGGCGACGTCTGGTTCCCGCAGCCCGCGCCGGCCGACCACCCGTGGCGCACCATGCCCCACCACGGCATGACGCCCCACACCTCGGGCTCCACGCTCTCGGCGCAGACCCGCTACGCCGCGGGCACGCGGGAGATCCTCGAGGCGTGGTTCGCCGGCGCGCCGATCCGCGACGAGTACCTGATCGTCGCCGGCGGCACGCTGGCGGGCGCCGGGGCGCACGCGTACTCCACGAACCGCTGAGCCCAGGCCCCCTTCGCCACGACTGCCCCGTGGCGAAGGGGGTTTCCCCGTGCGCGCGTGCCCGCCGCGGTGCGGGCACCCGAGCGGGCTCAGTGGCCGACGAGCCGCAGCGGGTCGTGCAGGCCCAGCCGGTCGGCGCGCGTGTAGACGTTCATCGAGGAGCCGCGCAGGAACCCGACGAGGGTCAGGCCGATCTCCTCCGCCAGCTCCACGGCGAGCGACGACGGTGCGGAAACCGCCGCCAGCAACGGGATCCCCGCCATCGCGGCCTTCTGCACCAGCTCGAACGACGCCCGTCCGCTCACCATCAGCACCGTGCCGGTGAGCGGCAGCCGGCCTTCGCGCGCGGCCCAGCCCACGACCTTGTCCACGGCGTTGTGGCGCCCGACGTCCTCACGCACGCACAGCAGCCGTCCCGCGCCGTCGAACAGCCCGGCCGCGTGCAGGCCGCCCGTGCGGTCGAAGACCTTCTGAGCCGCCCGCAGCGCGCCGGGGAGCTCGGCCAGGGTCCCGGGGCTCACCGAGAGCGGGTCGGCCCGGACCGGCCACGGCACCGTGGTGCGCACGGCGTCGAGGCTCGCCTTGCCGCACAGGCCGCACGAGGACGTGGTGTAGAAGTTGCGCTCGATCGAGGGGTCGGGCAGTGGCACCCCCTCGCGCAGGAGCACGTCGACGATGTTGTAGGTGTTCGAACCGTCCACTGTGGCCCCGGCGCAGTACCGGATCCCGGCGATGTCGGCGCCCTGGCTCACGATGCCCTCGCCGACGAGAAAACCCGCCGCCAGGTCGAAGTCGCTGCCGGGCGTGCGCATGGTGATGGTGAGCGCGCGCCCGGCCACGCGGATCTCCAGCGGTTCCTCAGCGCTGAGCGTGTCGGGCCGCATCGTCAGGTCTCCGTCGACGACGCGGAACACCCGGCGTCGGCTGGTCATCCGGCCCACGGGGCCACCTCCGGGTTCAGCGCGCGGGGAGCAGGGACTTGGGCCGGCCCGGCTGCGTGAGCCGGCCGGTGAGGACAGCGCCGGCCAGGCTGAGCGCGCCGGCGGCGGCGAAGGCGCCGAAGTAGCCGTGGTCGGCCACCACCAGCGCGGCGAGCCCGATGCCGAGCAGCGCGCCGACGGCCTTGGCACTGTAGAGGACGCCGAAGTTCTGCAGGGCCGAGTCTTCGCCGAAGTACTCGCGCACGAGCCCGGTGAGCAGCGTGTAGCAGCAGCCGTTGCCCAGGCCCGCCAGCGCGGCGCCGAGCACGAGGCCGAAAGCGTGGCGGTGCTCGCCGGAGTAGAACAGCACGAACTGCCCGACGGCGCCGGCGATCAGGGCCAGCTGCAGGATCCGGCGCCGGCCCAGCCGGTCGGAGAGCCACCCGAGCAGCACGCGCCCGGTGCCGGTGATGCCGGCCAGCACCGCGAGCGCGACCGCCGCGAGGCCGGTGCCACCCCCGCGTTCGGCGACGAACGTGGCGAGGTAAGCCAGGTCGAACAGCAACACCGCGGCCGCCAGCACCACCGTGAGGTAAAGGGCCAAGGTGGTGCCGCAGCGCAGCAGTTCGGCCGGGCGGTAGTGGCGCACGGCGGGACGGTTGGCGGACACGCTGCGGTTGCGCACCTTGTCGCGCGCCCACTCCCGCGGGTCCGGCGCACCGGCGGGCCACCAGTGCCGCGGCGGGTAGCGCAGCAGCACGCCCGAGCCGGCGACCACGAGGAGCACGACAGCCGCCGTGACGTCGAGCAGCACCCCGCGGTTGCCGACGGTGAGCCCGAACCCGGCGACGAGCACGAACGGCACGCTCCCGTAGGCGAACGCGCCGCTCACCGCGCCCACGCGCGTGGCCGTGCGGTCGGGGAACCAGCGCATCACGGCGCCCACGCACGTGCCGTAGACGAGCCCGGTGCCGATGCCGCCGAGCAGCGAATAGCCGGCGAACACGACCGCGAGGCTCGTCGCGTGCCCGAGCGTCACGAGCCCGACCGCGCACAACACGCCGCCGAGCACCACCGCCGCCTGCGGCGACAGCCGGCCCCGGTCACGCAGCCACGCGACCGGGAACACGACGCTGGCCTGCGCCACCGCCCAGATCGCCAGCGAAACCACGACTTCGGTGAACGTCCAGCCGTGCGCGCCCGTCAGCACGGGTGCGATGGCGCCGAACCCGTACTGCTGCAGCCCGGCCGCGAACATGGCCGCACCGCTGAGCCAGAGCATCCAGCTCCGCGGGCGGCCCAGCAGATCCAGATCGCTCTCACCGACCCGGTAGCGGCGTCCGTAGACGTCCAGCAGTTCCCGCACGGCGGGCGTGGTCAGGGGCTCGGACATGGCGTCACCCACTCGACTGGATGTTGTATGCAGTATGGAGTAGTCCGGTTATAGCACCCGTGCTCTCCCCTGTCCACGGCCGTGCCCCGACCGACGCAACACTCCCCCGGCGTGATCAAAGCTTGATCGCGCCCGGCGCTCGAAGCACCGCCTCGACCAGCTCAGGGCCGCAGTCGAACCAGCACGCCCCCGTCAGTCCGCCAGCAGCCGCGGCGCCGGCAGCACCGCTTCCGCCTCGACCGGCTGCCAGTACCGCAGCCCGTCTGCGCCCCGGACGACGCGGCCGAAGGCCTGGTCCCCGAAGTGGAACGCGAAGCCGATCGTCCCCGGCTGCTCGAGTTCGGCGACGACGCGGCGGCGGGCCGCCAGCACGCCCGCCGCGTCGACGTCCGGGCGCGACGGCCAGTCGGGGTGGGTGATCTGGGCCGGGAGGTGGAAGACGTCGCCGACGGCGAGGACGCGCTGGGCGCCGGCCTCGACGAGGTAGGAGGTGTGGCCCGGGCTGTGGCCGGGCGTCACGAGCGCGCGCACGCCCGGGAACACCTCCTCGCCGTCGGCGATGAGGCGGTGCGAGGCGGCCAGCGGCTCGATGACGTCGGCGCGCGCCGGGGCGCCCGGGATCAGCTCGCCCCGTTCGTGCGGCGCCCACTCGGCGCGCGCGACCAGGTAGGCCGCGGACGGGAAGAACTTGCGGCCGCCGGAAAAGGCCCAGCCGGTGTGGTCGACGTGGATGTGCGTGAACGCGACCGCCTCGACGTCTTCGGGCCGGTGCCCAAGCGCCGCAAGCGTTTCTGGCAGCGCGCCGGAGTTGCAGTACCCGACCGTCTCCCCCGCGACGAGCACCGGGCCGCGGACGTCCCCGAGCCCGGCGTCGACCAGGAGCACCCGGCCCTCGCGTTCGACGAGCAGGCCACCGGCCGACATCGCGACGCGGCCCTGCGCGTCGAGCGCCTCCGGGTGTTCCGTCCAGTACGCCGCCGGCACCCCGCCGAAGAACGCCTTGCGCACCATGGCCATCGCGCCGTCCACCACGTACGTGAACCGCACGCCGGCGATCTCCAGCACCCGCACCGCCGACTGCTCGTTCAGCGCACCCGCCATCGGCCTCTCCCGTCCTCGGCTGGAGATGATCATGCCGCGCTCAGCCGCCGACGAGCGAGCGGATGCCCGCCGGGAGGTGACCGAGCCCACTTTCGGCCCGGAGGAACCGGACAATCGCCTCCTGCAACGCCCGCGCGGCCCGGGGCGGCTCGACGTCGCGGCGGTAGGCCAGCCGCACGACGCGGCTCAGGCCGGGTTCGGTGAACTGCGTCATCCGGAACCGCTCGCCCACCACCGTGCTCGGCACCACGGCCAGTCCGATACCCGCCTGCACGAGCTCCAGCACGGCGTCCATCTCGCCGCCCTCGATCGCGAAGACCGGGTCGAACCCTTCGGCGCGGCAGGCGTTCACCGTCGCCTCCCGCAGGTCGTAGCCGCGCCGGAACATCACCAGCGGGCGGTCCGCCAGCTCGCGGATCGGGAGCCGGCCGCGGACCGGGGCCGGCGCGTCCTTCGGCGAGATCACGACCAGCTCTTCGACGAACAGCGGCGTGCTTTCGAGGTGGCGGTCGTCTCGCACCCGGCTGTCGACGATCATCGCGAGGTCGAGCGCGCCCTCCGACAGCTCGGTCTGCAGGTTGCGCGAACCGCTTTCGTGCAGCACGAGTTCGATGCCGGGGTAGGCGCGCCGGAAGGCCGCGAGCATCACGGGCAGCAGGCCCGTGCACAAGCTCGGGGTCGCGCCGAGCCGGACCCGGCCGCGGCCGAGCTCGTCGAGCTCCCGGATCGCGCGGTAGGCCGCCTCGGTCTCGGCCAGGATGCGCCGCGCGATCGGCAGCAGCGTTTCCCCGGCCTCGGTAAGGGTCACGTTTCCGCGGACGCGGTGGAAGAGGGTGGCCCCCACGTCCCGCTCGAGCGCGCGGATCTGTTGTGACAGCGACGGTTGCGCGACCCGGGCCTGTTCGGCCGCTCGGGTGAAGTGGCGGGTCTCCGCCACCGCGACGAAGTACGACAGCTGCTGGAACTGCATGAATGCATCATAGGCACAGGCTCTCGTGACGAGAGGAAGCATGTGTTTGCCCTCTCGTCGGTGCGGCCTTAACGTCGAAGCCGTGGCAAGTCAACTCGCCACCGCGCGGCGAAAACGCCCAGCGGTGCGGATCTTCTGGGAATCGACGATCGGCAAGAAGGTCGTGATGGCGGCGACCGGGCTGCTGTTCGTCGTCTTCTTGCTCGCGCACATGGCGGGCAACCTGAAGATCTTCTTCGGCCCCGAGGACTTCAACCACTACGCGGCGTGGCTCCGCACCATCGGCGAACCGGCGCTGCACAGCTCCTGGTACCTGTGGGTGCAGCGCACCGTCCTGATCGCCGCCTTGGTGCTGCACGTCACAGCCGCGGTGCAACTGTCCAAACGCGACCGTCGCGCCCGCCCCGTGCGCTACGTCCACGGGCAGCGCCCGCGCGCGAGCTTCGCGACCCACACGATGCGGTGGGGCGGCGCGACGCTCGCCGTGTACATCGTGTGGCACATCCTGGACCTGACGGTCGGCGTGGCCAACCAGGACTTCGTGCGCGACGAGCCGTACCACAACGTCGTCGCCGACTTCCAGGTGTGGTGGGTCAACGTCATCTACATCGTGGCCCTGCTGATGCTCGGGCTGCACATCAACCACGGCTTCTGGAGCGCCGCGCAGACGCTCGGCATCAGGAGCGCGACCAAGGACCACACGATCAAAACCGTCGGCACGGTGCTGGCCGTGGTGATCACCGCCGGGTTCCTGATCGTGCCGATTTCCGTCATGACCGGATGGGTGGGCTGAGGATGCTCGAGTACACCATCGGCGACCCGATCGCCGACGCCACCGCCCCGGGCGGGCCGATCGAACGGCGCTGGGACGAGCGCAAGTTCGCGGCGAAGCTGGTGAACCCCGCCAACCGGCGCAAGCACCGCGTGATCGTGGTCGGCACCGGCCTCGCGGGCGGCTCGGCCGGCGCGACACTGGCCGAGCAGGGTTACCACGTCGTGCAGTTCTGCTTCCAGGACTCCCCGCGGCGCGCCCACTCCGTGGCTGCGCAGGGCGGGATCAACGCCGCGAAGAACTACCGCAACGACGGCGACTCCGTGTACCGCCTGTTCTACGACACCGTCAAGGGCGGCGACTTCCGCTCCCGCGAGTCCAATGTGTACCGGCTCGCACAGGTGTCGGCGCAGATCATCGACCAGGCCGTCGCCCAGGGCGTGCCCTTCGCCCGCGAGTACGGCGGCCTGCTCGACACCCGCTCCTTCGGCGGCGTGCAGGTGCAGCGCACCTTCTACGCCCGCGGCCAGACCGGCCAGCAGCTGCTCATCGGCGCCTACCAGGCCCTGTCGCGGCAGATCGACGCCGGCAACGTCGAACTGCACCCGCGCACCGAAATGCTCGACCTCATCGTGGTCGACGGCCGGGCCCGCGGCATCGTCGCCCGCGACCTGGTCACCGGCGAGGTCACCACTCACCTCGCCGACGCCGTCGTCCTCGCCACCGGCGGCTACGGCAACGTGTTCTACCTGTCCACCAACGCCAAGGGCTCCAACGCCACCGCGATCTGGCGCGCCCACAAGCGCGGCGCCTACTTCGCCAACCCCTGCTTCACCCAGATCCACCCGACCTGCATCCCCCGCTCGGGCGAGCACCAGTCCAAGCTCACGCTGATGAGCGAATCGCTGCGCAACGACGGCCGCATCTGGGTGCCGAAGGAGAAGGGCGATCCGCGGCCGCCGGCCGAGATCCCCGAAGCCGAGCGCGACTACTACCTCGAACGCCTCTACCCCAGCTTCGGCAACCTCGTCCCCCGCGACATCGCCTCCCGCGCCGCCAAGAACATCTGCGACGCCGGCTACGGCGTCGGCCCCGGCGGGCTCGGCGTCTACCTCGACTTCGCCGACGCCATCACCCGCATGGGCCGCGCGGCCGTGGAAGCCAAGTACGGCAACCTGTTCGACATGTACCAGCGCATCACCGCGGAAAACCCCTACGAGGTCCCGATGCGCATCTACCCCGCCATCCACTACACCATGGGCGGGCTGTGGGTCGACTACGACCTGCAGAGCACCATCCCCGGCCTGTTCGTGATCGGCGAAGCCAACTTCTCCGACCACGGCGCCAACCGGCTCGGCGCGTCCGCGCTCATGCAAGGCCTGGCCGACGGCTACTTCGTGCTCCCGGCCACCCTCAACGACTACCTCGGCCAGGGCCGCCTCGACGACGTCGCGGTCGACGACCCCGCCGTCACCCAGGCCCAGACCGCGGTCGCGGACCGCATCACCCGCCTGCTCGCGGTCAACGGCACCCGCAGCGTCGACTCCTTCCACCGCGAGCTCGGCCTGATGATGTGGGACCACTGCGGCATGGCCCGCACCGCCGAAGGCCTGCGCAAGGCCCTCGAACGGATCCCCGAACTGCGCGACGAGTTCTGGCGCGACGTGCGCATCCCCGGCACCGGCGCCGAACTCAACCAGGAACTCGAAAAGGCCGGCCGCGTCGCCGACTTCCTCGAACTGGCCGAGCTGCTCCTGCTCGACGCCCTCGTGCGCGAAGAATCCTGCGGCGGGCACTTCCGCGAAGAACACCAGACCCCCGACGGCGAAGCCCAGCGCGACGACGAGCACTTCGCCCACGTCTCCGCCTGGGAATACGGCGAGAAACCCGTGCTGCACGAAGAACCCCTGAACTTCGACTACGTCCACCCCACCCAGCGGAGCTACACGTGAAACTCACCGTGCGCGTCTGGCGCCAGCCCGGCCCCGACACCGACGGGCACCTCGTCGACTACCCGATCGAGGGCATCAGCCCCGACATGTCGTTCCTCGAACTGCTCGACACCCTCAACCAGCAGCTCATCGAGACCGGCGAACAGCCCGTCGCCTTCGACCACGACTGCCGCGAAGGCATCTGCGGCTCCTGCGGCGTCGTCATCAACGGCCAGGCCCACGGCCCCGAAACCACCACCACCTGCCAGCTGCACATGCGCTCGTTCTCCGACGGCGACGTCATCGACGTCGAACCCTGGCGCTCGGAAGGCTTCCCCGTCATCAAGGACCTCGTCGTCGACCGCTCGGCCTTCGACCGCATCGTCCAGGCCGGCGGCTACATCACCGCCCCCACCGGCGCCGCCCCTGACGCCCACGCCACCCCCGTGCCCAAACCCGACGCCGACCTCGCCTTCGACAACGCCACCTGCATCGGCTGCGGCGCGTGCGTCGCCGCCTGCCCCAACGGCTCGGCCATGCTCTTCACCGCCGCCAAGGTCAGCCACCTCAACGCGCTGCCCCAAGGCCAGCCCGAACGCGAACAACGCGTGCTCGACATGGTCGACACCATGGACGCCGAAGGCTTCGGCGGCTGCACCAACACCGGCGAATGCACCCTCGCCTGCCCCAAGGGCATCCCGCTCACCAGCATCACGACGCTGAACCGGGAATTCCTGCGGGCGGCGCGGAAAGCCCGCCGGTGATCACTCGGCCAGCGTGCGCCGCAGCCAGTTGACGCGGCTCGCCCGGGCCTCGCGCGCCATCGGGGCGTGCGGGACGACCTCGTCGAACCCGTGGCAGCCGCCGGGCCACACGTGCAGCTCGGCCTGCCCGCCCGCCTGCCACAGCCGCGAAGCGTAGGCGACGGCCTCGTCGCGGAAGGTCTCGACGGAACCCACTTCGACGAACGCCGGCGGCAGCCCGGACAGGTCGGTGGCCCGGGCCGGGGCCGCGTAGGGCGAAACGTCCGGCCCGCCGGCCGCGGCGCCCAGCAGGGCCGACCAGCCGGTGGCGTTGGAGACGCTGTCCCACACACCTTCGCCGACCAGCTCCGTGCTCGACGGGGTGCTCGCGCGGTCGTCGAGCATCGGGCACACCAGCAGCTGGCCGCGCAACCGCGGACCGCCGCGGTCGCGCGCGAGCAGCGCGGTTCCGGCCGCGAGCCCGCCGCCGGCGCTGCCGCCCGCGATCACGAGCCGGTCCGGATCGATGCCCAGCTCGGCGAGGTGGCCGCCGACCCACGTCAGCCCGGTGTAGCAGTCCTCGACGGGCGCGGGGTGCGGATGCTCCGGCGCGAGCCGGTAATCGGCGCTCACCACCACGATCGGGAGCTCCGCCAGCCAGGCCAGCGCCCAGTCGGCGCCGGTGCGGTTGTTCCCGGCCATCATGCCGCCGCCGTGCAGGTAGTACACGCCCGGCAGCCGCACGGCCGGATCACTGCCCTTCGGCCGCACCACGAGCAGAGGCACGCCGTTGCCGTCGATCTCCTCGGCGTCGGCGTGTTCGCGGATCTCGGCCAGGCTCATCGTGTGACCCGCCACCGTCAGCTCGCGCAGCCGTCCGATGAGGTCCGGCGTGATCGACGAGGGCAGGGCCGAGTTCACGGCCACGAGCGCCGCGGCGATCTCCGGGTCGAACGGCGGGTGCACCTTCGTCATCACTGCCTGCTTCCTGCGTCGGCCGGTTCGTCGACGACGACGGTAGAGCCCGATCGGCTCGCCGCGGCAGCCGTCAGGCGGCGGCCGCGCCCCGCCACGTGGCGGGTCAGCGGGTGCGGCGGAACCGGCGCAGCGCCAGCGCGATCGTCAGCCGCGTCCGGCCGGCGGGGGTGGCGGGGCCGTAGCCCAGCTCCGCGGTGAGCAGGTCGACCCGGCTCTGCAGCGTGGAGTGGTGCACGGGCACGACGGCCGCGGCCGCCCGCAGGCTCGGTTCCGCCGCGACCGCGGCCAGGGTTTCGAGCGCCCACGGGTGTGCGGCCAGCACGCGCTCGAGCAGCGCCACCTCCGCGACGGCTGACCGGGTGTCGCACCCCGGCGCGAGGGCGAGCAGGCCGCCCAGCGCGGCGGCGTCCACATGAGACGGTCCCGGCTCGCCGTCCGCGGTCAGCCGGAACGCGAGCCGCGCCTGGTCGTAGGACCACGGCAGGTCGCGTACCCCGGCGGCCGGTCCGGCGGCCGAGCGTGCGCCGGTGGGCGAGGCGGACGGCGTGATGCCGACGTCGAGGTCGCCCAGCCGGGCCGACCCGGGCGGACGGGAACCGCCGGTGCTGACCGTGACGGTGAAGACCCCGTCGACCGCCAATCCCAGGCGGCGCGCCGCATCGAGGCGGGTGTCCTCGTCGGCGCCGGCGTCGACGAGGACCTCCACCGCGGCCGGATCCCCGTTCGCCGCGCCGGGTCCCGTGCGGTCCAGCACGATCCGGACGGTCGTGGCCAGCCGCTCGGCGAGCACCCGGTCGAACTCCGCCTGGTCGGGGTCCGGCGCGGACCGTTCCACCCAGGCGAGCGCACCCGGATACCCGGGCAGCGGCACCGAAAACCCGCTCGGCTCACCCGCCACGCGCCGGCCATCCGGCTCCACGCGCACCCGTAACCGCCGGCCGGGCACGACGAGCCCGGCGGCGCAGCCGGCGAGCACGGCGGCGGCCCGCACCGTCGCTTCCAGCCCGGCGCGGGCCTCCACCAGGGCGTCGAAGTGGGCGATCACCTGCAACGCGGCCCCGGCCCCGGGGTCGACCGCCCGCATCCGCCCGGCCAGCTCACGCACCGGGCCAGCCTACGGCCGTCAGAACCCCGGCGTGTTGCGCAGGTTCGTGCGGGCCAGCTCGATCATCTTGCCGACCCCGCCGTTGAGCACCGTTTTGCTCGCGCCGAGCGCGAAGCCGCGCACCTGTGCGCCGGTGATGTGCGGCGGGATCGACAGCGCGTTCGGGTCGGTCACCAGCTCGACCACGGCGGGTCCGGGGTGGACGAACGCCTTGGCCAGCGCCTCCCGGACCTCACGCGGGTCCTCGACGCGCGTCGCGTGGATGCCGCACGCCTCCGCGATCGCGGCGAAGTTCACCGCCGCGTGGTCGGTGCCGAAGTCGGGCAGCCCGTCGACGAGCATCTCCAGCTTCACCATGCCGAGGGTCGCGTTGTTGAACACCACGACCTTCACCGGCAAGTCGTAGGCCGACAGGGTGAGCAGGTCACCCATGAGCATCGCCAGCCCGCCGTCACCGGAGATCGACACGACCTGGCGGCCCGGTTCGGCGAACTGGGCCCCGATCGCGTGCGGCAGCGCGTTGGCCATGCTGCCGTGGCGGAACGAACCGAGCACGCGCCGCCGGCCGTTGGGCGTGAGGTACCGCGCGGC
The DNA here is from genome assembly GCF_044452505.1 of Amycolatopsis sp. NPDC051903. Taxonomy (NCBI): domain Bacteria; kingdom Bacillati; phylum Actinomycetota; class Actinomycetes; order Pseudonocardiales; family Pseudonocardiaceae; genus Amycolatopsis; species Amycolatopsis sp. NPDC051903. Next base: position 117,240 of record NZ_JBITBT010000002.1, on the reverse strand, counting down.
CCAGACGTTGCCCATGCCGGTGTCCACGGTGAACACCGCGTCGTCGGCGGCGACCTCGTCGAGGACCGACGCCGCGAACTCCGGGTGGATCGGACGGCGGTGCTCGATGTTCGTGGTGTAGGCCGCGACCCGCTTCTCCAGCTTGCGCACGTGCTCGCGCAGCATGCGGTCCAGGTAGGACCGGTCGGTGCGCGGGTGCAGCAGCGGCAGCACGGCCTTGATGGTCTCCTTCACGTCGCCGTGCACCGCCAGCTCGAGCGGCGTCCGGCGGCCCAGCCGCGCCACGTCGGTGTCGACCTGGATGGTGCGCGCCTGCGGGAGGAATTCGTCGTACGGGAAGTCGGTGCCCAGCAACACGATCCGGTCGGCGGCGTGCATCGCGTCGTAGCAGGCGCCGTAACCGAGCAGGCCGCTCATGCCGACGTCGAACGGGTTGTCGTGCTGGATCCACTCCTTGCCGCCCAGCGAGTGGCCGACGGGCGCGTTGAGCCGTCCGGCCAGCGCCATGACCTCGTCGTGGGCACCCCGCGTGCCGGCGCCGGCGAAGAGCATGACCTTCGCACCGGAGTTGAGCAGGCGGGCCAGCTCCTCGATCGTCTCGGCGGGCGGCACCGCGGGCGACGGCTTGACGAGCTGGACCTTCTCCACCCCTGGGTGCACGGCCTTGCGGTCGGCGACGTCACCGGGGATGGTCAGCACCGACACGCCGCCCTTGCCGTACGCCGTCTGCATCGCGATGCGCAGCATCCGCGGCATCTGCTCCGGCTGCGACACGAGCTCGCTGTAGTGGCTGCACTCGGTGAACAGCTGCTCCGGGTGCGTCTCCTGGAAGAAGCCGGTGCCGATCTGCGCCGACGGGATGTGGGAGGCGATCGCGAGCACCGGCGCGCCGCTGCGGTGGGCGTCGAAGAGACCGTTGATCAGGTGCAGGTTGCCCGGACCGCAGCTGCCGGCGCACACGGCGAGCTTGCCGGTCGTCTGGGCTTCGGCCGCGGCCGCGAACGCCGCGGCTTCCTCGTGGCGCACGTGCACCCACTCGATGCCGTCGGTGCGGCGCACCGCGTCGACGATCGGGTTCAGGCTGTCGCCGACGATCCCGTAGATCCGTTCGACACCCGCGTCCCGCAGGGTCCGCACGAGCTGTTCGGCCACAGTGGGCATGGCCCGCTCCTCTCTCGAAAAACGTCGGAACACCGGAAACCCGGTTGACCTGCTTCCAGCATGTGCCGCCAGCTCGTATGCGTCCAATGCCTGTTTTTCCTCGAACCCATGCCGTGGCAGTATGGATGACATGGACCTGCACGTGCTGCGGCTCTTCCAGGAGGTGGCGCGCGGCGCGACGGTCACCGACACCGCGGCCCGCGCGCGGCTCACCCAGCCCGCGCTCTCCCGTGCGCTGCACCGGATCGAGCGCGAGGCGGGGGCGGCGCTGTTCCAGCGTGCGGGCCGCGCGCTGCGGCTCACGCCGGCCGGGCACGCGTTCGCCGCGCACGTCGACGCGATCCTGGAGCGTTACGACGAGGGGCTGCGGGCCGTCGCGGAGGCGGTCGATCCCGAGGCGGGCGTGATCCCGCTGGCGTTCCTGCACACGTTCGGCACGTGGCTCGTGCCGCCCGTGGTCAGCAGCTTCCGCGCGGCGCACCCGCGGACGCGGTTCGAGCTGCGGCAGCACGGCGAGGAGGGCCTGGTCCGCGAACTCCTCGACGGCACCGCGGATCTCGTGCTCACCAGCGGTGATCCGGGTGATCCGCTGATCAGCTGGGTGCGGCTGCTGGAGGAACCGCTGCTGCTGGCCGTGCCGCCCCGCCACCGGCTCGCGCGCCGCAAGCAGGCACGCCTGGCCGACGTGGCAGAAGAAGAGTTCATCGTGCTGCGGCCCGGTTACGCGCTGCGCGAGACCACCGTGCGGCTCTGCGCGCAGGCCGGGTTCACCCCGCGCATCGGCTTCGAGGGCGAAGAAGTCGAAACGCTACGGGGGCTCGTGACCGCGGGCCTCGGTGTTGCCCTGCTGCCGCTGCCCCACACCGCGACGTTCCCGCCGGAGCCCGCGCAGCCGGCGACGCCGCACCTGCGGGTCACGGACGTCTCCTCGGCCCGCGACATCGGGCTCGCCCAGCTCGCGGGCCGGGACCTGCCGCCGGCGACCGCGCGGTTCCGCGAGCACGTCCTCGCGACCGCGCCGCGCACCCTGCCGGCGTAAGTTCCGTTCGGGCACACGAGAAATCCCCGGCACCGCGCGGATGCCGGGGACTCTTCGTCAACGCTGGATCAACGCTTGCGGCCGACCACACCCGCGACGCACTTGGCGGAGTCGGACAGCTCCATGAGGCGCGGGCCGTCCGGCCACCACTCGTCGCAGACGGAGAGACCGGGGCCGGAGGTCGCGTTGGGCGGCAGCAGTTCCAGGCCCGGCAGCATCGCTTCGATCTCCGCGCGCGTGCGGAAGCGACCGGCGCCGAGCGGGCCCGACACGAGGATCTCCTCGATGCGCTTCGCGACCGCGGTCAGCTCCGGCACCTCGGGGTCGTAGAAGTGCGCGAGCGCCACGAACGAACCCGGGGCGAGGGCGTCGAGGTACCGGCGCATCACGTCGATCGCGCCGTCGCCCTCGAAGTGGTGCATGGTGGCGATGTGCAGCAGGCCCAGCGGCTGGTCGAAGTCGATGTACTCGCGCACGGTTTCGTTCTCGAGCACGTTCTCCGGCTGGAAGATGTCGGCGTCGACCATGTGCGTGTAGTCGTTCTCGGCCAGCAGCGCGCGGCCGTGGGCGAGCACGACCGGGTCGTTGTCGACGTACACCACGTGGGCGTCGCGGTGGGCGCGCTGCACAATCTGGTGCGTGTTCTCGGCCGTCGGGAGGCCGGAGCCGCAGTCGAGGAACTGGCGGATGCCGGTCTGGTTCGCGAGCATCCGCAGCGCGCGGTTGTGGAAGCCGCGGTTGCCCTTCGCGATGTGCACCGCCTCGGGCACCGCCTTGCTGATCTTCTCCATGACCGCGCGGTCGACCTCGTAGTAGTGGCTCCCGCCGAGGAATCCGTCGTAGATGCGCGCGATGCTCGGCCGGTTCGGATCGACTCCCACCGGGACCTGGCTGGGCGACAGCGTGGACGGCGGAGCGCTGGGCATGGGCACCTCGCAAGGCGGCTCGGGGCGGCATTGGCCCACTCAGAGTAGTACCCCGACCCCCTCCGGTTACGCCAGGTCGCCCGTTCAGCGGCACGTCGGCGGGACCTGCGCCTTCGAAGATCGGCTAGGAGGTGTCCAGTAATTCATCGGAGCCACCGGATGATGGCGGCGATGGTGAGTTCGGCGTGGTAGTAGGCAGCGCGTTGGGCGTTGGGTGGCGAGGTCCCGGAACTGGTTGAGCCGGTTGAAGCAGCGTTCTACGAGGTTGCGCTGCTTGTAGACCTCGGGATCGAACTCAGGTGGTCGCCCGCCGCGCGACCCTGCGGCGGTGCGGCGGGCAATCTGGTCATTGCGCTGCGGGCTGACCAAAGTGATCCACCGCTGCCACATCGCCTCACGGGTCGAGGAATGCGAATACACCTTGTCCGCGATCACCGTCTCCCGGTCGCGATCCGGGGCGACCGGAGACCGGGCCGGGCGATGCTGATGCCGTCCAGCAACCGAACCAGCCGCGGATTGTCTCCGGCTTGGCCCGGGTGAGCAGGAACCGCATCGGCCACGGCCGTCCACGGCAAGGTGGATCTTGGTGCTCAGCCCGCCGCGGGACCGGCCAAGCTCTTCCCCATCGGCGACGATGGCTTCGACCTCGTCCAGTGCGCAGCTTCCACAGGATCGCGTTGATCACCTGGCGGTGATCACGCCACCGCCGGAAACCGGCGGCAACAACGGCTCGATCACCGCCCAGGCCCGGTCTGTCAGCTCACCCCGACCAATCACCGGGCACAACTACCAGACACACAGCTCAACCACGTACGGGACGCGCTCTAGCCGCGGCGGTGGTGCGTGGGCTGCTGGTGGCGGCTGCTCCACTGCTGGAGGTAGGAGCTCACCGCCGAGCTGAAGGCGCCCGACACGGGGTCCTGCTCGCGGGTGTGCGGCGCCGGGTGGTCGTCGGCCGGATCCTGCGGCTTCTCCTCGGTGGTGTGCACCGGTGTGTGGTCCACCTGGTCGCTCGCGGGCGGCGGGGTCGGGCTCGCGCTCATCGTGGTGACCGCGGGCGGCGCGGACGACGACCGCGTCGGGGCCGCGGGCACCTCGGCCGGTTTGCCCGCCGAGCCGCTGTCCGGCGCCGGCCACAGCGCCCACGTGCCGAACCCGGCCAGCGCGACGACCACCGCACCGGCGAGCGCCACGTACCGGGTGTTGCGGCCGGGTGCCGGTGGCGGGGCGGTCTCGGTCCTCGGCGCGTGCTCGTCGGTGAACATCGCGTCGAGGCCGGCCGGCAGCTCGCCGACCGCCGGCTGCGGTTTCGTGCCCGGCCCGTCCCGCCGCGACGCGGGCGCGGCCGCCGGGTCGGGGTACAGGCCACCGGGGTCGGGCTGTGGCTTCCGCCGGGTCACGAGCGGCGGGCGTTCGCCGTCGATGCGCGGCATGGGCGCCGTCTCCGACAGGTCCACGAGCTTCGCGACCGTGTCCAGCTCACCGTCGTGTTCGCCGGGCCCCGTGGGCGCCATCCAGACCTCCACCCCGCCGGGGCCGCGGGCCTGCGGCACGACCGGCGGCAAGATCCTACGAAGCTCCGCCCGATCGTGTAAACCCGGCCTCCGCGCACCACTCCGGGTGACGGTTTCTCACCGGCGGCGTACGGCCCGTCGGCAGGCTGCGCGACGCGTCGGCACGGTCCGTGCCCAGGGCCCAGCCGCTCGCTCGCCGCGGGACCCCTCCCGGCGGCGCCTGCGTACTCTCGCGCCACCCGGGAGAGAGGACATCCGATGCGGGTCCGGACGGCTTCAGTGCTGGGAGTGTTCGCGGTGCTCGCCGCCGGCTGCACCACGGGCGGGCACGCGCTGCCCGCGCCGCTGCCGCCGGTGCCCGCCGCCGCGCGGCCGCTCGTGGCGTGGTCCCAGGCGGTGTGCACGAGCGAGCAATCGCTGCAGGGCTTGGCCTCGGGCATCGACGAGGTCAACCGCACCGCCGCCGACCCGGCGCAGGCCGGCTTCCTCGACCCCGAGCTCAGCTCCTACGTCAGCGGGATCTCGAGCCGGCTGGGCCAGGCGCGCGACGGGCTCAAGGCCGTCACCCCGTCCGGGGTGCAAGCCGCGGACACCCACGTGACGCGCTTGGTCCAGGCGCTCGACGAACTCGGCAAGAAGGCGCCGGCCTCGACCACCGCCCAGCCGACGCTGGCTCAGGCCCGCGACCTCGCGAAAGCCGTCGCGGGCCTCGAGCCCGGCAGCGAGGACCTCACGAAAGCCGTGCGCAGCAACGCGAAACTCAACGCCTCGTTCAACGTCGCCCCCGCGTGCCGGCCGGTGCGCCAGTTCGGCCCCGCCGACCCGGCCGCACCCACCCGGGCGCTGGTCGCGTGGTCCGACACCGTGTGCGCGGCGGCCGATTCCGCTGCCTCGCTCAAGGCGACCAAGATCGAAGACCTCCTGATCACCGATCCCCGGTACGCCCGCTTCAGCTCCTACGACCTCGGCTCGTTCCTGCAGTCGGCCGGTTCCGGCGTCGCCGATGTCGTCCAAGCACTCGGCACGGCCGAGCCCACGGGCATCCCGGCGGCCGACCACTACCGCGACAGCCTGCGCTCCGCCCTCCAAGCGGTGCAGCCGAAACTTCCCGCGGCCGACGCGTCGGCCGACCTGGCATTCCGGTCCGTCGACGAGCTGAAACCCCCAGCACAGCAAGCGATCGGCGTGCTCACGACCATCACGCTGCCGTCCCCGGACCTGCCGGCGATCGCCCGCGCCACGCCGGTGCTGGCCCACTCCCACGACGTCGCCCCGCGGTGCCGCCCGCTCGATTCCCCGCCGGCCACCCTCCCCCCGGCCGCCGACGGCAGCGATCCCGGCAAGTGCGCCTCCGGCAAGTGCCAGGTCCTGGTGACCGGCCAGGCCGACTTCACCGTCGCCGGCCAGACCTTCACGATCTCGGTCGCCGGCCCGAAGGTCCGCGTGCTGCAAGACCTCAGCGAAATCCAGGCGGGCCCGGGCGGCACCGCCCAGTTCGGCACCGACCGGCAAATGGTCACCGTCCGGGTGACCGCCGTGCTCGCCGGCAAGGCCGTCGTCGACATCTCCACGCAGTGAGCCGTCACGGCGTGGCGGACGACCACACGCCGAGCCATTGCTCGGCGCCGTACTCCTCGAACCGCTCCACCTCGGCGAATCCCAGCTTCGCCGCGAGCCGCATCGAGCGTTCGTTGGCGGTCTGCGTGCGGAGCACCACCGGCTCGCCGGCAAATCCGCCGGCGAACCAGCCCAGTGCCGCCGTGCACGCCTCGGCCGCGTACCCGCGCCCCCACGCCTGCCGCAGGAACAAGTAGCCGAGCTCGGCATTCCCGGCTTCCGGACGGACGTGCCCCGCCCGCTCCGCGGCTCGCCGGTCGAGCGTGACCATCCCGATCATCGCCCCGTCGAGATCGACCACGAAAAGGCCCGGCCGCCGCCCGGGTACCTCGGGCACCGTGCGCTCGAGTTCGGCGCGCAGCCGGGAGCCACCGATATACGTGCCCACCTCGGGCGAGGAGAACAATTCGATGAACGCCGCGCGATCCCGGGCCGCGGATTCGCGGAGCACGAGCCGCTCGGTCCTGATCGGGGCAGGCGGCCAGTCCACAGGCCCGAACTCGGTCATGCCGAACAACCTAGCGGACGCCCGCCGGGCCGGGCCCGACAAAACCGCGGCGCAAAGTCAGTTCGAAATCGGTGAACCCGTGGCGGCGGTAGAACGCGAGGGCGGTCGCGTTCATGGAATACGCGGTGACTTCGCAGTGGTCCGCACCCTTTTCCCCGGCCCACGATGCGAAGGCGGCGACGAGCGCGGTGCCCACACCAGTCCGCCGCGCTTCCGGGGCCACGCGAAGGCTTTCGAGCACGGCCGTCACCACGCCGGGGCGCAGCGGGTCCCGCCGGCGCACTCGGCCGACGAGGTGGCCGGTGCCGGTGTCCCGTGAGGCGAGCAGGCACAAGGCGTCCTCGTCCGTCAGCAGGTGCGCGTAGTAGGCCGCGCCTTCGCGACGCGGCCACGTGACGTCCATGGTCGCGTCTCGCCGGCCACCGTCCTCTCGGAACAGCGCTTCGACGGAGGAGACGAGATCGGGAATGCGGTCCACGGTCACCGTGGTGATGAGGGGGTCCATGCCGGAAAACGTAACCAGAGCTGATTAAACCTGTAAATATCGAATGTTTCCGCCGTGATTTCCGGCGTCTCTAGCCGAAAAGGAGATGGCACCGCGGGCGGTGATCGCTAGGCTCGGCGGGTTGCCGACCCCGGAGGATCCCGTCATGGCGCCGTTCCCGCTCACCGAACCTTCCGCACGCGGCTTGCTCGACGTCGGCGACGGCGACCGGATCTACTGGGAGACCAGCGGAAACCCGGACGGCAAACCGGTGCTGTGCGTGCACGGCGGGCCCGGCGGGGGTGGGAAACGGAACAGCCGCAAGGGATTCGACCCCGCGAAGTTCCGGATCGTGCAGTTCGACCAGCGCGGCTGCGGCGAGAGCGTGCCGAGCGTCGCCGATCCGGCGGTGGGCCTCGAGCACAACACCACCGAGCACCTCATCGCCGACGTGGAACGGCTGCGTGAGCACCTCGGGATCGAGAAGTGGCTGCTGTACGGCGGTTCCTGGGGCGCGACGCTGATCCTGGCCTACGCCGAGCGCCACCCCGAGCGGGTGTCGGAAATCGTCCTGGTCGCCACCTTCACGTCCACCCCGGCGAGATCGGCTGGCTCTACGGCGGCCTGCGCCGGCTGCTGCCGCGCGAGTGGGAGGCGTTCCGCGCGGGCGTGCCCGAAGACGAGCGCGACGGCGACCTGCTCGCCGCGTACTCCCGGCTGCTCGCCTCACCCGACCGCGCGGTGCAGCTGCGGGCCGCGCGCGACTGGTGCACCTGGGAGGACGCCGTGATCGCGCACGAGACGAACGGCCGGCCCGGCCAGTACAGCGACCGCCCGGACGAGGAGCTCATCACGCTGGCCCGGCTGTGCGCGCACTACTTCGGCCACCACGCCTGGCTCGAAGACGGCGCGATCCTGCGCGAGGTCCACCGCCTGCACGGCATTCCCGCCGTGCTCGGCCAGGGCCGCCTCGACCTGAGCGCGCCCCTGCAGGCGGCGTGGCGCCTCGTGCGGAACTGGCCGTCGGCGGAGCTCGTGGTGATCGACGACGCCGGCCACACCGGCAGCAGCGCGATGGGCGAGGCGATCGGGAAGGCGATCACCGGGTTCGAGCCCGTTTGATCCCGGGAAGGCCGGGTACGCGGAGTACGGGACCGTTCGGCGGTCCCGGAAGGCGGCGGCTCCCGCGGGGTTGAGCAGACAGCCCGGGGGCCGCCGTCGTCCGAGTTCAGCCGTGATCGGAAACAGTCAGACGCGGTCGAACACCACGTCGAGCCGGTGCGGGCTGCCGAGGCTCAGCCCGGCCTGCCGCCGGATCTCCGCACCCGGCGCGAGCCGGAACCGCGTCGTCCGGGCGAGCAATTCCTCGAACGCGATCGCCAGCTGGATGCGCGCGAAGTGCAGCCCGAGGCAGCGGTGGATGCCGAAGCCGAACGACACGTGGGGTACCCCGGCCCGGTCGAACACGAGCTCGTCGGGCCGTTCGAACTGCGCCGGATCCCGGTTCGCGGCGGCGAAGAACACCGCGACGCGCTCCCCCGCCTTCACCGGGGTGTCCCCGATCTGCGTGTCCTGCGTGGCCGTGCGGGCCATGAACGCGACCGTGGTTTCGTAGCGCAGGAACTCTTCGAGCTCCCGCTGCCAGCCGCCGGGCTGCCGCAGGAGCGGCTCGACGTCGGCGCGGGTGGCGAGGTGGTGGACGATGTTGGCGATCACCCCGCGCGTGGTGTCGAGGCCGCCGAGGAACAGCGTGGTCACCATCCCGAGGCGCTCCTCGAGCGTGAGCGCCCGGTCGCCGATCTTCGCGGTCACGAGGGCCCGCAGCACGTTGTCCGCACCGTCGTCCGGCGCGGCCTCGGCTTCGGCCAGCGCCTCCATGGCCAGCCCGGCGAGCAGCTGGAACGCTTCGGGACTGCTCGTGAGCGCGGCCTCCTTCGCCGCGGCCACCCCGCGGTCGACCAGCTCGCGGTTGTCGGTGGCGAACACGATCCGCGCGAGCGACCCGGCGCTGAACGGGATCGCGAAATCGGCCACAACGTCACACGAGCTCTTGTCCACAAAGGACTCGATGGCCGCGCGGGCGATTTCACGCAGCTGCGGTTCGTGGCGCTCGAGTGCGGCGCGGGTGAAGTACGGGTTGAGGATCCGCCGGTATTCACGGTGGTCGGGCGGGTCCGTGTCGATGGGGATCACGCGCACGGGCACGCCGCGGATCGCCGGCTGCGCCGAGCTGAACAGCTCGGGCGCGGTGCAGACCGCGCGCACGTCCTCGTAGCGGGTGAGCAGGTGGTAGCCGCCGTCCGCCTCGGTGTGCGGCACGGGGCAGGTCGTCCGCGCGGCCGCGGCGGCCGCGAGCAGGTTTTCGCTCTGGTCCTCGGCGTACAGATCGACGTCCGCCAGGATCTCCTCGACCGGCTTGGCCATGCGTCCTCCCGATTCGCAGGGACCCACCACCGTAGGGGCGCCCGGGGCGGCCCGGCATCGGCCACGCGGGCGGAACCCGTCGCGCGATCGGGTCACGGCCGCCGGTCGGGCCGATCCGCGAGCAACGGCAACGCGGGATTCCACACGGTGCCGTCGGCGTGGTCGCGCCGGCGCCGGGCGATCCCGGACAACGCTTCCAGCACCACGCGGTTCGCGAGGAACGACGTGATCTCCGCGTGGTCGTACGGCGGCGACACCTCGACCACGTCGATCCCCACCACCGGCAGCTCGTACGCGATGCGCCGCACGGAATCGAGCAGCTGCCGGGCCGTGAGCCCGCCCGGCTCGGGTGTCCCCGTGCCGGGTGCGTGCGCCGGGTCGCACACGTCGATGTCGACGGAGAGGAACACGCCGTCGCATTCGTCGGTGGCGATGCCGAACGCCTCGGTGAGGCATGCGCCGAGGCCGCGCGCGACGATCTCGGTCATCTCGTAGGAGCGCATGCCCTGCGCGGCCATCCAGTCGAGCGTCTCCGGGCCGGGCCAGTAGCCGCGCAGGCCGAGCTGCAGGAACCGGTCGCCGCGCACCGCGCCGGATTCGATCAGCCGGCGCATCGGCTGGCCGTGGCCGACCAGCGAGCCGAACGCGATGTCGCCGGTGTCGGCGTGCGCGTCGAAGTGGAGCATCGACACCCGGCCCTGGCCGAGGTGCTGCGCCACGCCGGCCGCGTCCGGCCACGCGATCGTGTGGTCACCGCCCAGCACCAGCGGAATCGCGCCGGTGGCGGTGACCGCGTGCACGGCTTCCTGCAGCGCGCGCACCGAGCGTTCGGCGTCGCCCGAGTACATCTCGACGTCGCCGGCGTCGAACACCGCGAGGTCCTTCAGCGCGTCGACGCGCAGCGCCAGCGACGGGCGCGAACCGTCGGCGGGCAGGTAACAGCTCTGCCGGATGTACTGCGGACCGAACCGCGTGCCAGGGCGGTGCGAGGTGCCCCCGTCGAACGGGGCGCCGAGGATCACCACGTCGGCGCCGCGGTAGGTGCCGGGATCGGCCCAGTCGCAGGGCGCCACGCCCAGGAAGGTGAGGTCCGGGCCGAACTGGGTGCCGTAACGAGCCATGACGTCCTCCTCGTCCCGAAACCGTACCGGCGCCCGGCCGCGGTTTCAGCCCGCGAAGGCGACGGACCGCCCGGCTTCGGCCCAGCGGGCGAGGGTCGCCGCTCTTGATATCCCGCCGCCGCTCACCGGCCGGCGACGTCAGCGGACGACGCGCAACCACAGGTTCGACATCGTCGGGGCTTCGGTCAGCTTGAGGCGTTCGAGGCGCACGTGGTCACCGCCGGGGCGCTCGAACAGCCGCACGCCGTCGCCGAGGAGCACGGGCACGATCGCCACGAGGATCTCGTCGAGCAGCCCCGCGTCGAGGCAGCCGCGGGCGACTTCCGCGCCGAGGACCGTCACGTACTTGTCCCCCGCCGCCTCCTTCGCCGCCGCGACGGCACTCACCACGTCGCCGACGAACGTGACACCCGGCGCCGGTTGCGCGGGCCGGTGCGTCACCACGAACTGCGGCCCGTGCCACGTGCCACCGAACGCACCTTCGTGCTCCGTGCCCCGGTTGGGGTCGTCACCGCCGTACGTGCGGCGGCCGACCAGCAGCGCGCCGATGCCGGGCACGAGGTCGTCGATCTCCGGGTTGGGGCCGAGGTAGCCCGTCATCCACTGCGCGTCGCCGCCCGGTCCCGCGATGAACCCGTCGAGCGACATCGCGGCCGAATACAGCACCTTGCCCATTCCGCACCTCCCATGGTGGTTTCCCCGTACTGACGGCGGCGGGCACGAAAACTCATCGGTGCAGTTTCCTCTGGGATCAAGCACCTCGAGGCCGTGTGGCACGACCTGTTCGCCTCGACTGGCGCGTCGCCGGTGGGTTCTGCCCGCGGGTGCCCTTGTACGACACCGAAGGCGGCTGGCTGCACCTGTCCACGGACGAACTCGTCGCCGGCGCCCGCCGCTCGGCCGCCGCCGGCTGGGGCGGCGTGAAGAACACGATCGGCGAACCCAGCGCCGGCGAAGGCTTCTCGCGCCTGGCCGCCGTCCGCGCCGTTACATCGAGCACATCCCCCCGCTGCGCGCCATCACCACCACCGAAATGACCGTCGAGGACGGCCACGCGGTCGCCCCGGAAACACCGGGCCTGGTCATCTCGTGGGACCACAACGCGATGGAAGACCGCCGCGTGGCCTAGTCCACCGCCTGGTCCACCGCCTGGTCCACCGCCTGGTCCACCGCCTGGTCCACCGCCTGGTCCACGTCGGTCGCGTACGCCTCGTGCAGCCGCGCCCGCGATCGGTCGAGATGGGCGCGCATCACGGCCGCCGCGGCGGTGCCGTCGTGGGACGTGATGGCGGTGACGAGCGCGTCGTGTTCGGCGACGGTGGCCGGGGCGATGCCGACGCGGAAGTACAGCCGGTAGCCGTGGGTGTGGGCGTGCAGGCGGGCCAGGGCTTCGGCGATCAGCGGGTTTCCGGAGGCCTCCGCGATGACGCGGTGCAGGCGCGCGTCCAGCACGGCGAAGTCGCGGTAGGCGTGGTGGTCGTCGGCGGCGGGGTGGGGCGTCATGGCGGCGCAGGTGGCCCGGAGGGCGGCGAGCTGGGCCTTCGACGCGGCGGTCGCGGCGAGGAGGGCGGCTTCGGGTTCCAGGAGCGCGCGCACGTCGAAGAGGTGGTCCAGCTCCGCCTCGTCCAGCACGGGCGCGACGACGTAACCGGCGTTGGGCCGCGTCGCGACGAGCCCGTCGGCTTCGAGCTTGGTCAGGGCTTCGCGCACCGGGGTCGGCGAGACGGCCAGCCGCCGGGCGATGCCGTCGATCGACAGGCGGCTGCCCGGCGCCACTTCGAGGTCCATGAGCATCGCCTTGAGGGCCTCGTAGACGCTGTCGCGCAGGATCGTGCGCGGCGGCAGGGTCTCCGCGGTCAGCAGGCCGGACAGGTCCGCCGCCGGGTTCTTCCGTCGCGCCACCCCGCAATCGTACTCAGCGGCGCGCGAGCTCCCGGTGCACGGCGGTGTGGCAGCCGAGGCACGCGGGCACCGCCCGGCGCTCGGTCCCGGACAGCAGCGGCACGGTTGCCCCCGGCACGGCGATCTCGTCGCACACCGAGTGGTGGTGTCCCAGCACCGAGCACACGCACCGGCACAGGAGCACCGCGCCGCTCGCTCCGGCACTCGTCGTTCCGACGGCCATCGGACTCCCTCCTCCCGAACCACCCCAGCAGGAAGGTGATAACGCTCTACCCGCCCGATTCAGGTGGTCACCGCCGGGGGAAAGGTCGTCCGGGGCACGGTTCGTGCGCGGAAGTCAGCTTTCGTGCGGCTGCCGCACCGGCGGCGGCACCGAAGGACCCGGCGCCACCGGCGCAACGGTGGGCGCGACCGGCAGCCCCGCCCGGATCTTGCGGTACAGCCGGGGCCCGGGCGCGGCCAGCGCCGGCGCCGGCCGCAGCTCGACCGGTCCGGTCGCCGTCAGGTCGCGCAGCACGAGGTACAGGTGGCTCAACGCGCGCAGCACGGGATCCTTCGCCCGATCCCCCGGCGCCGCCGGGGTGTAGGCGAACAGCGCGACATCGGCACTGGCGAGCGGTCCGCGCATCCCGGTGGCCGGCTGCCCGACCGGAGTGGCGATGAGTTCCTCCACGGCGGCCTCGAGCGCCGTGCACGCCGCGACCGGACCTTCGGGGTGCGCCGAACACGAACCCTGCGGCCACCGCACCGCGACGGCGAGCGCGCGCCCGTGCGTGGCGAGCGCCGCGTAGAGCGACAACCGGTGCCGCAGCCGCGGCGAGTCCGTGCCGCCGAGCACGGGCCGGGTGAGGGGCCGCGCGACGAGCGCCAGCTGGTAGCGGCGGTGGTCCAGAGCGCGCGCGAGCGCGTCGAAATCCGGCTGCGGATCCGGCGATTTGCCGTGCTCCAGCCGGACGGCCGCGGCCGTGAGGATCTCGCCCAGTGCCGTGAGCAGGTTGTTCCGCGCGTTGCGCACGGTGTCCCGGGTGGACAGCGGGATCACGACGACGGCCACGATCAGCCCCGCGACGGCTCCGGCGGCCGTCTCCTCGAGTCTCAGCAGGAGCAGGCCCGCGGAGAACTCGTTGAGCACGCTGTAGAGCTGCCCGACCATGATCGTGACGAAGAAGATCATGTACGCGTAGGAGATCTGGATCAGGTAGAAGCCGAAGAACATCGCGCCGCAGATCGTCATCAGCACCGCCGCGGTGTTGCCCGCAGTCAGCTCGGCGAACCCGACCGACGCGAGCAGCCCGACGAGTGTGCCGAGCACGCGGTTGAACCCCTTGATGAACGTCTCGGTGCGCGTGGCCGTGCCGGTGAACATGAAGAACGCCGCCAGCACCGCCCAGTAGTAACGCGCCGAGGACAGTTCCTTGCCGATGAGGATCGCGAGCCCGCCGGCGAGCGCGCTCTGCACCGCCTGGCGCGTGATGAAGTCCAGCCGCGCCAACGGGTTCCACTTCGACTGCCGCGCGGGCACGTCACCCGCCGCGGCCGGCGAGCCGGGCAGGTTGCCGAACGCGAGCCCGACGGCGGGCTCGAACTCGTCGACCGGCTCACTGCCGATCTCCTCGGGCTGCGGCGCCGCGTCGAACACCGCGACGACCTCCAGCGCGGCGGCCGAGAAGTGCCGCGCCGGCCACCACCCGCCCGCGGCGCCCCCCGCGCGTTCGGCGAGATCCGCCAGGCGGTAGGCGACCTCGCCCGCGCCGCGGTCGTCGCGCCGGGCGAGCCGGTCGGCCACCTCGGCGGCGAGCACCGTGAGGCCCGAACCACTGCGGACGAGGGAATCGGCGGCGGTGGCGAGCTGGTCGAGCAGGTGGTGCGCGTCGACCATCTGACGGCGCAGTGAAGCCGCCGAACGCCCGCGCGGCACCGCGCCCGGCTGCGCCGACCAGCCTTCGACCATCAGGGCCGTGTCCGCAAGGCGCGCCTGCCGCCGCTGCAGCCGGCGGCGCAACCGCGCCTGCTGCTCGGGGTCGCGGTTGGCCAGCAGGTCGGCGCACGCGCGGGCCACGGCCCGGCCCCGCGCGTCGAAGGCCCGGACCACCCGGCGCAGCGTCCTGGTCGTGCTCGTGCGCAGCACCGTGAGGAAGAGCAGGAGCAGCCACGCGCTGGCGACGACCACCGCGAGCAGCAGCCCGGGTAGCGTCGCGAAGGTCGCGTGCAGGAAGGCCGCGAAGAAGTAGCCCATCCAGCCCATGAAGCCGTAGAAGAAGAACGGCGGGCCGAACTTCCGGACGAACACGGCGAAGAACATCACCAGGACGAACACGCCGAGCATCAGGTCGGCGTTGTTGCCCACGAGCACGCCGAGCGTCATGCCGGTGCCGAGCGCGACCGGGAAGAACGCGGCCGTGCGGGTCTTGAACCACGGGCTCCCGTCGCCGAGCGCCATCGCGCCCATCATCCCGACGACGGCGCCGAGCAGCATCGAGGTGAGCGTGCCCATCGCGTCGGCACCCGTGATCTTGGCCACCAGGTACTCCACGCCCAGTGCGCTGGCCATCCCGATTGTGGCGGATCCTGCCGATCTCAACCGGTTGAGCCCCGGATCGGAAGCGACGACCCTGTCCCGGATCTCCCTGGCCCTGGGCAGCACAAAACCCGCCTTCCCGTGCGTTCGGAGTGATCACCGGTATGATACCGATAAATACCGGTGTCATACAGGGGTTTCGGAGGACGAGCCATGGAACCGACACTCGCCGCCTGCGAGCTGGCCGATCGGCTCGCCGAAACCGGCGACACCCTCGACGTGCTCGAACTCGCCACGGCCGTGCTCGTGCGCAACTTCGAGCTGCTGCGCCGGCGCACCGACACCTACGCCGAACTGGACCAGTCGGAGTACCTGGCACTGCGCACCCTGGACGAACTGGGGTCGGCGGACATCGGAACACTCGCCGGTGCGCTCGGCCTAGACCCTTCCACCGTCGGCAGGCAGGCTTCGGTGATGCTCGGCAAGGGACTCGTCGAGCGCAGCCCGTCGGCCGCCGACCGCCGGCGCAGCATCCTCACCCCGACCGAAGAGGGCCGCCACCGCATGCGCCTCACGCAGTCGCGCCGCCGCCGCACCGCGGCCGGTCTCCTGAGCGATTGGTCCGAGGACGAGCTGCGCTCGTTCGGCACGCTGCTGACGCGCTACAACAAGGCCGTCGCGACGAAGTACCTCACGCCGGACGCGTGATCAGCCGGCCGCGAGGCCCGCGTGGCGGTCGCGCAGCGTGCGCTTCACGATCTTGCCGCTGGGGTTCTTCGGGAGCGCGTCGGTGAAGACCACGTACTTCGGGCACTTGTAGCCGGCGAGGTGCTCGCGGGCGTGGGCGATCACGGCGTCGGCCGTGAGCTCCACCCCGTCGCGCGGGACGACGGCCGCGGTCACGGCCTCGATCCAGTGCGGGTGCGCGACCCCGAAGACGGCGACCTCCGCCACCCCGTCGAGGCGGTAGATGGCTTCCTCGACCTCACGGCTGGCCACGTTCTCCCCGCCGGTCTTGATCATGTCCTTCTTGCGGTCGACGACGGACAAGTACCCGTCCTCGTCGAGCACGCCGAGGTCGCCGGAGTGGAACCAGCCGCCCGCGAACGCCGCCGAGGTCTTCTCCTCGTCCCCGTAGTAGCCGAGCGTCGCGTGGGGGCTGCGGTGCACGATCTCGCCGATCTCCCCCGGCGCGACTTCGCGCCCTTCCTCGTCGACGATGCGCGTCTCGACGTTGAGCGAGGCCCGGCCCGCCGAACCCGCCTTCGGCAACTGCTCGTGCGGGCGCAGGATCGTGGCGAGCGGCGCCATTTCCGTTTGGCCGTAGAAGTTCCAGAACTCGACGTCCGGCAGCCGCCGGGCGAGTTCGCGCAGCACCTCGACGGGCATGGCCGACGCGCCATAGTAGCCCTTGCGCAGGCTCGACAGGTCGGTCGAGTCGAACGCCGGGTGCCGCAGCAGCGAGATCCACACCGTCGGCGGCGCGAACAGCTTCGTCGCGCGTTCGCGTTCCACCGCCGCCAGCAGCGCGGCCGGGTCCGGACCGGGCAGGATCACGCTCGTGGCACCGAGGTAGACGTCCACGGAGAAGAAGCAGTCGAGCTGAGCGCAGTGGTAGAGCGGCAGCGAGTGGACCTCGACGTCGTCGGCGCTCATGCCGCCGTCGACGGTGCACGAGACGTACTGCGCGATCAGCGACCGGCTCGACAGCAGCACGCCCTTCGGCCGCGATTCCGTGCCGGAGGTGTACATCAGCCGCAGCGGGTCGTCGTCGGCCACGAGCACCCCGGGCTCCGACTCGTCGCCGGGCTCGTCGATCCACGCGTCCACGGACTCCCAGTCCGGATCCGTCCCGCCCAGGCGGCCGCGCACGACATCGCCCAGTCCGGCTCGCGACAGGGCGTCGGCCGCGGTGTCCAGCAACGCGTCTTCCGCCACCAGCCCCGCCGCCCCGGCGTGCCCGAGGATGAACCCGATCTCGCCGGCACCGAGCATGAAGTTCACCGGGACCAGCACGACACCCAGCTTCGCCGTCGCGAACGCCAGCACGACGTACTGCAGGCAGTTGCGGCTCAGCAGCGCCAGCCGGTCGCCCTTCTCGAGCCCGCGCCCGGCGAGCCGGTGCGCACAGCGGTTCACCGCCGCGTCGAACTCCGCGAACGACAGCCGCCGCTCCCCGGAGACCACGGCGAGCTTGTCCGGGTACCGCGCAGCCGTGCGCCGCAGCAGATCACCGACGGAGTGCTGACGCGCGCGCTGGATCGCTTCGCCGGTTTCGGCGCTGAACGGGCTCGGCATAGCCGGGAGTCTCATCCACCGCCGCGCACCGCGCAACCCTGTGCGGCGGCAGGGACCGGCCAGGCCGGGCGGTACCCCGCGACACCGGTTAAGCTCCGTCGGCGCACCTCGGGGGACGGACGACGTGGACGAGACGGAAGCACCGACGCTCGATCGACCGGACATCACCGGCCGCCTGCCGCGCTACCGCCTGCTGCGCCAGCTCGCGAAGACGAACATGAGCGAGGTCTTCGAGGCCTGGGACGTGGTGGCCGACCGGCCCGTCGCGCTCAAGGTCGTCGGGCCGGAGTTCATGGCCGAACCCGGGTTCCGGCAGCGCTTCGAACGCGAGACCGCGATCGCGCTCGCCCTCGACCACCCGCACGTCGTCGCGGCCTACGACGCCGGGTTCTCCCCCGACGGGCACCTCGGTTACCTCGCGATGCAGTACGTGGTCGGGACCACCCTGACGCGGCTGTTGCACCGGCGGGGCGCGCTGACGTTCGAGGAGACCGCGGCGATCGGCCGGGGGATCGCGGCCGCGCTCGACGCCGCCCACGCGCACGGCCTGGTGCACCGCGACGTCAAGCCCGGCAACGTCCTGCTCGAAGAGGCCACCGGCGGCGTGTTCCTGTGCGACTTCGGCATCGCGCGCAACCTCACCCTGACGCAGCTCACCGCCACGGGCAGCTTCCTGGGCACGGTGAACTACGCGGCGCCCGAACAGCGCGAGGGCAAGCCCGTCGGCCCCGCGGCGGACGTGTACGCACTGGCCTGCGTGCTCTACGAATGCCTCTCCGGCGAGCCGCCGCACCACCACGCCGACTTCGCGCACCCGGGCGTCGCCGCGCTGCACCGCGCGCTCGAACGCGATCCCACCGCGCGCCACCGGAGCTGCACCGCGCTCGTCGACGACCTGGTGGTCACGACCGCGGCCGCCGAACGGGCCCGCCGCCGCAAGCGCCGGTGGCAGTTCACCGGCATCCCCGCGGCGGCAGTCCTCGTGGTCGCGCTGCTCGTGCTGTGGTTCGCCACGACCGGGTCGCCGGCCGCCCCCGACGCGACGCTCGAGCGCGTACCGGCCGCGCTGCGCAACGACTGCGGCGCGGCCGCGCAACCCGCGGCCGGCGCGACGGCCACGGTCACCTGTCACGACGCGGCGGGACAACCCGTGACGGCGGCGCTGTACGCCGATCCGCAGCAGGTGTCCGCCGCGTTCGCGGACGCCGTCGCGAAGTCCGGCGTCGCCGCCGATCAGGGTGATTGCGCCTCAGCGGCCGGCGGTGACCACCGCTACCCCGCGACCGGGCCCGCGCGCGGCCGGGTGCTGTGCCAGGTGCGCGCGGGCACGGCGACCGTCACGTGGACCGACGACCAGGCCCGCACTGTCACGCGGGCCGAGGTCGCGGCGGGTGACGACGCCGCGCTGCGCAAGGCGTGGACCGGCTGGGTGGGATGGGCACCCGCGGCCTTTCCCACGCCGGAGGAGAACGCGCTGCTCGGCGTCGCCGCCGGCACGGCTTGCGGCCGCGCGGCCCCCGCGGACCTCGACGTGTACCCGGGTGCCATCGCCGGCATCACCTGCACGCCGCAAGGCACCGGCGCGCGCCGGGTTTCCTACGTCCGGTTCGCGAACGTGCCCGCGCTGCGCACGGCGTTCACCGGGCTCGTGAGCGCGGCCAAGGCGCCGAGCGGCAGCGGCTGCCCCGGTGCGCCGTTCCTCGGCACGACCCGGTTCGACTGGCTCAGCGTGGACCTCGGCCAGGTGCTGTGCCACCCGGGTCCCGACGGGACGGTCGCGATGGACTGGAGCCTCGAAGCGTTCGCGATGATCGGCCACGTCACGGGTTCCTCCGGCGACGCGGTCGGCGGCTGGTGGTCGCAGTGGCACGTGGCGCCGCTGAGCCGGATCGTCGACGAGGTGAACGCGCACGCCGCCCCGCCGTTCCCGGACGCGGCGGAACGCGCGCTGCTGCAGCGCATCCCGCCGCAGTCGCGGCAGAACTGCGTGCGCCCGTCAGCGGACCAGAAGTGGCAGGACCTCGGTGCGGTCGCGGCCACCGCGGCCGTCGCGTGTGGACGGACGAGCGGCGCCGGGCTCGTCGTGTACTACCAGCTGCCCGACGCCGCCACGATGAACCAGGTGTTCAACAGCACCGGCGACACCGACGCCGCGTGCACGAGCCTGCCCAAGGACTTCGAGGCGGACCGGCCCTACGCCCGCGGCGGCCGCACCGGCCGGCTCGCGTGCGTGACTTCCGACCCCGGCGGCGAGCTCGTTCTCAAGTGGACGGACGACCAGGCGCACATCGAGGCCGTCGCCCACCGCGGCACCACCCCGTTCGCGCTGATCGACTGGTGGACCCACGAAGCGGGCCCGGTGTGAGCTCAGCCCGGCACGGTCCCGCCGACCGAGGTGCTGCCGCTGATGTGCGATCCGGGCGAGCCCGCGGCGGCCGCGGCCGTGTGGACACCTTCCTTGCCGTCGACGATCGCGAACATGTCCACGTTGCCCTTGGTGCCACCGGCGTAGGAGATCTCCAGCGTCCACTGGTGCGGTTTGCCGTCGGCCGCGACGGTGAGCGACTGGCGCCACGGCAGGGTGACCGCGCCCGTCTGCTGGGTCTTGCCGTCGAGGGTGTAGGTGATCTGCGTGAGCTTGCCTTCGCCGGTCGCGTTGAGCACGAGCGTGTGCGGCTCGCGGTCGGGCACCGAGGGCGAGGCGGGTGCTGAGGTGGCGGACACCGCGGAAGCCGGGGCCGGCGAAGACGCCGGAGCGGGCGCGGGGTCCGGGCTGCTCCCGCACCCGGCGAGAACGGCCAGCAGCGCGGCGGCGGCCGGGGGCACCGCGAGGGTCCGGGCAGTGGTGCGAAGATCCATGCGCGAACCGTACCGGCCGGACACGGGACCGGTCCCCGATTCGAGAGGACCCGCAGTGAACGCTTTCCCCGCCGGCGACCCGGCCGCGAACCCGGGCGCCCTCCTCGCGCGCGGGCTGGCCGGCACGACCGTCCTCCAGCCCGCCGAATACGCCCGGCTGCCGTTCGGGCGCCTGCCGGGTGCGGACGGGATCCCGGTCGGCGAGGACGACCAGCGGGTGAGCCGCGAGCACGGCGCGCTGACGCACCGGGGTGGCTGGTGGTGGCTGAGCAACAGCGGCCGCACGCCGATCGAGTTCTCCCCCACGCGCCAGCTCCACGCCGACGACGAGCCGGAGCCGCTGCTGCCCGGGTACACCACGCTGCTGGTCGTCGGCTCCGGCGGGCGCAAGCACCCGCTGGAGGTCCACGTGACCGCGCCGGACCACGGCCGGCCGCTGCCCGTCACGGGCCCGACGCTGCCCGGGCGCCGCTGGGAGCTGACCGACACGCAACGGCTCGTGCTGACCCTGCTGGGCCAGCAGTACCTGCGCCGCGAACCGGCACCGCGGCCGATGAGCCGCGCGCACGTCACCGCGCTCATGACCGAGCTCGACCCGGCGGGCGAGTGGCACGTGCGGAGGGTCGACCGCGTCGTCGAGGGCGTGCGCGACGAACTGTCGGCCAAGGGCGTGCGCGGGCTCAAGCGCAAAGAGGTGCCGGAGCCGATCGGGAACTCGCTCAACCACAACCTGCTGACCGAGCTCACGATCACCACGAGCACGCTCACGCGCGCCGACCTCGAGGCGCTCGACCGCCTCGATTAACCGTCCTTGGCGAACACCCGCACCGCGATCGCCGTCAGCACACCGACGACGGCCAGCACGATCCCGGCCACGAGCAGCCCGGACGCGGCCAGTGCCACCGCGGCCGCGCCGAACAACGCGAACTCCAGGATGAACCGCGTCGGCTCGGGCGAGCGCCGCGGCGCCTTCGGGGCGATCACGAGCGCCCAGATCGCCGCGGCCAGCAGCGGCCACAGCACTCCGCCGACCACGTCGAGCAGCACGCCCCCGCCCAGCCGCGCCCCGGCCACCGCGAGGCCCGCCAGCAGGGCCAGCTCCGTGAGGAACCGCACCACGAGCACGAACCCCGGGAAACCGCGCAGAGCGGGACGAGTGGTGGTCATGCCCGCAGCGTAGCGAGCCGCCGCCACCCGCCCGGGCCGCCTACCCGGCGTGCTTCGCGAGCTGCTCCCCGGCCCACGCCACGACCCGCGCCCACGACGGGTGCGCCGGGTCGATCACGTCGAAGTGGCCCGCACCCGGCAGCTCCACCGTCTCGGCCGGGAAGGCGGCGCGGGCTCGCTCGGCCGGGACGAGCTCGTCGGCGTCGCCGTGGACGACCAGCAGCGGGACACCGGCGTCGGCGGGGGTGGCCCAGGTGTAGCGGTCCGGGTGTTCGGCCGGGGTGCCGCCGAGGAAGGCGCGCACGAGCCCGTCGCCGGCCAGCGCCGCGACGGCCCCGGTGTAGCGGGGGTCGGCGTCGACCGGCGCCCCGGTGGGGCCGGGGAGATCGGGGTCGGACAGCTCGTGGCCGAGCCGGGCGTCCGCCCCACCGCGCAGGTCGAGCAGCCCCGCCAGGGACACGGCCGCGACCGGTGTGACCTTCGGGCCCGCACCGGGGGCGGCGTCGGGCAGGGTCGCGCGACCGGCGGCCCACGCGGCGAGGTGACCGCCGGCCGAGTGGCCGATGAGCACCACGCGGGCCAGGTCGAGCTCGGGGCCGAGGCCGGCCAGCGCGTCGACGGCCGCGGCGAAGTCGGTCAGCGTGCCGGGCCAGCCACCGCCCGGTTCGCCGAGGCGCCGGTACTCGACGTTCCACACGGCGTACCCGCGGGCGAGCAGGTCGTCGGCCAGCGGGGTCAGCTGGCGCCGGTCGTACAGCGCGGTCCAGAAGCCGCCGTGGGCGAGCACGACGACCGGGAACGGGCCGGGCCCCTCGGGCCGGTACAGCTCGCCCACCTGCGCCGGTTCGGGCCCGTAGGCCACGGTCCGCACGCGGCGCGGGCCGTCTTCGGCGTCGTCGTAGCGCACGCCTCGCTCGGAGCTCACCAGCTCGTCGATCGTCGCGAAGAAGGCGGCGATCTCCGGCTGGTTGCCGCCCTTCGCGCGCGAGGCGTCCCACGCCGAGTCGTCGGTCCACTCGACGAAGTCCAGCCAGGTGTCGTCGGCGACCCGCACGAGCCGGGCGGAGACGAAGCCGCGCCGGTCGCGGCGGAACGCCTCGACCATGCCGGGGCGGGCGTCGAGCATCGCCCGCGTCCGCTCGGGACGGACCTTGAAGGTCGTCAGCTCGATCACCGACATCGGGCGCTCCTCGCTCCATCCGGTCAGGTCACCGGAACACGGATTTAGTCACGGTTTTTGACCATTTTCGACCTTAGCCACCACCCGGCTCCCCGGCAACCACACCCGTCCGTTGTGTCCGGGATCGCACCCGCCGCCACACCGTCCACAGTGGTCCCGCAGACGCGGGTGGCCCCGGGCCACTACGATGCAGAAGAGCCGACAGGAGAGTGATCCGATGCCCGACGACGCCACCCCCGCCGACGGCGGCGACTCGCTCACCGAGCGGATCACCGGCCGGCTCGCCGGGATGTCGCGGGCCGAGCGCACCGTCGCCGAGTACCTGCGCCACCACGCGCGCGAGGCCATCTTCGCCACCGCCGAGCAGATCGGCTCGGCCACCGGCACGAGCGACGCGACGGTGGTCCGCACCGCGAAGACGCTCGGCTACACCGGGCTGGCGGACATGCGCCAGCACCTCGCCCGGCAGGTGGTGACCGAGACCAGCCCGTCGCTGAAGCTGCACGCGCGCGAGACCGGCGAGGTCGAGAGCCCGCCGGCCACCGTGCTCGAGCGGGTCTTCACCGAAGCCACCGAACGCCTCGCCGAGACCTGGCGGCTCATCACCGAAGAGGATTTCGAGCGGGCCGTGACCCTGCTCGACGGAGCGCGCGAGGTGCTGGCCTTCGGCATCGGGCCGTCGAGTTTCCTCGCGGGCTACGTCGCGCTGCGGCTGGGCCGGATGGGCCGGCGCGCCCGCGCGAGCGGTGCC
Source organism: Amycolatopsis sp. NPDC051903 (assembly GCF_044452505.1). Lineage (NCBI taxonomy): Bacteria > Bacillati > Actinomycetota > Actinomycetes > Pseudonocardiales > Pseudonocardiaceae > Amycolatopsis > Amycolatopsis sp. NPDC051903. Next base: position 93,771 of record NZ_JBITBT010000002.1, on the reverse strand, counting down.
ACCGGGTTCCGCCTCGCCGACGACCTGCTCGGTCTCGGCGAGGGCGACGTCGTCGTGCTGTTCCTGCCGAGCCGCCTGCTCGGCGACATCGAGGTGCTGCTCGACCGGACCCGCGAGGTCGGCGCCCGCACCCTGCTGGTCACCGATTCGCTCGCGCCGGTGTTCGGCGACCGCGTCGCCGTGAGCCTGCAGGCCACCCACTCCCCCAGCAACTTCACCGGCGAGATGCTCAGCGCCGAGGTCCTCGCCGACGCCCTGCTGCTCGGGCTCGCCTCGCGCGACGAAGCCCGCGCGAACGGCGCGTCGGAGCTGCTCACCACCCTGCGCTCGCGCCTGATCCAGGGCGACAGCCGCGACTACGTCCCCCGGCGCAAGTCCGGCGGTCCGCGCAAGGGCTGAGCCGCGCCCGGATTGTCCGGGGTTCATCGCCCGCACGCCGGCCCGAAACCGGATTTGTACGGACCGTGTACCGGCTGTGGCGAACCTGGTTCCCACACCCACTGGGGATCAGGAAGGACCGAGGATGAACATCGCGAAGCGCTCGCTCGGGCTGGTCGCGTTCGCCGCCGCCATCACGCTGTCCGGCATCGCGCCGGCGCTGGCCGCCGACGCCACCGGCACCGTGCACACCGACTCCGGTGCCCCGCTCACCGTGCGGTCGGCACCGGGCACCGGCGCGAGCTCCGTCGGCACGATCGCCGACGGCACCGCCGTGGTCATCGACTGCCAGACCACCGGCGACACCGTGACCGGCAAGTACGGCACGAGCAACGTGTGGGACCACATCGCCTCGAAGGGCGGCTACGTCACCGACACCTACGTCTACACCGGCAGCGACGGCCGGGTCGCCCCCGACTGCACGAACGTGCCGACCCCGCCGGCGAGCACCTGCTCCACCACCGGCCTCGGCGACGCCCGCACCTGCGCGCAGGCCGTGGCGTACGCGAAGACCCGCGTGCACACCGGCTACGACTCCTCCTACGACGGCTGGTGCGACCGCATCAACGCGCAGAACTACGGCTTCTCGGCGTCGGGTTCCGAGACGGCGTACGTGCACTGGACGCAGATTCCCAGCCAGTACAAGCACGCGGGTGACCAGAACGTGCCCGCGGGCGGCCTCGCGTTCTTCTCCAACGGCGGCGCGGGCCACACCATGATCTCGATCGGCGGCGGCGAGTTCCTGTCGAACGACATCCACGGCGCTGGGTCCTACACCCAGACCACGATCTCGGAGATCAAGAGCAAGTGGGGCCAGACCTACCTCGGCTGGTCGCAGCCGTGGTTCAAGGTCAACCACTGACCCCTCTCCTGGGGGCGAGGGGAAGGCCCCGCCCGGTTCGCCGGGCGGGGCTTCCGCGTGTCAACCCCTTGGCAGCGCCCGGTTTTCCCGGTGTCCGGGCGGCGGCGCGCGTGCCATCGTCGCCGGGGTGACCTCCACCGGCGAAGGGACCCCGACATGACCCTCGACTCCGCGTCCGCGGCGCTGTTCGACGCCGTCGTGCGCCGCAACCCCGCCGAGGCCGAGTTCCACCAGGCCGTGTTCGAGGTCCTCGAAGCGATCCAGCCCGCGGTGCGCCGCGACCCGTCCCTGCGCGACGCGGCACTCCTGGAGCGGGTGTGCGAACCCGAACGCCAGGCGCTGTTCCGCGTGGTCTGGACCGACGACGCCGGCCGCGCCCACGTGAACCGCGGCTTCCGCGTGGGCTTCAGTTCGGCGCTCGGGCCGTACAAGGGCGGGCTGCGGTTCCACCGCGACGTCACCCTAGGCACGGTCAAGTTCCTCGCGTTCGAGCAGATCTTCAAGAACGCGCTGACCGGGCTCGGCCTCGGTGCCGGCAAGGGCGGCTCCGACTTCGACCCGGCCGGGCGCTCCGACGCGGAGGTCATGCGGTTCTGCCAGTCGTTCATGACCGAGCTGCACCGCCACCTCGGCCCGTACACGGACGTGCCGGCCGGCGACATCGGTGTCGGCGCGCGCGAGATCGGCTACCTGTTCGGCCAGTACAAGCGCCTGACCAACCGGTTCGACGCGGGCACGCTCACCGGGAAGCCGACGCTGCTGGGCGGCAGTCCGGCGCGTCCGGAAGCCACGGGCTACGGCACCGTGTACTTCCTCGACGCGGTCCTCGGCGCCGCCGGTACCGGGCTCGACGGCCTGACGGCCGCCGTTTCGGGGTCCGGCAACGTTGCGTTCCACGCGATCGCGAAGCTGCGTGAACTCGGCGCCCGGCCCGTCACGTGCTCCGACTCCACCGGCTCCGTGCACGATCCGGCCGGCATCGACCTCGACGTGCTGCACGAGGTGAAGAACGTCCGCCGCGCCCGGCTCACCGCCTACGCCGAGCGCGTCCCGTCGGCGCAGTACGTCGCCGGCGAAACTCCGTGGGAGGTGCCGTGCGACGTCGCGCTGCCGTGCGCCACGCAGAACGAGCTCGACGAGCAGGCCGCCCTCGCACTGACCAAGAACGGCGTGCTCGCGGTCGCGGAGGGCGCGAACATGCCGTGCACACCGGCCGCCGTGCGCGTGTTCCGCGAGGCGGGAATCGCGCTCGCCCCGGGCAAAGCAGCGAACGCGGGCGGGGTCGCGACGTCGGCGTTCGAAATGCAGCAGAACGCCGCGCGCGAGCGCTGGAGCTTCGCCGAGACCGACCGGCGGCTCAAGGAGACGATGACCGCCATCCACACCGCGTGCCTCACCACCGCCGACGACCACGACGTCCCGGGTGACTACGTGGCCGGCGCGGCCATCGCGGGCTTCCGCACCGTCGCCGAGGCGATGTCCGGTCTCGGGCTCGTCTGACGAACCGGGTCCGTGCCCAGCCGGACCACCCCGTACCACCGGACCGGGTCCTGTCCGCCACCGCGGACAGGACCCGTCCGCGTTCGCGCGGCCGGCGAGCCGTTCACGAACAACACCGCCGGCGCGGGAACCCCTGGCCGCGCACGGGTTTCCGCCTCGCCACCTGCACTTTCCCGTCGAACACCGGTAACCGGGCGGACACGCAGCGTCAACCTGGCCGTCGTGTTTACAACGTCTTGGTTACCCGCTTGACACCGGCTGTGGTCCGGACCACTCTTCACGCATTGGTCTACACCATTTGTCACAGGCCGGCCGGGTGGCCGGGCACCGAAAGGACGAGACAAGTGAAGCGCTGGCTCAAGCTGGCGGCGGGTGCCGCCGCCATCACCCTCGCCACCGCCGGGTGCGCCGGCTCGGGCGGCGGTGACGACGCGTCCGGCTCGGGGGGTTCCCAGGGTGGCACGCTCACGGTCTGGCTCATGGACGGCTCCGCGCCGGACAGCCTCACGGGAGCGCTCAACAAGGAGTTCGAGGCGGCCCACCCCGGCGTCAAGGTCAACTACCAGATCCAGCCGTGGAACGGCATCCAGCAGAAGCTGACCACCGCGCTCGCGGGCGGCACGCCGCCCGACGTGATCGAGGTCGGCAACACCCAGACCCCGGCGTTCGCCTCCGACGGCGTGCTCACGGACCTCTCGGGCGACGTCGCCGGCTTCAACGGCCCGCAGTGGCTGACCGGGCTCAAGGCCTCCGGCGAGTTCGAGGGCAAGACCTACGGCGTGCCCTTCTACGCCGCCAACCGCGAAGTCCTCTACCGCAAGGACATGTTCGAGCAGGCCGGCATCACCGCGCCCCCGACCTCCGACCAGGAGTGGCTCGACGACATCGCGAAGCTGAAGGCGAAGTTCGGCAGCGACAAGGACTTCCAGCCGCTGTACCTGCCCGGGCAGTACTGGTACGCGCTGCTGTCGTTCATCTGGGACAACGGCGGTGACATCGCCAAGGCCGAGGGCAAGGGCTTCAAGTCCACGCTCGACTCGGCCGGCGCCAAGGCGGGCCTGGAGTTCTACAAGCAGCTCGTGGACACCTCCGGCACCACCGCGCCGAAGGACAACGACGAGGCCACCCCGCAGCAGGCCGGCATCTACGGCGGCGGCAAGGTCGCGATGTTCATCGGCACGCCGGGCGAGGTCGCCACGGCCGCGAAGACCGACCCGAGCATCGCCGACAAGACCGGCGCGTTCCCGATCCCGAGCAAGACCGCGGGCCAGACGGCGCCGGTGTTCCTCGGCGGCTCGAACCTGGTGATCCCGCTCAACAGCAAGAACGCCGACCTCGCGAAGGCGTACCTGAAGCTGCTCACCAGCACCAAGTACATGACCCAGATGGCCGCCGCCGGCTACGTGCCGGGCACCTCCACCGACACCAGCGCGCTGGACAAGGACCCGCTCGGCGGGGTCATGGCCAAGGCCTCGAAGAACGGCCGCGCGGTGCCCACCAGCCCGAAGTGGGGTGAGGTCGAATCCGGCCAGAACCCGCTGAAGGACATGCTGACGGCCTACCTGACGGGCAAGAAGTCGCTCGACCAGGCCACGGCGGACGCCAACGCCGCACTCGACAAGATCATCGGCGGATGACGGCCACCCACGACGTGCCGGTGCCGGCGGGGACCACCCCGCCGGCACCGGCGCGCGTCAGTCCCGCGAAACGGCGGCGGCGCGGCGGGTTCGGCGAGCGGGCGACGCCGTACCTGTTGCTCCTGCCCGCGCTCGTCGCCGTGCTGGTCCTGCTCGGCTGGCCCACGATCCAGATGCTCGGCATCAGCCTGCGCCGGCTCGACCTGCGCGAGCTCGTGACCGGCAAGACCGTGTGGGTCGGGTTCGACAACTACACCGCCGAGCTGACGGACCCGGAGTTCTGGTCGGTGGCGCTGCGGACCGTCGTGTTCACCGCCCTGCTCGTGGCCGCCACGCTGCTGGTCGCGCTCGTCATCGCCGTGCTGATGCGCCACCTCAACCCCGTGGTCCGGATCATCCTGCAGATCTCGCTCGTGCTCGCCTGGGCCGTGCCCGTGATCGCGACGACCACGGTGTTCCAGTGGATCTTCGACCAGCAGTACGGGATCCTCAACAAGACCCTCGACCGGCTGGGGTTCCACTCGTTCATCGGCTACTCGTGGTTCTCGACCGGAGCGAGCACGCTGACGGTGGTCGGGTTGCTGGTGCTGTGGCAGGCCGTGCCGTTCGTCGCCTTCACGCTGTACGCGGGTCTGATCGGGGTGCCCCGGGAGCAGTACGAGGCGGCGGGCATCGACGGGGCCGGGCCGTGGCAGACGTTCCGCGCGGTCAGCTGGCCCGCGATCCGGCCGATCCTGACGATGGTCACGTTCCTGTCCGTGCTGTGGGACTTCAACATGTTCGGCCAGATCTGGGCCATCCGCCAGGGCGGGCCCGACGGCGCGAGCACCACGCTCGCGATCCTGCAGTACCTCAAGGGCATCGCCGGCAGCCACTTCGGCTCGGCCGCTGCGATCGCCACGATCATGCTGGTCATCCTGCTGCTCGTGACCGGGCGGTACGTGCAGCTGCTGGTGCGGACGAAGGACGGTGAGCTCGCGTGAGGAAGTCCCTGACCCAGCGGGTCACGCTCTCGGTGCTCGGCATCCTCGTCGCCCTCGTGTTCTTCTTCCCGACGTACTGGATGTTCACCACGTCGCTGAAGACACCCGGCGAGGTGCTCTCGCCGGCCTACGACCTGATCCCGACGTCGGCGACGTTCGCGAACTTCGTCTCGGCGCTCACGAAACCGGGCTTCGTGACCTACCTGAGCAACAGCCTCATCGTCACGCTCGGAGCCGTGCTCGCGGCGCTGGTCGTCGGCGTGCTGGCCGCGATCCCGCTCGCGCGGTTCCGCTTCCACGGCCGCAAGGGGTTCCTGCTGCTGATCCTGGTCGCGCAGCTGGCGCCGCTGTCGGCGCTGTTCATCCCGATGTACCTGCTGATGCGCGACCTCGGGCTGCTCAACACCCTGCCGTCGCTGCTGCTGGTGTACTTCGCGACGTCGCTGCCCTTCACCGTCTGGATGCTCTACGGCTTCATCAACGGCATCCCGTACGACCTCGAAGAGGCCGCGATGATCGACGGCTGCAGCCGGGCGGGCGCGTTCCGCCGCGTGACGCTGCCCCTGCTCGGGCCGGGCCTGGTCACCACGTCGGTGTTCAGCTTCATCACCGCGTGGAACGAATTCCTGTTCGCGCTGGTGTTCATGCAGGACAAGCCCAAGCAGACGCTGCCGGTGTGGCTCTCGTCGTTCAAGACCGCGTTCTCGGTCGACTGGGGTGCGATCATGGCGGCGTCGGTGGTCTACGCCGTGCCCGCGCTGATCTTCTTCCTGATCGTGCAGCGCAAACTGGTGTCCGGCCTGACCGCCGGCGCCGTGAAGGGATGAGCCGTGACTGACCTGCGGCGCCTCGCCGAAGCCGTGCTGCTGCCCGGGTTCGCGGGCACGACCGCGCCCGGCTGGCTGCGCCGCCGGCTCGGCGACGGCCTCGGCGGGGTGATCCTGTTCGGCCGCAACGTCGTGGACGACGAGCAGGTGGCGGCGCTGACCGCCGCGCTGCGCGCCGAACGCGACGACGTCGTCGTCGGGATCGACGAGGAAGGCGGCGACGTCACGCGGCTGGACGTGGCCACCGGGTCGTTCGTGCCCGGCCCGCTCGCGCTGGGCGCGGCCGACGACCCGGAGCTCACCACCGCGGTCGCGGCGGCGCTCGGCGAACGGCTGGCCGCGTGCGGCGTGACGGTGAACCTGGCGCCGTGCGCGGACCTGACGCTGGCGCCGGAGGACCCGATCATCGGGGTGCGGGCGTTCGGTTCGGACCCGGTGCGGGCCTCACCGCACGTGGCGGCGTACGTGACGGGGTTGCAGAAGTACGGCGTCGCCGCGTGCGCCAAGCACTTCCCCGGACACGGCGCGGCGACGGAGGATTCGCACGTGGCGCTGCCCGTGCTGCCGCGGACGCCGCAGGAGCTGCGGGAAATCGAACTGGTGCCCTTCGCGGCGGCGATCTCCGCGGGCGTGCGCTCGATCATGTCGGGCCACCTCGTGGTGCCGGCCTGGGGCGACGAACCGGCGACGCTCAACCGCACGGCGCTGACCGACGTGCTGCGCGGTGAGCTCGGGTTCACCGGCGCGGTGATCACCGACGCGCTCGAGATGGGCGCGGTGTCGGGCGTCTACGGCCGGCACGACGGCCTCGGCGCGGCGGCGGTACGCGCCTTGGCGGCCGGCGCGGACGCGCTCTGCATCGGCGGCGCCGCCTTCGAAGCGGACACGCTGGACCGCATCACGGCGACCGTCGTGGCGGCGGTGTCCGACGGGACGCTGCCGGCGGACCGGCTCGCCGAGGCGGCCGCGCGGACGGCGGCCCTGGGCACTTCGCCGACACCTGCGGAACTGCGGCCCGTCGACCACCGCCTCGGGCTGGAGGCGGCGCGCGCCGCGCTGCGGATCCAGGGCGAGCCGCGGCTGGCCGGGCCGCCGCTGGTGGTCGACGTGCGCACCGACCCGACGATCGCGGCGGGGCCGATGCCGTGGGGTCTCGGCCCCCACCTGACGGAACTGGTGCCGGGCACGCGGGCGCTGGTGGTGTCCCCCGCCGACGCCGCGGCGGTGCGGGCCGAAGCCCGCGGCTTCGCGAGCGTGGTCGTGGTGACGCGCGAGGCGCACCGGCACCCGGAGGTGCTCGCGTTCCTCGCCGAACTGTCCGATGTGGACTTCATCCGCGTCGAAACTGGCGCTCCCGGCCCGGATTCGGGCCCGGGGCCGCGCATCGACACGTTCAGCGGTTCGTACGTGAGCCTGCGGGCGGCCGCGGAGTACCTCACCTGACCCCGGTCCGTGGGCGCGGTCCCCCGACCCGCTCCCACGGACCGGCCTTCACCGGTTGGGGTCGACCAGGATCTTCGGGCCGGCACCGGGCGGGCGGCGCCCGGCGAACACGTCGGCCACACCGCCGAGGCCGACGGTCGCCGCGACGATCGGCCGCGGGTCGACGTCGCCGGCCGAATAGCTGTCGATGACCGCTTCGAGCCCGGGCGAGGCGCTCAGGATTCCCACCGCTGTCACGTCCTTCAACGCCAGCTGCCGGGTGTCGACGGCGCTGGATTCACCCGCGAGTCCGATGTAGACGATGCGCCCGGACGGTTCGACGAGGTCGAGCGCGGCCGCCGGGACGGCCGGATCGCTCGTCGCGTCGACGACCGCGTCGACCGGTGACGCCGGCGGCTGGAGCGCGGCGGCGAAACCGAGGTCCCGCGCGAAGGCGATCGAAGCGTCCGTCGCGCCGACCAGGTGGACCTCCGCGCCCGCCGCCCGCAGGAACATCGCGGTGAGCAGCCCGATCGTGCCGGGCCCGTAGACCACGACGCACGTGCCGGCGTTCTTCCCGGACTGCTCGCCCAGCGCGGCCCACGCCGCCCGCAGCGCGTTGCCGCCCGGTTCCACCAGCGCCCCGGCCACCGCGTCGACGTGCGGCGGCAGCTCGTGCAGCGAGGTCACCGGCACGGCGATCCGCTCCGCGAGCGCCCCGGCCCGCCCGCCGCGGATCCCGACCTCCTGCCGGTCGGCGCACACGTGCTGGTGCCCGCCGCGGCAGCGGCGGCAGTGGCCGCACCCGAGCATCGTGTCACCGGCGACCCGCCGCCCGGCCCACGCGGGGTGCACACCCTCGCCCGTCCCGACGACCGTGCCGCACCACTCGTGGCCGATCCGCATCGGGTACCGGGCCTGGCCGTCGGCGAGGTAGTGCATCTCGCCGGTGAAGAACTCGAAGTCGGTGCCGCACACCCCGGCGCGCTCCACGGCCACCACGACCTCACCGATCCCGGCCACGGGCTCCGGCACGTCAGCCACCGCGGCCTCTCCGGGCCCGGTGATCACGAAGGCCCTCACCGGGGCAGCCCGGCACGTTCGCACATGCACCCGATGCTAGTGCCCCGCCTCGCTGCGCCGGGTCCGGCGAACCGGCGTCACTCCCCCGGCGGGAAGTCGGCCGAGCGGCTCACGTCGGCCCACTTCTCGGCTTCCGCGGCGCGTTCGGCCGACGAGCGGGCGGCCAGGTCGACGGCCGCGGCACCGAGGATGAGGCGGCGGGGCGGGTCGGCGTGGTCGACGACGTCGAGGATGATCTTCGCCGCGCGGGCGGGATCGCCGGGCCACGTGGCGGAGTCTTCGCGGCGGCGGTTCATCGCGCCGACGGACTCCTCGTAGTCGGCGCCGACCGCGTCGACGCGCATGGACGAGCCGGCCCAGTCGGTGCGGAACGCGCCGGGCTCGATGATGAGCACCTTCACCCCGAAGGCGGCCACCTCGTTGGCGAGCACCTCCGAGAAGCCCTCGACCGCGAACTTCGCGGCCTGGTACGCGCCCATCCCGGGCGAGCCGCCGACGCGGCCGCCAATGGAGGAGAACTGCACGAGGTGGCCCGAACTCTGGGCGCGCAGGACCGGCAGCGCGGCCTTGGTGACGTTGACGACGCCGTAGAAGTTCGCGTCGATCTGGGCGCGGAAGTCGTCGTCGGGCATCTCTTCGATGGGGGCGGAGTTCGCGTAACCCGCGTTGTTGACGACGACGTCGAGCCTGCCGAACGCGTCGACCGCCGCCTGCACGGCCGCGCGGGCCGCCGCCGGGTCGGTGACGTCGAGGGCGATGGCGCGCACGCGTTCGCCGAACTCGGCCACGAGGTCGCCGAGCTGTTCCGGGTCGCGAGCGGTGGCGACGAGCCGGTCCCCGTGCTGGAGGACCGCCCGGGCCAGCTCCCGGCCGAAGCCGCGGGAGCTGCCGGTGATGAGCCAGGTCTTGGTCATGGGTGCCTTCCGGAGTTCGTTCCTGTGCTCTCCATCAGACACCGATCCGGCCCAGTCGTCAACCAACCAGTTAGTTAGCTAAGCCACTGCCGCTTCGCTCCGCACCGCCTCCGTGATCAGCGAGGCCCGTTCGGCGAGCCCGTCCACCGAGGCGACGGCCGGCAGCACTGCCGGCAGCTCGTCGCCCGGCACGCCGGTCAGCCGCGCCTCGATCGCCACGCGCGCCGTCACCACCGCCGACCGCACCGCCTCCGCCGCGGCTGCCACGTCCAGCAACGATCTGCCTTCGACCAGCCGCCGCTCGGCCAGCTTCAGCAGCCCGTCGGCCGCGGTGATCACCTCCGCCGAAGGCAGGCACGCCGCCGGCGCCGCACCGCCGCGGGCCTCCAGCCGCACCGCCAGCGCGTCCTGCTCGGCGAGCCGCAGCCCGTGCAGCCAGCCGCCCGGCGCGCCGTCACCCGTGCGGGCCGGCAGCTCCGCCGCCTGGGCCAGTGCCAGCGCGGTGATCTGGTCGCGCACGACCGCACTCCCTTCAGCGCCGGATCCGCTCCATGCCCGGGTCGACGAGCGGTTCGGCGGCCACCGTCGCCGCCACCCGCCGGCCGAAGTACTCGATCTCCACCGCGTCGCCGATCCCGACCGCACCGCGCAGCCACGCGTACGCGATCGGCCGGTGCACGGTGTAGCCGTACGCCGCGCTCGTCACGTACCCCGCCGGTGCGCCGTCGACGAACACCGGTTCCTTGCCCAGCACCACGGTGCGGCCGTCGTCGACCGTGAGGCACCGCAGCCGCCGCGGCGCTGTCTCCTCGCTGCGTCCCTCGATCGCGTCCCGGCCCGCGAACGGACCCTTCGCCAGGCGCACGGCGAACCCGACGCCGGCTTCGTACGGGTCGTGCTCGGTCGTCATGTCCGTGCCCCACAGCCGGTAGCCCTTCTCGAGCCGCAGGCTGTTGAACGCCGCGCGGCCGGCCGCGATCACGCCGAGCTCCTGCCCGGCGGCCCACAACTCGTCCCACAGCCGCAGCCCGTTGTCCGCCGAAGTGTAGATCTCCCAGCCGAGCTCGCCCACGTAGGACAGCCGCATCGCCGTGACCGGCACGCCGGCGATCCGCGCCGGGCGCGCGCGGAAGTACTTCAGCCCGGTGTGCGAGAAGTCCTCCGCCGACAGCGGCTGCACGAGGTCGCGGGCGAGCGGTCCCCACACGCCGACGCAGCACGTCCCGCCGGTGATGTCGCGGACGCGCACGTCCGCCGGGCGCAAGGCGGTGAAGTACGCGACGTCGATCGGGCCGTTGATCCCGACCTGGAACACGTCCGGCTCCAGCCGTGCCACCGTGATGTCACTGCGCACGCCGCCCGCGTCGTCGAGCAGCAGCGTGTAGGTCACCGAGCCGACGGACTTGTCGAGCTGGTTGGTCGTCAGTCCCTGCAGGAACTCCAGCGCCCCGGGCCCGCAGATCTCGACGCGTTTGAGCGGCGTCATGTCGTAGAGCGCCACGCCGTTGCGCGTGTGCCACGCCTCGGCCGCCACGATCGGCGAGTGGAACTGGCCGGCCCACGCGTCGCGCGCCGGCGGCAGGTACTCGTGCGGCAGCTGCTTCACCAGTGGCGCGTTGGCCTCGAACCAGTGCGGGCGTTCCCAGCCGCCCGCCTCCAGGAACACCGCGCCCAGCTCGCGCTGGCGGACGTGGAACGGGCTCACGCGCAGGTCGCGCGGCGAGAGCTTGGGCTGCAGCGGGTGCAGCACGTCGTAGATCTCCACGAAGCTCTGCTGCGCGGTCTCGCTGACGTACTCGGGCGCGAGCTGCACGTGCTCGAACCGGTGGACGTCGACCTCGTGCAGGTCGGTGTCGCTGCGGCCGTGCACGAGCAGTTCGGCGACGGCCTTCGCGATGCCCGCCGAGTGCGTCACCCACACCGCCTCGGCGATCCAGAACCCGCGCACGTGCTCCGACTCCCCCACCAGCGAGCCGCCGTCGGGGGTGAAGGAGAAGATGCCGTTGAAGCCCTCCTCGACCTTGGTCCGGCCGAGCGCGGGCAGCAGCAGCTTGCTCTCCTCCCACGACGGCGCGAAGTCCTCCTCGGTGAACGGGAGCATCGAGGGCATCGCCGATTCGGTGACGTCACCGTCCACTGTGGCCGGTTCCGCGGGCATGGGCCGGTGCGCGTACGAACCGATGCCGAGCCGGTCGGCGTGCTCGCGGAAGTAGAGGTCCTGGTCCTGGTGGCGCAGGATCGGCAGGCTCGCTTCCGTCGCCTCGGTGGCGCGGCCCGCGAGCTCGGCGACCCGGCCGGTCTTGGCGTACTGGTGCGCCAGCGGCAGCAGCGGCACGCTCATCCCCGCCAGCGCGCCCAGCTCACGACCCCAGAACCCGGCACAGGACACCACGACGTCCGCCGCGAACTCGCCCTGGTCGGTCTCGACGCCGGTCACGCGACCGCCGGCCTGCTTGAGACCGGTCACCTTCGTCGAGCCGACGAACCGCGCACCGCGCGACTCGGCGCGGCGGGCCAGCGCGACGACGGCGCGGGAGGCCTTGGCGAGCCCGTCGGTCGGCACGTACAGCGCGCCGAAGATCTTCGACCCGTCGAGCAGCGGCCAGCGGCGCACGCACTCGTCGACGTCGATCAGGTGCGCTTCGACGCCCCACGAGGTGGCCCAGCCCTGTTTGCGGTGCAGGTCCTGCCAGCGCGCCGGCGTGCCGGCGACCTCCATGCCGCCCACCTGGTTGAAGCACGGCAGCCCGTCGACCTCCAGGCCGCTGAACTTCTCGACGGTGTAGGTGGCGAACTCCGTCATCGTCTTCGACGGGTTGGTCTGGAAGACGAGGCCGGGAGCGTGCGAAGTGGACCCGCCGGTGAGCGGCAGCGGGCCCTGGTCGAGCACGGTGACGTCGGTCCAGCCGCGGGCGGTGAGCTCGTCGGCGAGGTTGGCGCCCACGATGCCGGCGCCGATGATCACGACTCGGGTCATGACAGAACTCCAGGGGCAGACGGATTACCGGAAGACGACGGTGCTGTTGCCGTTGAGCAGGACGCGGCGTTCGCAGTGCCAGCGGACCGCGCGGGACAGGGCGAGCGCTTCGGCGTCGCGGCCGACGGTCACGAGCTCGCGGGGCGAGTACGTGTGGTCCACGCGCTGCACCTCCTGCTCGATGATCGGGCCCTCGTCGAGGGCGGGGGTGACGTAGTGCGCGGTCGCGCCGACGTACTTCACGCCCCGGTCGTAGGCCTGGTGGTACGGCTTGGCGCCCTTGAAACCGGGCAGGAACGAGTGGTGGATGTTGATCGCGCGGCCGTCGAGCTTGCCGCACAGCTCGTCCGAGAGCACCTGCATGTAGCGGGCGAGCACGACGAGGTCGATCTCGTGTTCCCACATCAGGTCCAGCAGCCGCTGCTCGGCGCCCGCCTTCGTCGCGGGAGTCACCGGCACGTGCTCGAACGGCACTGCGGCGGCCTCGGCCATGGGGCGCAGGTCCTCGTGGTTGGAGACCACGAGCGCGAGCTCGGCGCCGAGGCCGCCGGCGCGCCACCGGAAGAGCAGGTCGTTGAGGCAGTGCCCGAACTTCGACACCATCACCAGCACCCGCGGCGGGGTGCCGTCGGCGAACTCGAACTCCATGCCGAAGTCGCCGGCCACCGGAACGAACGCCCGGCGCAGATCGTCCACGGTGGCCGGTACGGAACAGGCGAAGGACGTGCGCAGGAACAGCGAGCCGCGCACGTCGTCGTCGAACTGCTGGTGCTCGACGATGTCGCACCCGCGCTCCAGCAGGAACGTGGTGACGGCGTGGACGATGCCCGCGCGTTCAGGGCACTTGAGGGTCAGCGTGAAGGTCACGGTCGCTCCTCGGTGTACTCGGCCGCCGCGTCGGCGAGCCACGCGGCGAAGTACGGGGCGAAGGACTGGCGCACCAGCACGGTGAACTCGTCGTGCTCGCGCACGAGCAGGACGATGCCGGTGCGGGCCAGCAACGTCTGCACGCACGTGCCCGGCGGTGACACGGCCGGGTCCAGGTCGATCGCGCAGCCGTGGGCGAGCACGTCGCGCACCGCCGGGCCGGCGAGGTGCACCGTGGTGCGCTGCGCCGACGTGTCGGTCACCGCGCCGAGACCGATCGCCTCGCGCAGCGCCGTCTCCGCCGGCTCCGCGACGCCGGGACCGCCCAGCACGAGCCATTCGTCCGGACCGAGCCACAGCACGTCGACCGCGCCGAAGGGGCCGGTGCCGGACGTGAACGTGCAGGGTCGCACGGGCAGCGGCACCCCCAGCGCGGCACCCACGGCGTCGTGCCCTTCCCGCACGCGCACGGTGAGCTGGGTCAGGAACGGCCGCTCCGCCACGACGAGCCCGGGCGCGAGCGAGGCGAACAGCGCCGCCTGGTCCGCCAGCGGTGCCCGGCGAGTCACGTCAACCGTCACGACGGGCTCCCTCCTTGTCGAACAGCACGGATTCGGTCACGGTCACCGGCACTACCGCGTCGCCGACCGGGACGTACAGTGTCTGGCCCACGCGTTCGCGCCCCGAGCGCACGAGGGCCAGCGCGAAGGTGCGGCCCAGCGCCGCGCTGCGGTAGCTCGACGTGACGTGACCGAGCATCCGCACGGGCGGCTCGGGCACGTGGCCGGTTTCGATGAGCTGGGAGCCTTCGGGCAGCAGCACGGCCGGATCCTCGGGGAGCAGGCCGACGAGCTGCTTGCGGTCGGGCCGCAGGTTCTCGGCGCGGGTGAACGAGCGCTTGCCGAGGAAGTCGGGCTTCTTCTTCGACACCGCCCAGCTCATGCCGAGGTCCTGCGGGGTCACCGTCGCGTCCGTCTCCTGCCCGATGATCGGGTAGCCCTTTTCGGCGCGCAGGACGTGCATGGTTTCCGTGCCGTACGGGGTGATCCCGTACTCCGCGCCCGCCTCGAGCAGCGCTTCCCACAGCGGGATCCCGGACCACGAAGGCACGTTGATCTCGTAGGCCAGCTCACCGGAGAAGCTGATCCGGCACACGCGGGCCGTGATGCCGGCGACCTCGGTGTCGCGCCAGGTCATGAACCCGAACGCCTCGGTGGTCACGTCGAGGCCGGGCGCCACCTTGGCGAGCACCGCCCGCGAACGCGGGCCGACGAGCGGGATCGTGGCCCAGTGCTCGGTCACGGACGTGGCGAACACGCGCAGGTGCGGCCACTCGGTCTGCAGCCACTCCTCCATCCACTCGAGGACCATGGCCGCGTTGCCGGTGGTCGTCGTGACGAGGAAGCGGTCCTCGGCCACGCGGATCACGGTGCCGTCGTCGATCACCATGCCGTCGACGCCGCACAGGACGCCGTAGCGGATGCGGCCGACCTTGAGGCTGCTCATGAGGTTCGTGTAGAGCAGGTCCAGGAACGCCGGCGCGTCCGGGCCCTGCACGTCGATCTTGCCGAGCGTCGACCCGTCCATGAGCGCGACGCCGGTGCGCGCGGCCCGGCATTCGCGCAGCACGGCGGTTTCCCGGTCCTCACCGGCCCGCGGGTAGTACCACGGGCGCTTCCACTGGCCGACGTTCTCGAACTCCGCGCCGTGCGCGACGTGCCACGGGTGCAGCGCCGTCACGCGCGCCGGGTCGAGCAGCTCGCCGCGGTTGCGGCCGGCGAGCGCCGCGAACGGCACGGACGTGTACGGCGGCCGGTACGTCGTGGGTCGCTGCGTGGCGAGGTCGGTGCCGAGCGCCTCCGCCGTGATCCCGGCGGCGAGCAGGCCCGAGGTCTTGCCCTGTTCGTGGGCGGTGCCGATGGTCGTGTAGCGCTTCACGTGCTCCGGTGACCGCAGGCCGGCGCCGGTCGCGCGCAGGACGTCGGACACCGTGGCGTCGCGCTGCAGGTCGACGAACCGGGTGTCCACTGCGGACTCCGGAGCCGGGACCTGCCAGAGGATCTCGGCGGCCGGCAGTCCATCGCCCGCGGCCGCGCCGACGATCCGGACGTCCGGGAGGTCACCGTCCGGGACGTACGCGCCGAGTTCCGGGGCGAACCGCAGCGCACCGCGCGCCTGGCTGAACAGGTGCACCGCCGGGTTCCAGCCGCCGGACACGAGCAGCAGGTCGCACGCGAAGCGATCCCCTTGCGCGGCCGCGAGTTCCGCGATGACGGCCGAGGTGATGCGGTCGCCGCCCGCGGTGCCGAGGACGCCGTGGCCGGGACGGACCTCGATGCCCCGCGCGGCCGCGGCGTCCGCCAGGTGTGCCGGCACCGTCCGCCGTGCGTCGGCGATCACCGCGATCTCCGCGCCGGCGTCGGCGAGGTCGAAGGCGGCGGCGTAGGCGCTGTCGTTGGTGGTGAACACGACCGCGCGCTGCCCGGCGAGCACGCCGTAGCGGTGCAGGTACGTGCGAGCAGCACCGGCGAGCAGGATGCCGGGCCGGTCGTTGCCGGGGAACACCACCGGCCGTTCGTGCGCGCCGGTGGCGAGCACGATCTTCTTCGCGCGGATCCGCCACACCCGCTGGCGCGAAATGCGTTCGGGGGCGGCGCCGAGGTGGTCGGTGCGGCGCTCCAGCGCGAGTACGAACCCGTCGTCGTACACGCCGAACGCCGTGGTGCGCGACAGGTGGCGCACGCCTTCGGGCACCGCGTCGATCGGTTCGCCGGTGCCGAGGCGCGAGCCGCCGGGCTCGGGCTGGTCGTCGACGAGGAGCACGCGGCCTTCGGCTTCGCGCGCGGCCGCGAGCCCCGCGGGCCCGGCGCCGACGACGAGGACGTCGCAGTGCACGTGCTTGGCATCGTAGCGGGCCGGGTCGGGCTCGGCCGCGAGCCGGCCCTGTCCGGGCAGGCCGCGGGCGACGAGGCCGTCGAGCAGCTCGACGGTGGTCGCCGACAGCATCGGCTCGGGAAACGGCTCCTCCACCTGCACCAGCGCGGTGGCGTCCTCGACGCCGGCCGCGAAGATGCCCCGCGGGCGGCCGTACTTGATGCTCGTCGCGACCTGGTGGATGCCGTTCGCCAGCAGCGCCGACGCCAGCGTGTCGCCGCGGAAGCCGGTGAGCTCCCGGCCCTCGAAGGTGAACTTCAGCGGGGCGCCGCGGTCGACGCGCCCGCGGTCGGGCAGCCGGGTCACGGGATCACCGGCCTCGGCTCGTCGAGGCGGTAGACCGCGCGCAGGGTGTGGGTGCTCGTGTCGCGCACGGCGTTGAACCAGCGCCGGCAGCCGGCGCTGTGCGTCCAGCGCTCGGCGAGCTCGCCCTTCGGGTTGGCGCGGAAGAACACGAACTTCGCCCACTCCTCGTCGGTCAGCGCCGACGGGTCCGGCGGGTAGGCGACGTGCGCCTGGTCGCCGTAGTGGAACTCGGTCTCCTCGCGGGGACCGCACCACGGGCACGGGATGAGTTGCACTGGCTCGACCTCCTCGGGTCTGGTCCGGGCTAGTGGGCGACGGCGGCGGCGCCGTGCTCGTCGACGAGGGCGCCGGTGGTGAACCGGTCGAGGGTGAACGGTTCGGCGTACGGGTGCGGCTCGCCCTTCGCGACGGTGTGGGCGAAGCAGTCCCCCACACCGGGCGTGGCCTTGAAGCCCCCGGTGCCCCAGCCGCAGTTGACGTAGAGGTTCTCCACGGGCGTGAGGCCGACGATGGGCGACGCGTCCGGGGTGACGTCGACGATCCCGGCCCACGTGCGCAGCAGGTGCGCCCGCGCGAACACCGGGAACAGCTCGAGCGCCGCGGCCATCTGGTCCTCGATGATGTGGAACGACCCGCGCTGCCCGTAACCGGCGTAGGCGTCGATGCCGGCGCCCATCACGAGCTCGCCCTTGTGCGCTTGGGAGACGTACACGTGCACCGCGTTGGACATGACCACAGTCGGGTGCACGGGTTCGAGCAGCTCCGACACGAGCGCCTGCAGCGGGTGGGACACCAGCGGCACGTCGAAGCCGGCCAGCCGGGCGACCACGGACGAGTGCCCGGCGGCGCACAGCGCGACCTTGCCCGCCGCGATCCGCCCGCGCGTGGTCCCGACCGCGGTGACGCGGCCGCCGGTCGTCTCGATCCCGGTGACTTCGCAGTCCTGGATGAGGTCCACGCCCAGCGCGGCGGCCGCGCGGGCGAAGCCCCACGCCACGTAGTCGTGCTTGGCGATCCCCGCGCGCGGCTGGTAGGTCGCGCCGAGGACCGGGTAGCGGACGTCGGGTGAGGTGTCGACGATCGGGCAGAGCTCCTTCACCCCGGCCGGATCCACCCACTCGGCGTCGATCCCGTTGAGCTTGTTGGCCTCCACGCGGCGGACGCTGTCGCGCACGTCCTGCAGGCTGTGCGCGAGGTTCAGCACCCCGCGCTGACTGAACAGGATCGGGTAGCCGAGGTCTTCCTCCAGGCCCTCCCACAGTTTGAGCGAGTGCTCGTAGATGCCGGAGCTCTCGTCCCACAGGTAGTTGGACCGGATGATGGTCGTGTTGCGGGCCATGTTCCCGCCCGCGAGCCAGCCCTTCTCCAGCACGGCGACGTCGGTGATGCCGTGGACCTTCGCGAGGTAGTACGCGGTGGCGAGACCGTGGCCGCCGCCCCCGACCACGACGACGTCGTAGGAACGCTTCGGTTCCGGGTTGTCCCAGAGGAAATCCGGGTGCTCGGGCAAGTCTGCGCCGGGGGTCATCGCGGGGCCTCCAATCCGGGGTAGAGCGGGAACCGTTCGGTGAGGGTGGCGACGCGGCTGCGGAGCTTTTCGGCGACGGTGTCGTCGAAGCTCGGCAGCAACGTCCTTGCGATGATGTCGGCGACCTCGCGGAACTCGTCGTCGCCGAAGCCGCGGGTGGCCAGCGCTGGGGTGCCGATGCGGATGCCGGAGGTGACCATCGGCGGGCGCGGGTCGAACGGGACGGCGTTGCGGTTGACCGTGATGCCCACGGAGTGCAGCCGGTCCTCGGCCTGCCTGCCGTCCAAAGCGGACTCGCGCAAGTCGGCCAGGACGAGGTGCACGTCGGTGCCGCCGGTGAGCACGGAGATCCCGGCCGCCGTGGTGTCTTCGGCCAGCAAACGCTCGGCCAGCAGCTTCGCGCCGCGCAGCGTCCGCTGCTGGCGTTCGGCGAACGCCGGTTCGGCGGCCATCTTGAACGCCACCGCTTTGGCCGCGATCACGTGCTCCAGCGGCCCGCCCTGCTGGCCCGGGAACACCGCGGAGTTGACCTTCTTGGCCAGCTCCGCGTCGTTGGTCAGCACGACGCCGCCGCGCGGGCCGCCGAGCGTCTTGTGCGTGGTGGTCGTGGTGACGTGCGCGTGCGGCACCGGCGACGGGTGCAGCCCGGCGGCCACGAGGCCGGCGAAGTGGGCCATGTCGACGAGCAGGTGGGCGCCGACCTCGTCGGCGATCTCGCGGAACCGCGCGAAGTCCAGCTGCCGCGGGTAGGCCGACCAGCCGGCGATGATGAGCTGCGGGCGGTGCTCGCGGGCGAGCCGCGCGACCTCGTCCAGGTCCACCCGGAAGTCCTGTTCGGACACTTCGTAGGCGGAAACCTCGTACAGCAGGCCGGAGAAGTTGATCCGCATGCCGTGTGTGAGGTGCCCGCCGTGGGCCAGCGACAGGCCGAGGATGCGGTCGCCGGGCTTGATGAGGGCGGCCATGGCGGCGGCGTTGGCCTGCGCGCCCGAGTGGGGCTGCACGTTGGCGAAGCGGGCGCCGAAGAGTTCCTTGACCCGTTCGCGGGCCAGCGTCTCGATGACGTCGACGTGCTCGCAGCCGCCGTAGTAGCGCCGGCCGGGGTACCCCTCGGCGTACTTGTTGGTGAGCACCGAACCCTGGGCCTGCAGCACCGCCTCCGGGGCGAAGTTCTCGCTGGCGATCATCTCGAGCGTCGAGGTCTGCCGGTGCAGCTCGGCCCCGATCGCGGCGGCCACGTCCGGGTCGAAGTCCTGCAGGGAGCGGCCGAGCACGGCGTCCGCTCCCCCGATCGTCGCGGTCATTCCTGCCTGCTCCCGTCCGTTCGCTGGCTGGTCGACTTCTGATATATCAATCGTCGATGTAGAGTAGGCCGGGTGAGCACCCCGGTCAACAGCCCGATGCCCGTCAGCGGCCCGTCACTCGCCGAGCAGGCGTACCTGTTCATCCGCGACCGCGTCGTGATGCTGGACATCAAACCCGGCGACCCGATCAACGAGGACTGGCTGGGCGGCACGCTCGGCATGGGGCGCACCCCCGTGCGCGAGGCGCTCAAACGCCTCGAAACCGAGCGGCTCGTCGTCGCCTACCCGCGCCGCGGCACGTTCGCCACGGACGTGAACATCTCCGATCTCGCGCACATCTCCGAAGTGCGCCGCACGCTGGAGCCGATGGCCACGGCGGCCGCCGCAGAGCGCTTGTCGGAGGCCGACCGGGCCGGCCTCACGGTGCTGCGCGAGCAGCTCGCCGAGAGCGATCCGGCCCCGGGCGACAACACCGAACTGCTGCGCACCGACCTCGAGCTGCACCGCGCCATCTACCGGTGTGTGCACAACCCGTTCCTCGAAGACACCCTCATCCACTACGACAACCTCGCCACCCGCATCTGGTGCGTGTTCCTGCCCCGCCTGAGCGGCCTGGCCGGCCACGTGAACGAGCACCTGCCCCTGCTCACGGCGATAATCGAGGGCGACGCCGAGAAGGCCGCCGACCTCACCCTGGACCACGTGACCGGCTTCGAAACCGCGATCCGCGCACTGATCTAACGGCTACTCGCCGATCCGCGCGCGGACCCAGTCGTGGAACGCGCCGATGTGGTGCTCGCTGGGCACGAGCACCCCGCCGCGGGCGTAGGAGCGCGAGTCCATCGCGAGCTGGCAGCGTTCGCACGCCTCGAAGTCCTGCTGGTTCACGCGGTGGAACAGCTCCACCGAGCGCGTGAGGTCCACTCCGGACTCCACGACCTCCGGCAGGTACAGCCAGTCGCACACCACCAGCGTGCGATCGGGCGCGAGCGGGAACATCCGGTGCAGGATCACGTGGTCCGGGACGAGGTTCACGAACACCTGCGGGCGGACGGTGATCGCGTAGTAGCGGCGGTCCTGGTGCTCGCCGACGCCCGGCAGCCGCGTGAGCCCCGCCGTGCCGTCGACGGTGAACCCGGCGACGTCCGCGCCGAACTCGGCGCCGTGGCCCACGTAGTACTGCGCGGCGTAGCCGCCGGCGAACTCCGGCAGCACCTCCGTGAGTTCCGGGTGGATCGTCGCGCAGTGGTAGCACTCCATGAAGTTCTCGATGATCTGTTTCCAGTTCGCCTTCACGTCGTACTCGATGCGCCGCCCGAGGGAGAGCCCGTCGAGCCCGTACGCCTCGATCTCCCCCGGGCCCCCGAGGCGATCGGCGACGTCGGCCATCACCGTCTGTTCGAACGAAGGCGGTTCCGCGGCCAGGCTGACCCACGCGTATCCGAGCCACTCGCGCACGGCCAGGCGCGTGAGGCCGTACTCGGTGCGGTCGACGTCGGGCATCCCGGTGAGGTTGGGCGCGGCGATCAGCTTGCCGTCGAGTCCGTAGGTCCAAGCGTGGTACCTGCACTGGAACGCGCGCTTGACCTGACCTTCGGCGTCGGTGCACAGGCGGGCGCCGCGGTGGCGGCAGACGTTGAGGAACGCGTTCACCGCGCCGTCGCGCCCCCGCGCGACGAGCACGCTCTCCCGCCCGATCCGCACGGTCCGGAACGCGCCGGGCGCCGCCAGATCCGCGCTGCGCACGGCGCAGAACCAGTCGTGCTCGAAGATCCGCTCCTGCTCGCGGGCGAAGATCTCCGGGTCGGTGTAGTAGCGGCCGGACAGCGTCGGCAGCAGGCTCTGCGGCAGGTTGGTGGTCGTCACCGGCGGTGCTCCTCTCGGGGCGGGACGATCGGTGCGGGAAGTTGTGGGGCACGACTGTGCGGAGGTGGCCGCCGGGCGCGGTCTTCACCACGATGATCAGCACGGTGATCAAGTTGCGTAATGCGCGCCGGGTTGCTCTCTCCGGAACACAATGCGGGCCACTGCCGACGCTGTCAAGGACGGGGTTTTCGCGTCACCCGATTACCCCACCGCACGTGAAGCTGGTGCGCGGGCACGGTTTCCGCCCAGCGGGCAGCCTCGCCGGACCTGGGTGGTGCCACCCGGTCCGGGGCGGGAATTTTTTCAGCGGTGCCGGTCAGGCCGGCGGGCCGTCGATCGCGCGGCGGAACAGGGCCTCGATCTCCGGGCGGGCGGGAGGCGGATCGGCGAGGGCCGCCTGCATGAGGAGGCCGCAGAACAACCCGGCGAGCAGCCGGCCGGTCAGCGGGTCGGTGCGGGAACCGAAGAGCCCGATGAGGGCGTCGTCCCACGCGGCGCTGGCCGGGCGCAGCCGCGGGCGGTGCAGGGCGGCCACGTAGAGGTCGTACTCGACGACGGTGTGGGGGTAGAGCTCGTTGAGGTAGCCCATGACCAGGTCGGCGAGGGCCGCGACGAAGTCGGCGCCCGGGTCGAGCTGCTGCTCCCACTCGCGCAGCTCGCGCACGTTGTTCGCCGCGGCCTCGTGCAGCGCTACTTCGAGCAGGTCGTCGAGCGTCGCGAAGTGGTAGGTCGTCGAACCGAGCGGCACGCCGGCCGCCGCGGCGACCGCGCGGTGGGTCAGGCCGTCGATGCCGCGCTCGGCCACGACCTGGATGGCGGCCTTCGCGATCCGCGTGCGCCGCTCGGGGTCGTTCGGGCCCCGCAGCTTCCTGCGCCCGGAGGTGTCCCTCGTCGCCATCACCACCAGCCCCTTCGCCGACCGTCCGTTCGCCCGGCACCGGCGATCGTCGCACGTCCCCGGGCGGGGACGGCGCCGACGACGCCTGCCGGGCGTCGAGAACTCGTTGTGGACAGATGTACACGTTGAGCGTACAAATGTACGCACTTGAAGTGCCGCGCGTCACACCCAGCGTGGCAACCGGCTCCGCGAGCTGCTGGGAAAGGCCTGATGAAGGACCTCCACATCGACGGAATCTGGACCGAAGCCGCCGGCGAGGCGCACTCGGAAGTGCTCAACCCCGCCGACGGCGAAGTGCTCACCACCGTGTCGGTCGCGGGACCCGGCGAGATCGCCACCGCCGTCACCGCCGCCCGCCGCGCCTTCGACGGCGGGCCCTGGCGAAGAACGACCGCGCAGGACCGCGCGGACCTGCTCACCCGCATCGCCGCGTTGCTGCAGCGCGACCGCGAGGACCTGGCCCGCACCGAAACCCTCGACACCGGCAAGACCCTGGCCGAGGGCCGCATCGACGTGGACGACGTCACCGCCGTCTTCCGCTACTACGCGGCGCTGGCGGCCCACGACGCCGGCCGCGTGGTCGACACCGGTGACCCGCGCGCGATCAGCCGGATCGACCACGAACCGGTGGGCGTGTGCGCCCTGATCGCACCGTGGAACTACCCGCTGCTGCAGATGTCGTGGAAACTCGCCCCGGCGCTGGCCGCGGGCAACACGACGGTGCTCAAACCGAGTGAGGTCACCCCGCTCACCACCATCCGGCTGGTCGCGCTGGCCGAGGAAGCCGGGGTGCCGCCCGGGGTGGTGAACCTGCTGCTCGGGCCCGGTGCCGTCGGCGCGGCCCTGGTGGCCGACCCCGGCGTGGACCTGATCTCCTTCACCGGCGGGCTGGCCACCGGCGAGAAGATCATGGCCGCGGCCGCGCGCGGGGTCCGCCGCGTGGCGCTGGAACTCGGCGGCAAGAACCCCAACGTGGTGTTCGACGACGCCGACTTCGACGCCGCGCTGGACTACGCGCTCGCCGCCGCGTTCGTCCACTCCGGACAGGTCTGCTCGGCCGGCGCGCGGCTGATCGTGCAGGACGGCGTGCACGACCGGTTCGTGGCCGAGATCGCCGCCCGGGCGGACCGGATCCGGCTCGGCTCCGGGCTCGACCCCGCCAGCGAGGCCGGCCCGCTCGTGTCGGAACAGCACCGGGCCAAGGTCGAGCGGGCCATCGCCGGGGCGCTCGCGGCGGGCGCCACCCTGCGCGCCGGCGGCGCGCGGCCTCTCGAACCCGCTCTGCAGCGCGGGTTCTTCTTGCGCCCCACCGTGTTCTCCGGCTGCACGCGCGACATGGCGGTGGTGCGCGAGGAGGTGTTCGGGCCCGTCGTCACCGTCGAGCGGTTCACCGGTGAGGAAGAGGCGATCACCCTCGCCAACGACACGGACTACGGGCTCGCGGGCGCCGTGTGGACTTCGGACGCCGGGCGAGCCCAACGCGTCGCCGGGGCGCTGCGCCACGGCACGGTGTGGATCAACGACTACCACCCCTACCTGCCGCAGGCGGAGTGGGGCGGGTTCGGCCGGTCCGGGATCGGGCGTGAGCTCGGGCCGACCGGGCTGGCCGAGTACCGCGAGACGAAACACGTCTACCACAACATCGACCCCGTTCCGCAGCGCTGGTTCAAGGGCTGAGCCGCTCCCCCGACCCCCACCACGAGGACGAATCCATGACGACACGATCCAAACCGGCCGGCGGGGACCACTCCGACAGCTCCGAGCTGGCGAAGTTCGGCTACCGCCAGGAGCTCGAGCGCTCGCTCGGCTCGTTCTCCAGTTTCGCCGCGGGCTTCAGCTACATCTCGATCATGACCGGGGTGTTCCAGCTGTTCTTCTTCGGCTTCGGCTCGGGCGGCCCGGCCTTCATCTGGACCTGGCCGCTGGTCTTCCTGGGCCAGCTGGCCGTGGCGCTGTGCTTCGCCGAGCTGGCCGGGCAGTTCCCGCTCGCGGGCTCGGTCTACCAGTGGGCCAAGCAGATCGCGAAACCCGCGACCTCGTGGCTCGCGGGCTGGATCATGATCATCGGCGCCATCGTGACGGCCGCGGCCGTCGCGGTGGCGTACCAGATCATCCTGCCGCAGGTGTCGACGGCGTTCCAGCTCGTCGGCAGCGACTCCGACGCCGGGCTCACGTCCACCCCCGGCGGCGCGCAGAACGCGATCATCCTCGCGCTGGTGCTCGTGGTGTTCGCGACGATCGTGAACATCATCGGCGTCAAGCTGATGGCGAAGATCAACAACTTCGGCGTGGCCGTGGAACTCGGCGCGAGCATCCTGCTGATCGTCGCGCTCGCGGTGCACATCAAGCGCGGCCCTGGCGTCGTGTTCGACACGCACGGCACCGGCGACGGGCAGTCGCTCGGCTACCTCGGGGCGTTCCTGGTCGCGTCGCTGATGAGCGCATACGTGTTCTACGGCTTCGACACCGCGGGCTCGCTCGCGGAGGAGACCACGCAGCCGCGCCGGCACGCGCCGCGGGCGATCATCCGCGCACTCACGGCGGCGTTCGTCGTCGGCGGGCTGATGATGCTGATCGGCATGATGGCCGTGGGCGACCTCAACGCCGACGAGCTGTCCACCTCGGGCATGCCGTACCTGCTCAAGAGCACGCTGGGCACCGGGCTCGGCGACGCGTTCCTGATCTGCTCGGCCATTGCCATCACGGTGTGCTGCCTCGCGGTGCAAACGGCCGCGATCCGCATGACGTTCGCGATGGCGCGCGACGGGCGGCTGCCGTTCAGCCGGCGGCTGGCGAAGGTGTCGCCGCGGTCGAAGACGCCGGTCGTGCCCGCCCTGCTCACCGGCGGGCTGACCGTGGTGGTGCTGCTGATCAACCTCGGCAACCAGCGCGCGTTCTTCGTGCTCACCTCGACGGCGATCATCCTGTTCTACATCCCCTACCTGATGGTCACGGGGCCGATGCTGGTGCGCCGCCTGCGCGGGCGCTGGCCGCGCCCGGACCACGGGCCGTACTTCAAGCTCGGCCGCTGGGGCACCCTCGTGAACCTCGTGGCCGTGCTCTACGGCCTGGGCATGACGATCAACCTCATCTGGCCGCGGGCCGAGGTGTACGGCGACGACCACTGGTACTTCCAGTGGGGCGCGGTCCTCATCACCGCGCTGATCGTGGTGGCCGGCGGGATCCTGCTGTGGGTCCGCCGCCGCCACTGGGCCACCGCGCACACGAGCGCCGAGCACCGCCCGGAGGAACCGGCCGCCGGTTCCGTGGCCGGCTGAGGAAAGGAGAGACATGAGTACCGAGACCTACGACTTCGTCATCGTCGGCGGCGGGTCCGCGGGCTGCGCGCTCGCGAACCGCCTCTCGGCCGACCCCTCGAACTCCGTGCTGGTGCTGGAGGCCGGGCGCTCGGACGCGAAGTGGGACGTGTTCATCCACATGCCCGCGGCGCTGACGTTCCCGATCGGCAGCAAGTTCTACGACTGGGGGTACCGCAGCGAACCCGAGCCGCACATGCACCGGCGCCGGATCTACCACGCGCGCGGCAAGGTGCTCGGCGGGTCCAGCAGCATCAACGGGATGATCTTCCAGCGCGGCAACCCGATGGACTACGAGCGCTGGGCCGCGGATCCGGGTATGTCCGAATGGGACTACGCGCACTGCCTGCCCTACTTCCGGCGCATGGAGAACTGCCTCGCCGACGCGCCCGACGGCACCTGGCGCGGGCACGACGGGCCGCTGGAGCTGGAACGCGGACCGGCGACGAACCCGTTGTTCGAAGCGTTCTTCGCAGCCGCCGAACAGGCGGGGTACGCGCGCACCGACGACGTGAACGGCTACCGGCAGGAGGGCTTCGCCGCCTTCGACCGCAACGTCCGCAAAGGACGGCGGCTCTCGGCCGCCCGCGCGTACCTGCACCCGGTGCTGCACCGGCCGAACCTCACGGTGAAGACCCACGCCTTCGTGTCGCAGGTGCTCTTCGACGGCACGCGCGCGATCGGCGTCGAGTACGCGCAGGGCCGCGGCGCGCCGGGTGAGGTGTACGGCAAGGAGATCATCCTGTGCGGTGGCGCGATCAACACGCCGCAGCTGCTGCAGCTGTCCGGCATCGGCAACGCGAGCGAACTGGCCCGCCTCGGCATTGACGTCGTGCGCGACCTGCCCGGCGTCGGGGAGAACCTGCAGGACCACCTCGAGGTCTACATCCAGTACGGGTGCAAACAGCCGGTGTCGATGCAGCCTTCGCTGGCGAAGTGGAAACGGCCGTGGATCGGCGCGCAGTGGCTGTTCCTGCGGTCGGGGCCGGCCGCCACCAACCACTTCGAGGGCGGTGGGTTCGTCCGAAGCAACGACGACGTGGCCTACCCCAACCTGATGTTCCACTTCCTGCCCGTCGCGATCCGCTACGACGGGTCGGTGCCGGCGGGCGGGCACGGCTACCAAGTCCACGTGGGCCCGATGTACGCCGACACGCGGGGTTCGGTGAAGATCACCTCCACGGATCCGCGCACGCACCCGGCCATCCGGTTCAACTACCTGTCCACGGAGAACGACCGGCGCGAGTGGGTCGAGGCGGTGCGCGTGGCGCGGACCATCCTCAACCAGCCCGCGCTCGACGCGTTCAACGACGGCGAGCTCTCACCCGGACCCGGCGTGCAGACCGACGAGGAGATCCTCGACTGGGTCGCGAAGGACGCCGAGACCGCGCTCCACCCGTCGTGCACGGCGAAGATGGGCGTGGACGAGCAGTCGGTCGTGGACCCGGGCAGCATGCGCGTGCACGGCACCGAAGGCCTGCGGGTCGTCGACGCTTCCGTGCTGCCCTACATCCCCAACGGCAACATCTACGCGCCGGTGATGATGACTGCCGAGAAGTCCGCGGACCTGATCCTCGGCAACACCCCGCTGGCGCCGGTCAAGCAGCCCTTCTACCGCCACCAGCAGGCGTAACCCGGCCTCCCGGAGACCCGTGCCCCGCCCGGCGCGCGGGTCTTCGGCGTGCCCGGGCAACGGCGTGAAAATCCGCGGTGGCCGATCGGCGCGAACCCCTTGACGGCGTCCTGACGCGGCCCGCAGACTTGTTGCGTATCGCGTACTGCGTTCCCCCATCCGCAACACTGCGAACTCACAAGCCCACACCCCGAGCTCCTCCCGGAGGCCCTGATGCTGCGCGCGTGCACGGTGGACGAACTGCCCCCCGGCGAATCCGTCCGGATCGCGGGGCCCGAGCCGATCGCGGTGTTCAACGCCGACGGTGAGCTGTACGCGATCGGCGACACGTGCAGCCACCAGGACGCCTCGCTCGCCGACGGCTGGCTCGAAGGCTGCTTCGTGGAGTGCCCGCTGCACGCGGCGCTGTTCGACCTGCGGACCGGGTTGCCCTCGTGCCTGCCCGCGAAGGAAGCCGTGCGCACGTACGACGTCCTCGTCGAAGCCGGCGTGATCTACGTGCTGGCGGAAGCGGCCGGCAGCGAAGAGGACGCGGCGTGAAGTCGGTCGCGATCGTCGGGGCCTCGCTCGCCGGGGCCCGCGCCGCGCAGGAGCTGCGCGCGCAGGGGTTCGACGGGCGGATCGTCCTCGTCGGCGAGGAACCCCACCTGCCCTACGACCGGCCGCCGCTGTCGAAGGCTTTCCTCGCCGGCACCTCGGACCGCGCCTCGCTCGACCTGCTCGACGCCGACGACCTCGCCTCGCTCGACCTGCGGCTCGGCACCCGCGCGGAACGCCTGGACCCGGCGACCGGACGGCTCGTGCTGTCCGACGGCGAGCTGGCGGTCGACGGCGTCGTGCTCGCCACCGGCGGGCGCGCGCGACGGCTGCCCGGGACCGAGGGCGTGGCCGGGGTCCACGTGCTGCGCACGCTCGACGACGCGCTGGCCCTGCGCGAAGAGCTGGTGCCGGGCGCCCGGGTGGTGATCGTCGGCGCCGGGTTCATCGGCGCCGAGGTCGCGTCCACCTGCCGCGCGCTCGGGCTCGACGTGACCGTGCTCGAAGCGCTGGCCGCGCCGCTCGAACGCGTGCTGGGCCCGCAGCTGGCCGAAGCGTGCGCGCGGCTGCACGAGCGCCACGGCACCGTGCTGCGCTGCGGCGCGGCCGTCGACGAGCTGGTCACCGGCGGCGGCCGCGTCACCGGAGTCCGGCTCGCCGGCGGCGAAGAGCTGCCCGCCGATGTCGTGGTCGCCGGCATCGGCATGGTGCCCGCGGCCGAGTGGCTCGCGGACTCGGGCCTCGAGGCCGGCAACGGCGTGCACGTGTCCGCCGGGCTCGTCACCGCGCTGCCGAACGTGGTCGCGGTCGGCGACGTCGCCGCGTACACCTCGGCGCAAACCGGGCGGCGGCACCGCCACGAGCACTGGACCAACGCGAGCGAACAGGCGGGCGTCGCCGTCGCGAACCTGCTCGCGGGCACGACCACCCGCCACTACACGCCCAGCGGCTACGTCTGGTCGGACCAGTACGCGGGCACCCTGCAGCTCGCCGGGCACCCGCGCCCGGACGACGAGGTCGTGTTCGAACTGGGCGGCCCGGACGACGCCGCGTTCGTCGCGACGTACCGGCGCGACGGCACCACGGTGGGGGTCTTCGCGCTCAACAGCGCCAAGCAGTTCACGCGGTTGCGCCGGCAGGCGCTGCGGCGGCCCGCGCCCGTAGCCTGACGGGAATGGAGCGCCGGCAACTGCAGTACTTCCTCGCGGTCGTCGACCACGGCGGCTTCACCAACGCGGCGCGGCGGCTGCACGTGGCGCAGCCGTCGCTCTCGCACGCCGTGCGCGGCCTGGAGAAGGAGCTGGGCGGGCTGCTGTTCCACCGGCTGCCCCACGGTGCCGCCCTCACGCCCGCGGGTGAAGCGCTCGTCGGACCGGCGCGGCGGATCCTGCGCGACCTCAGCACTGCCGACGCGTCCGTGCGCGAGGTGCTCGGCCTCGGTGGCGGGACGCTCGACCTCGCGTCGCAGACCACGCTCGCCGTGGACCCGCTGGCCCGCCTGCTCGGGCGGTTCCGCGCGGCGCACCCGAAGGTGCTCGTGCGCGTGCGGGCTCCCGAGACGGGTTCGGACGTGGTCGGCCGAGTGCGCGACGGGCAGACCGAAGTCGGGCTCGTCGAGTCCGGCGCCGAAACGGCGGGCCTGGCCGGGCGCGACCTCGCCGCCCAGGAGGTGTTCGCGGTGCTGCCCGCGGACTCCCCCGTGAGCGAGGCGCTGCCCGTCACCGAGCTCGCCGGGCTGGACCTCGTCACGACCCCGCCCGGCACCGCGACCCGCTGGCTCGTCGAGGAAGCGCTGCGCGGCACGGCCGAACCGCGCGTGGTCGTGGAGACCGAGCACCGGGCGATGATGGTGCCGCTCGTGCTCGCCGGCGCGGGTGCCGCGTTGCTGCCGCGCGCGATGGCCGAGGACGCGCGCCGCCAGGGCGCGGTGACCGTGCCGCTCGACCCGCCCTTGGTGCGCCGCGGCCGGATGGTGTGGCGGCCCGGGCCGCTTTCCCCCGCCGCCGACCGGTTCCTCGCGCTCGCCGACGAGGGTTCGTCGCGCGCGCCGGCCTGACGAGGGCCCATAACGTTCGTCTACCGGCGTGATCGAAAACCGGTCTCGGCCACCCCCGTCCGGCTCCTGGCCGGGCGATCCGCGCGGCGCCAAGCTCGTTCCAGGACGGCCGGGCCCTCGTCCGTCCACAGTGGAAGGAGCCGCCCATGTCCGCGTTCCCCGCCGACCGGCACGTGCTGCCGCGCCCGGACGTCCGCGTGCCCGCGGCGACCGCGCTCGACGTGCGCGACCAGCGTGGCGCGGGGACGCCCATCGGGCCCGTTCCCCCACCGCGGCGTGCGCCGAACGTGGTCCTTGTGCTGGCCGACGACCTCGGGTACGGCACGTCGAGCGCGTTCGGCGGGCCGTGCGCCACGCCCGCCGCCGACCGCCTCGCCGCCGGTGGCCTGCGGTACACGCGCTTCCACGTCACCGCCCTGTGTTCCCCGACCCGCCAGGCCCTCATGACCGGCCGCAACCACCACTCCGTCGGCATGGGCGGCACCACCGAGATGGCCACGTCGGCGCCCGGGTACCACGGGTTCCGCCCGCGCAGCGCCGCGACGCTCGCGCAGATCCTGCAGGGCAACGGGTACAGCACCGCGGCGTTCGGCAAGTGGCACCAGACGCCGCCGCGCGAGATCAGCGCCGTCGGCCCGTTCGACCGGTGGCCGACGGGCGAGGGCTTCGACACCTTCTACGGTTTCCTCGGCGCGGAGATGAACCACTGGTACCCGCTGCTCTACCAGGGCACCACGCCCGTGGAGCCCGAGCGGCGCCCCGAGGACGGCTACCACCTCACCGAAGACCTCGTGGACCACGCGATCGACTGGGTTCGCACGCAGCGCACGCTCACCCCGGACCGCCCGTTCTTCACCTACCTCGCGCTCGGCGCCGCACACGCCCCGCTGCACGTCGGGCGCGAGTGGCGCGAGCGCTACCGCGGCCGCTTCGACCACGGCTGGGACCGGCAGCGGGAGCTGACCCTGGCACGGCAGAAGGACCTCGGTGTCGTCCCGGAGAGCGCGGACCTCGCGCCGTGGGCCGAGGGGGTACCGCACTGGGCCGAGCTCGACGACACCCGCCGGCGGCTGGCCGCGCGGTTCATGGAGACCTTCGCCGGGTTCGTCGAGCACGCCGACACGCAGGTGAACCGGTTCGTGACCGCGCTGGACGAACTCGACGTCCTCGACGACACGCTCTTCCTCTACCTGCTGGGCGACAACGGCGCCTCGGGCGAAGGCGGGATCGAGGGCACGCTCGTCGAGCACCGGCTCGGCCACGGGCTCGTCGACGACCCCGCCGAGATGATCCGGCACCTCGACGAGATCGGCGATCCCGGCACCTACCCCATCGCACCCGCCGGCTGGGCGCTCGCGATGAACACGCCGCACCCGTGGACGAAACAGGTCGCCTCCCACCTCGGGGGTGTCCGCGACGGGCTGATCCTGCACTGGCCGGGCGGCGGCGCCGAGCCCGGCGGGCTGCGCCACCAGTTCGGGCACGTGATCGACGTGCTGCCCACGATCCTCGACTGCGCCGGCATCCCCGCGCCCCACAGCGTCGACGGAGTGCAGCAGCAGCCGATCGAAGGCGTGAGCCTGCGCGAGACGATCACCGACGCGGCCGCGCCCGAACGCCACCACACGCAGTACTTCGAGATGTGCGGCAACCGCGGCATCTACCACGACGGCTGGCTCGCGGCCACGCGCCACGGCGTGCCGTGGGAGATGGTGCCGGCGGGCCGGCGGCGGTTCGCCGACGACGTCTGGGAGCTCTACGACCTCACCCGCGACTGGAGCCAGGCCCACGACCTCTCCGCCGCGCGGCCGGCGAAACTGCGGGAGCTGCAGGACCTCTTCCTCGTCGAAGCCGCGAAGCACCAGGTGTTCCCGCTCGACGACCGCGTGACCGAACGCGAGAACCCCGTGCTCGCGGGCCGGCTCGACCTGCTCGGCCGGCGCAGCGCGGTGACCTACCGGGGCGGGATGCGCCGGTTCACCGAGGAGACGACGCCGAACGTCAAGAACCGCTCGCACACCATCACCGCCGACCTCGATGTGCCCGCCGACGCGGCCGGAGTGGTGATCGCGCAGGGCGGCCGGTTCGGCGGCTGGGCGCTGTACTTCGCCGACGGCTGTCCGGCCTACGTCTACAACTTCTTCGGACTGGAACTCCTCACCGCCGCCGCACCGGATCCGCTCGCGCCGGGCCGGCACGAGGTGCGCGTGGAGTTCACCTACGACGGCGGCGGCCTCGGCCTCGGCGGCGACGCCGTGCTCACCGCCGACGGCGAGAAGCTCGCGGCCGCGCGGATCGGGCGGACCATCCCGTACTACTTCTCCTTCGACGAAACGCTCGACGTCGGCGTCGACCTCGGCACGCCCGTGTCCGACGCCTACCCCGCCGGCGACAACGCCTTCACCGGGGTCGTCCACACCGTCCGCCTCGACCTCGGCCCGGGCGAGGAGCCGGACGGCGGACTGCGCCGGCGGATCATGAGCGCCCACTAGGTCCCGGTTCACCAGGCTCCTGACCGGCCGTTACCCTATGTCCCTAGTTATTTAGGACAATGGAGACCAGGGTGTTCGAGTTCCGGTTCGAGAGCGGTTCCGGCGTACCGCCGTACCTGCAGCTGGTGCGGCAGGTCGAGGACGCCGTCCGGCTCGGTGAGCTGAGGCGGGGCGAGCAGCTGCCGACGGTCAAGGAGGTCGCGCGGCGGCTCGTCGTCAACCCCAACACCGTGCAGAAGGCCTACCGCGAGCTGGACCGCCGGGGCGTGGTGCGAGCCAAGCCCGGGCAGGGCACCTTCGTGACGCGCGAAGCCGGCGGCGTCTCGCCGGAACGGCGCACGCAACTGCGCGCTTCGCTCGCGCGGTGGCTCACCGAGGCGCGGGCGGCCGGGCTCGCGGCCGAGGACGTCGAAGCCCTGGTCTCGGCCGTCCTGCGCGAGCACCGCGGGGACGGGAATCCACGATCGGGGAAGGAGAACGAGTGAGCACACCGGCGATCGCGACCCACGGCCTCGGCCGGCGCTACGGTCGCACCTGGGGGCTTCGGGACTGCACACTCGAGATCGGCGCCGGCCGCGTGGTCGGCCTCGTCGGGCCCAACGGCGCGGGGAAGTCGACCCTGCTGTCGCTGCTGGCGGGGCTGCGGCGGCCGTCGGCCGGACACCTCGAACTGCTCGGGCGGCCCGTCCGCGCCGGCCGGCCGGACGACGGCGTCGCGTACCTCGACCAGCGGCATTCGCTGTACGAGTCGTTCCGCGTGCGCGAGGTGTTCGAGGCGGCGCGCCGGCTCAACCACCGCTGGGACCAGGACACGGCGGTGGCGCGGATGCGCGAGCTGGACATCCCGCTCGGCCGGCGGGTCGCCGGGCTCTCCGGCGGGCAGCGCGCCCAGGTGGCGCTGAGCGTCGCACTGGCCCGGCGGCCGGAGCTGCTGGTCCTCGACGAGCCGGTGGCGAGCCTCGACCCGCTCGCGCGGCGCGAGCTGATGGGCACGCTCATGGCGGCGAAGGCCGACCACGAGTGCACCGTCGTGCTGTCCTCGCACGTCGTGGCCGAGCTGGAGCGGCTGTGCGACTACGTCGTGGTCCTCGAGCACGGGCGGGTGGTGCTCGCCGGTGACGTCGACGAGCTGATGACCGCGCACACGCTGCTCACGGGCCCTTCGTCCACTGTGGACGAGGTCGGCGGCCGCGTCGTCTCCGTCGAACACCGCGGATCCGCTGCGTCTCTGCTGGTGCGCGGGCCGAACCCGGCACCGCCCCCACGCTGGCGGGCCGAGCCGGTGTCGCTCGAAACCCTGGTGCTGCACCACCTCGCGACCGCTCGGGCGAAGGGGGCCGCCGCGTGATCTGGGTTTCCTGGCGCCAGGACCGCACCCGGCTGCTCGGTCTCGCCGCGCTCTTCGTCGTGCTGGCGGCCGGATACGTCGCGATGGGGGCCGGCATGCGCGGTTCGTTGCCCGCGACTGAGCTGCCCCAGTGCTTCGCCGGCGCACCCGACCCGCGCTGCGGTGCGTGGCCCGGGCTGATCTCCTTCGTGCACAACTACGCGCAGGTGCTGCTCACGCTGCTGCCGGCCGCGCTCGGCATCTTCCTCGGCGCCCCGCTGGTGGCCGCCGAACTGGAACACCACACGTACAGCTTCGCCTGGACCCAGTCGGTCACGCGGACCCGCTGGCTCGGCTCCCGGCTCCTGCTCGGCGGGGCGTTCTCCGTGGTCTACGGGCTGGTGTTCGCGGCCGCGCACGCGTGGTGGTTCGCGCCGGCGACGCCGCTCGAGGGCTGGTTCCCGACGTTCGACTTCGGGCTCGTGTCGTTCCCGCTGACGTGTCTGTTCGGGTTCACCCTCGGCGTGGCGGGCGGGGCGGTGTTCCGGCGGACGCTCGCCGGCGCCGCGGTCGCGCTCGCCGGATTCCTCCCGGTGGTCGTGGTGGTGAAGAACTTCGTGCGGCCGCGGTTGCTCGCCCCCGTGCTGACCGAGCAGACGCACGCGGGCGATCTGCACGCCGGCACGGAGGTGTTCCGCGACCTCGCGGGCGCGATCCACGGCTACGACGAAACCCTCGCGCTGGCCGGCGTTCCGCGGCCGCCGGTGCCCGGCATGGAACCGGTGGACACGCTCGCGCGGGCCGGGTTCACCCGCCTGTACCCCGTGCAGCCGGCCGGCCGGTTCTGGTCGCTGCAGCTGTGCGAGGCCGGTCTGTTCGCGCTGCTGGCCGCGGGCTGCGTGGCCCTGACCTTCTGGTGGGTGCGCCGGCGCCTGACCTGAGGGCGAGCACGGCGTGCCGTGCGGCCGAGCGGGTGATGACCTGGGCGCTGTCGAACCCCGGGGGCACCCGCCCGGCGCGCAGGTCTTCGCGCACGGCGCGCGCCCTCGCCACGTGGCGCGCGAACGAGCGGCTCCGCACCACCCGCGCCCGGCTGTGCTGCCCCGCCAGGGCCTGCTCGGCCGTGGCGTCGAGCCACAGCAGCCGGGCCGGGCGCCGGGTGCCGGCGGCCACGGCGGTGAGCCACCGCCTTGTCGAGGACCGCGTGGCGGGTTCGTGCACCACGAGCGGGCCGCGGCGCAGGGCCGCGGACAGCACGATCCGCGCGCGGTGGCACAGGTGCACCACCGGCCGGTACAGCCGGTACGGGACCGCGGCGGGCACGATCGCGTCGAGCCGCTGCCGCACCTGGTCGGAGTCGAGCACGCGCACCGGGCCGGCGGCGCGGCGGAGCATCGTCGTCTTGCCCGCACCGGGCAGCCCGGCGACGACGAGCAGGTCCCGGCGCCCGAGCTCGATCACTGTGCGAACCATGCCGCGACAACGAACAGCCGAAAGTAAAGGTTCCTTTACCCTCGGCCGGGCCAAGATGGACCCGTGGACCACGTCGAGATCCGCCCCGCCCGTCCCGCCGAACTCGAAGCCGTCGCCGCGTTGCGGTGGCGCTGGGTGGCCGAGCGGGACGGCCTGCCGGACGATCGGCGCGGCGCGTTCGTCGACGCCTTCGCCTCGTGGGCCCGCGACAACGCCGCCACGCACCGGTGCGTGGTCGCGGTCGGCGACGGCACCGTGCTCGGCATGGGTTTCCTCGCGATCACCGCGCGGGTGCCGGCTCCCGCGGCCGTCGAGCGGTTCTCCGGGGACCTCCAGTGCGTCTACGTCGTGCCGGAAGGCCGCAGCTTCGGGCTCGGCGGCCGGCTCATCGACGCGCTCCTGCGTCTGGCCGCCGAGCTGGGGCTGGAGCGCGTGACCGTGCACTCGTCGGCGCGGGCGATCTCCGCGTACGAGCGGCACGGGTTCGCGGTGTCCCCGAAGCTGCTGCAGATCAGCCCGGCCCGCTGAGCCCGAGGTCGCGCAGGATCTGGTCCGCGACGTGGTCGGTGCGCGCGTCCGGCCCGGCGTGCTCGCGCAACGCGGACCACAGCGACCGGCGGCCGCGGACGTAGACCAGCACCCCGGACCCGGCTCGCGCGATCTCCGCGAGCGAATCGCGGACCGCCTGCGCGCAGCCGCAGTGCCGGGCGCCGAACGCGTCGCCGGCCGGGCACTCGACGTGCACGCGCACCACGGCGTCGCGGTCCGGCTCACCGCGGACGAGGGCGACGTGCTCGCCGCCGTCGACCCGATCCCGGTAGCCGAGTGCGCGGAAACCGCCGTGCGCCAACGGAAGCCGGGCGACGGCGGCCCGTTCGACGAGCCGCTCGTGCGTCCGCCGGTAGGCCACCACGTCGTCGACGGAGACCACCGGGAGGCCGGTGCCCTCGGCGGCCGCGCTGAGTTCCACGAAAGCCGCGGCGGGTGCGCAGCCCGCGATGCGCACCAGATCCGCGGCGGCTTCCGGCAAGCCGGGCCGCGTCAGCACGCCGAGTGGCTGCGTCCGGGTCGGGAACACCGGGCCCGGTATCCGGAAGTCGTGGCGCTGCGACGCCGGGTCGGCCAGCGCGCGGAGCGTGCGGGCCGGTGAGCCGCCGTGCGAGACGCCGACGTGCACGGCGGAACCCGGGACCATCGCCGGGATCCGGAGCCGGTCCAGCGCCACGCCTGGCAGCGCGCAGCCGACCGGCATCCCGCGCGTGGCCAGGAACCGCACCGTCTCCCCGGTGACGAGCTCCGCGGCGGCCACCAGCGTGGCCCCCGCGTCACCCGCGATCAGCACGACCTCGCCCCGGGAGAGGGCCGCGGCCGCGCCGGTCACCCCGGCGGCCTCGACCACCTCCCGGGCCGGCGACAGCGTCACGCCGCGCTCCACAGCCGCGCGAACCCGCACACCTGACGGCCCACCGTGGCCAGCTGGTCGCCGACCTTCGCGTCGGCGATCACGCCGTCGGCGCCGAAGGGCCGGGTCGCCGAGTTCACGACGACCCCCAGCGGCGTCGGCCACCCGCGCAGGGCGTGCACGGTCGAGCGCAGCGACGTCAGCGTGGTGACTCCGGCCTGCCAGCCGCCGGTGGCGACGACGCAGCCGACGGCTTTGCCGTCGAGGTAGGGGACTTCGTCCTCGGCCAGCTCCTGCAGGTGGTCGAGCGCGTTCTTCAGCAGCCCGGAGATCCCGCCGTGGTAGCCGGGCACGGACACCACGAGCGCGTCGGCGCGCCGGACGGCTTCGAGCAGCCGCACCGCCTCCGCGGTCGGGGGCGCGGCACCCGGGTCGTACATCGGCAGCGTCAGCTCGGCCGCCGTGATGAGCTCGGTCTCGGCCCCTTCGGCGGCGGCCGCCGCGAGCGCGTGGCGCAGCGCGCGCTCCGACGTCGAGCCGGGCCGCAGCGTGCCGCCGATCCCCAGCACGCGCACGGGGTCTCCCCCGGTGCTCAGCAGTGCGGTCATCGTGTCTCCCTCCTTCAGCGGGCCGCGAGCAGCGACGACACAGCCGACGGCGCGGGCAGGCCGAGGCTCGCGCGCAGTGTGTCGTGCTCGTAGTCGGTGTGGAACAGACCGCGGCGCTGCAGCTCGGGCACGAGCAGCTCGACGGCGTCGTGCACACCCGAGGGGAGCATGTCGACCATGAGCGTGAAGCCGTCGGCCGCGCCGGCCCCGAGGCGCTCCTGCATCTGGTCGGCGACCTGCTCGGCGGTCCCGACGACCTGGTGGTGGCCACCGCCGTAGCTCGCGATCAGCTCGCGGACCGTGAGGTCCTCCTTGATCGCGAGGTTCACGATGCTGCGGCGGAACCCGATGGAGCCGGTGAACTCCGCGTCGGGGCCGAGCAGGTGCGCGGGGAACTTCTCGTCGAGCTCCAGCACCTCGGCAGGCAGGCCGACGCGCTTGGACAGCTTCTTGAGGTTCGCCCTCACCCCGAACACCTCGTCCATCAGCTGCTTGCGCTCCTGCGCGGCCTTCTCGGTGGCGCCGAGGACCACGGACATGCCGGGCAGGATCTTGATGCTCTCCGGATCGCGGCCGTACTCGGCGGCGCGGCGGCGCATGTCGGCGCGGAACGCGACGGCGTCTTCGATCACGTGCTGGGCCGTGAACACGACGTCGGCGTACTTGGCGGCCTGGTCGCGGCCGCGGTCGGAGGAGCCGGCCTGGAAGATCACCGGACGGCCCTGCGGCGAGCGCGCGAACGGCATCGGGCCCTTCACCGCGAAGTGCTCGCCGACGTGGTTGATCTCGTGCACCCGGTCCGGGTCGGCGAACACACCGGCTTCCTTGTCACCGACCAGCGCGCCTTCCTCCCAGCTGTCCCAGAGCTTGAGGACCACGTCGATGAACTCGTCGGCGCGGGAGTAGCGCTCGGCGTGGTCCGGGTGCGCGCCGCCGCCGAACTGCTCCATGACGGTCGGGTTCTGCGTGGCGATGGAGTTCCAGCCGACGCGGCCCTGGCTGAGGTGGTCGAGCGTCGCGAAGCGCCGCGCCAGGTCGTAGGGCTGGTTGTAGGTGGTCGAGCCCGTGCCGACCAGGCCGATCCGGTCGGTGATGCCGGCCATGAGCGACAGCACGGTGACGGTGTCGAGCGCGCCGCACGGGCGTTCGGTGCCGACCTCCTGGTTGGTCATCTGCTCGGCGAGGAAGATCGCGTGCAGCTTCCCGGCTTCGGCGGTGCGGGCGATGTCCTGGTACAGCGCGGGGGTCAGGTGGTCACCGGCGTCGCCTTCGCGCGCCATCCACGCGCCGGTGTGCATGCCGAGGCCGTGCATGAGCGCGGCCGTCAGGATCATGGTGGGGGTGCCGGCGTCCACTCGGGTTCTCCTTGGCGTCGTCGGGTTTCAGGACCACGAACGACGCTAGGTTCGCGCCGGGACCGCGACCAGCGGTGATCTGTGACGCGATCCCTTAGCGCGGCTAACACCTCCCCGTCAGCCCCCGGGCGCGAGGTCCTCCGGCGTGGTGCCCTCGGCGACGGAGACGTCGTCGAACCAGCCGCAGCTCGGCTCGCCCGGCGGGCGGTCGAGGCCGTGACGTAGGGCTTGAGGTCGAGCACCGGGGTGCCGTCGAGCAGGTCGACGCCGGCGAAGCGGACCTCGCGGCCTTCGACGCCGAGGATCCGGACCAGGCTGAGCCCGATCGGGTTGACGCGCCGCGGGCCGCGCATCGCGAAGATCCCCATGCGGCGCTGCTCGCGGCGCAGCAGGTAGGGCACCTGCGTGAGGCTCGTCGTCGGCCGGTCGGGGCGGTCGAGCCAGCTCAGGAGCCAGGCGTAGTCGAACGCGGCCAGCCCGGCGAGCCCTTCGACGTACTCGCCGGCGATCTCCAGCACGCCTTCCTCGCCGCGGTTGGCGCCGGCCTGCACGGGAGTGCGCTCGAGCTCGGTGCGGGCGGTGCGCACGAACCCGATGGCGGGCAACGGGCACTCCACCGGATCAGCCCCGTTCCACAGTGGACAGTTTGGTGAGGGTGTCCACCAAGGACGTCCACGCGGGACCGTCCGGGGCCACCACGTCGAAGTGGCCGGCCCCGGGGACGACGAGCAGTTCCGCGCCCGTTTTCCCGGCGTACGCCCGCGACAGC
The DNA here is from genome assembly GCF_044452505.1 of Amycolatopsis sp. NPDC051903. Taxonomy (NCBI): domain Bacteria; kingdom Bacillati; phylum Actinomycetota; class Actinomycetes; order Pseudonocardiales; family Pseudonocardiaceae; genus Amycolatopsis; species Amycolatopsis sp. NPDC051903. The sequence continues at coordinate 54,456 of NZ_JBITBT010000002.1, read as the reverse complement.
TCCACCGGGAGGGCCGAATCACGATCGCCGTGCAGCAGCACCACCGGCACTTCCGGCCGGCCGAGCGCTGCCGGATCGGCGGCGGCGTAACGGTCCGGGACCTCCTCGGGCCCGCCGCCGAGCAACGCCGCGACGGTGCCGCCGGGCTCCCGCCGCTCGGCGTCCGCCAGGTCGGCGACCGGGGCCAGGGCGACGACACCCGCGAGCTCGGCGCCGCGGTGCACGGCCCACAAGGCGAGGGTGCCACCCGCGGAATGGCCGAGCACCACCGTCCGCGCGACGTCCACGCTGCCGGGCCGCTGCGCGTCGATCAGTCCGGGCAGGGTGGCCACGGCGAGGGCGACGTCGTCGAACGTCGCGGGCCAGCCGCCGCCCCCGCCGACCCGGCGGTACTCGACGTTCGCGACGGCGAACCCGTGCCGCGTCAGCGCGCGCACGACGGGGTCGAGGTAACTGCGGTCGATGTCGGCGAGCCACGAACCCCCGTGCAGCACGAGAACGAGCGGGGCTGCGGGGTTCGGCGGAAACACGACGTCGGCGAGGTGATCGGGCTCGGGCCCGTAGCGCACGGCGAGGTCCATACCGCCAGCCTAGGCCCGCTCCAGCTTCGCCAGCCGCGGCACCAGCACGAGCGACGCCAGCGCCAGGCACCCACCGGCGACGATCGGCGCGCGGACCCCCGCCGCCGTGCCGAGCACCCCGCCCAGCGCGGCGCCGGCCGGGATGCCGCCCCAGCCGATCAGCCGGTACGCGCTGCTCACGCGGCCGCGCAGCTCACGCGGGACGAGCCGCTGGCGCACTGACACCGCCTGCACGTTCCACACGACGATGCCGAAGCTGCCCAGCGCGTACATCCCGGCCACGAGGACCACCGACGTCGCCAGCCCGGCCACGACCAGCGCGACACCGAGCGCGGTGATCGCCACGGCGATCCGGGCACCGAGCCCGAGCCGCGCCTTGAGCGGCCCCGCCGCGAACGACCCCGCCAGCCCACCGGCGGCGCCCGCGGCGAGCACGAGCCCGTAGACGAACTCCGGCGCGTGCAACGTCTGCACGACGAGCAGGACCAGTACGGACGTCGCGAGCTGCACCGCCAGCGCGGCCACCCCCAGTTCGCACGCGAGCAGCCGCAACCCCCGGTGGCCCCACAACCACCGCACGCCTTCGGCGATGTCCGCGCGCATCGACGCCTTGCTCGTCCGGCCGGCACCCGGCGCGGCGCGCACGGACCGCACCGGCAACGCCGCGAGCGCGAACGACACCGCGTCCACCACCAGCGGCGCCCCGGCCGCGACCGCGAACAGGGCCGCCCCCACCGGCGGCCCGAGGAACTGCAGCCCGACCACCTGACTGCCCTGCAGCCGCCCGTTCGCCGCGTCGAGCCCGTCGGCCGCGACGACGTCCGGCAGCAACGCCGTGGCCGCGTTGTCGAACACGGTCTCCGCGCACCCCAACGCGAACGTCAGCACCGCGAGCACCCAGACCGGCGGCAGGCTCACGAACACCCACGCCGCCACCGCCGCGACCAGCACCGCCCGCACGGCGTCCGTGCGCCACATGAGCCGCCGCCGCTCGTGCCGGTCCGCGAGCGCCCCGCCGAACAGCGAGAACAGCACCCACGGCACCGACCCGGCCACCGCCACCGCGCTCACGGCCCCCGGCGTCGGCGCCACGGCCGCCGCGAGCAGCGGCAGCACCGCCACCCGCACCCCGTCCCCCAGCACGGACACCGAGGACGCCGCCCAGACCTTTGCGAACTCCCGCCCCAGCGCGGGCCGCTCCCCCTGCTTCGCCGCCACCTGACCATCCTGCCAGGCCGGCGGCAGGGGTTCAGACCAGTGACCGCACCTGCGCGAGGAGCCGATTCGCACACCACCCGCTGCCAGGGCTTACGCGCACCGATCCCCTCTCCGCGGAGGTGGCGAGCCCAGAGCCGTCAAGACCTGCGCACAGCAGAGCCAAAACGAGCCGCCGGGGCGCGAAACCACTCCGTCCCCCACCCCGGCAGCCCGGGAACTTTCCCTACTTCACCACTTCCACCACATCGCCCGGGTGGAGGGCGTGGTAGAACGCCACCGCGTCGGCGTGGGAGAGGTGGACGCAGCCGTGCGATTGGACCTTCAGGCTGCCCTGGTGGAACGCGACGCCGGTGGTCGTGAAGAAGACCGAGTACGGCATTGGGCCGTTGAACTGCTTGCTGTAGTGGTCGATGTCCTTGTACTGCACGCGGAACGTGCCCCGCGGCGTCGGAAAGGCCGGTTTGCCCGCCGTGATGGGGACGGCGCCGCGCAGGACGGAGCCGTGGTCCATCAGCCAGGCCTTGCCGGTGTGCAGCTGGACGCAGGCTTTCGCCGCGGTGCTGCACGGTGCCGTGGCCGCGCTCGCCTCACCCGCGAAGCCGATCGTGGCCGTCGTGGCCGCGGCCGCCGCCACGCCCGCCAGTAGCGCCGTGATCCTCCACTTCATCGCCTTGCCTCCCGTCTCTCGCGAGCAATGTTCCCCGGCCGGCGATCTTCCAACCATCGCGGTACTCAGAGCGTGCGCCAAGCGAGCGGCGACAAGGCCACCGCGGCGTCCGCCACGCGCCGCGCGGTGTCCGTGAACAGGTCCGCGCGCGCCGACGAGATCCATTCCTCCACTGTGGACACCCCGGCTGCGCGGTACTCCAGCGCCTGCAGGAGCATTTCGAGCTTGTCGGCGTCTTTCGCGCAGCGGGCCGCCACCGTGGACCGGGCTTCGTACTCGTCCACGGCGGACCGCACGGCCGAACCGGAACGCGCGGGCAGCGCGGCCGTTTGGTCGGCGGTGATCGCGCGCGGATCCGGCTTCACGAGGTACGGCTGCGCCGAATGCGGCAAGTCGCCCGTCCGGGTCTCCTGCGTGTCGTGCCACAACGCGAGGAACGCCGCCCGTTCGGGCGACGCGCCTTCCTCGGCGGCCAGCAGGGCGGCGAGCTGCGCCGCCCGCACGCTGTGCTCGGCCACCGACTCGGGATCACGCACGCCGGCCTGCCACCAGCCCGCGCGGCGGACGCGCTTGAGCACGCCCAGTTCGTAGCCGAAGGCAGCCAGCGCGGTGGCCTCGTCAGCCATGGTTCCACTCCCCGGGGTCGGTGATCTCCGTCGCCCAGCGTAGGCGCCGTCGACCTCGAAGCCCCGGCGCAGCCCGGTTTCCGAAGCCGTTCCGCGGCCCCGGAACCGCTCCGGCCGCCGCACTCGGCCGGAACCCGATCGGCGCCTCATTCCTTGACCGCGCCCATCGTGAACCCGGCGACGAACCGGTCCAGGAACCAGGTGAACACCAGGGCGATCGGCACCGCCACCAGCACGGTGGCCGCCTGCAGCGACTGCCAGAAGAACACGTCACCGCGTACCAGCTGCGTCGGGACCCCGGTGCTCACCGGCATCTGGTCCGTCGGCGCGACGAAGGCGAGCGCGTAGATGAACTCGCTCGCGGTCAGGGTGAACGCGAACACGACCACCGCGACGACGCCGGGGTACGCGAGCGGCAGGACGGCCCGCACGAACGCACCCACCCGGCTGTAGCCGTCGACCATGGCCTGCTCCTCGATGTCCTTCGGGATGTTCTTGAGGAATCCCATGAGCAGCCAGACCGAGACCGGGATGGTGATGGTCGGGTAGATCAGGACCAGCGACCACGTCGAGTCCTGGAGCCCGACGGCCACCACGATCCGCGACAGCGCGAGGAACAACAGGCTGGGTGGCACGAGGTAGACGAGGAAGATGCCGATCGCCATCGGCCCGGACCACGGACGGTCCAGCCGGGCGAGCGCGTAGGCGGCGGGCAGGCCGAGCGCGAGCGTGATCAGCACGACCAGGATCCCGACGAGCAGGGTGTTCGCCGCGAAAGTCAGGAACTCGGTGTCGGTGAACAGAAAGGCGACGTGGTCCGAGGTGGGCGGCCGGTTGAACACGAACGGGTTGTTCTGCGGGTTGTACAGATCGCGGTTCTGCTTGAACGCCGTGATCAGGCTCCACAGGAAGGGCGCCGCGCAGATCAGCGCCGCGAGGATCGCCGCCAGGTACAGGCCCACCCGGGCGAGCACGTGGCGCCTGGCGTACCGCTGCCGCAGCCGGCCGGCCTCCTCCGCTGTGGTCATCGCACCTCGATCCTCCGCACCGCGCGCAGGATGAGCACCGCCGCGGCGAGCAGCAACGGGAACAGGAACAGCGCGATGACCGCGCCCTGGCCGACGTCACCGCCGTCGATGCCGCGGTAGAACGCCCAGCTGGCCAGCACCTGCGTGGCGTCGTTCGGGCCGCCCCGGGTGAGCACGCGGACCACGGCCATGTCGGTGAAGGTGAAGATGGCGCCGAACAGCGCGGCGACCGCCGCCACCGGGAGGACCAGCGGGATCGTGATCTCGAACATCCTGCGCCAGTACCCCGCCCCGTCGACCCGCGCGGCCTCGTCGATGTCCTTGGGGATGGCCATCAACCCGGCCATCATGATCACCGCGGCCAGCGGGGTCAGCCGCCAGACGTGGACCGCGATCACCGAGGCCATCGACAGGCCGGGCCGGCCGAGCCAGTACACGTTCTCCGCCGGGCCGAGCGCGCCGAACTGCCGCAGCATCCAGTCGATCGGCGAGTAGATGGAATCCAGCAGCCAGAGCCACGAGATCGACGAGAGGGCCACCGGTGTCGTCCACGCCAGCAGGACCAGGAACCGGACCACCCACTTGCCGCGGAAGTCCGCGATGAGGATGTTGGCGAGCACCTTGCCCAGCACCACGATCAGGACCATCGAGATCACCGTGAACACGAACGTGTTGCTCAGTGCCCGCCAGAACACGGGGTCGTGGAAGACCCGTGAGAAGTTGCGGACGCCGACGAAATCGAACGAGGGGTCCCCGGCGGTCACGTCCGAGAACGCGAACGCGATGGCGAGCACGAACGGAACGCCCACCAGCGCGACGATGTAGACGATGCTGGGCAGCAGGAAACCCCACGCCAGCAGACCGTCGCGGTCGGCCAGCCGGCGCCGTGCCGGGGCGGTCGCGGCGCTGGTGACCGTGTCGGTCGTCGTGGCCATCTCACCCACCGCCCACCCGGACCGGCTCGGAGCGTTGCCCGCTCTCCGAGTCGAAGAACCGCAGGCGTGAGCCGGGCACGGCGAAATCGTGTGTCTCGCCCACCACGATCGCGGTGTCCACTGTGGCCGGTAGCCGCGCGACCACCCGGGTGGGCTCACCGATCCGGGACACGGTGCCGTACACGTGCCGGTCGCCGGAGAGGTACTCGAGCCGCTCCACGGCCAGTGGCATCGTGACCCGCTCGCCGGCCGGGACGTTCTCGACCGGCAGCAGGTGCTCCGGGCGGAACCCGACCAGCAGCTCGGCGTGCGGGATCAGGTTCATCGGTGGCGAGCCGATGAACGTCGCCACGAAGGTGTCGGCCGGGTTGTCGTAGACCTCCACCGGCGGGCCCGCCTGGCGCACCCGGCCTGCGTTGAGCACGGCGATCCGGTCACCGAGCCCCATCGCTTCGGCCTGGTCGTGGGTCACGTAGATCGTCGTGGTTCCCACGTCCTGCTGGAACCGCTTGAGCTCGTCGCGTGCGCTGGCCCGCAGCTTCGCGTCCAGGTTCGACAAGGGCTCGTCGAGGAGGAACACCTGGGGGTCGCGCACCAGCGCCCGGGCGAGTGCCACCCGCTGCCGTTCGCCACCGGAGAGCTGTCGCGGCTTCCGCTGCAGCAGCGGTTCGAGGCCCAGGAGCTCGGCCGCCCAGCGGGCCTTGCGCTCGCGGGCCCCCTTGGCCACGCCCACGGCCCGGAGCGGGAACACGATGTTGGCCAGGACCGTCTTGTGCGGGTACAGGGCATAACTCTGGAACACCATCGCGATCTGGCGCGCGCGGGGTGGCAGTCCGGTCACCACGTGCCCGTCGATCAGCACATCGCCGCTGGTCGGCCGTTCCAGCCCGGCGATGGTCCGCAGCAAGGTCGTCTTGCCACAGCCCGACGGGCCGAGCAGCACCAGGTACTCACCGGCCGCGGCGGCCAGGCTCACCCGGTCGATGGCGGGCCCGTGCCCACCGTCGAACCGCTTGACCAGGTCGCGAACCTCGACGACCGCCATCGCACTCAGCCGCCGACGAGCCCGGCAGCACGCCACTTGGTGAAGATCGCGTTGACCTGTCCCTCCGCCTCGGCGACCGATTGCTGCGGGGTGGCTTCGCCGCGTACCGCGCGGGCGAACATGTTGGGGATGACGAAGGTGCTGAACACTTCGCCGATGGCCGTGCTGGCCGGGCCCGGGTAGCCGATGTTGGCGCTCCACGGCACGGCGTCGGCGAGGAGCTTCAGCTTGTCGGGCGGCCGGGAGCCGAACGGGTCGTTCGCGAGCCAGTTCGGCAGCTCGGGGGTCAGTGAGGACCACGCGGAGAAGTCGTACAGCTTGGACTGGTAGGTCGCCGAGGCGAAGTTCGCGGTGTAGTGGAGCAGGAACTCCTTGGCCGCGGGTACCCCGGTGGCGTGCCGCGGGATGATCCAGTTGTACAGCACGTGCTGTGCGGCCAGCGCGGTGTCCGGTCCGCGCAGCGCCGGAACGAAGAACGTGTCATCGGCGACGCTCGGGTTCGACGAGGCGGCGGTCCGCCAGGCGGAGATCGAGTTGACGATGTAGGACAGCTTGCCGGCGACGAGACCCTGGTTGTTGCTCGCCGCGTTCCAGGAGAAGATCTCGGGCGTCATGGCCTGCCCGTAGAGTTTCGTCATGTACTCGACGGCCGCGACCGTCTGCGGCGAGTTGAGCGTGACCCGCTCGTTCGCGTCCTGCTCGGACGCGCCGTAGGACCACATCAGCGCGCGCAGCACCATGTTGGAGTCGATTTCCTGGGACATGCCGAGGCCGAGCGGGATTCCCTTGCTGTTCTTGATCCGCGCCGCACCGGTGAGCAGCTCGTCCCACGTGGCGGGGCCGTTCGGCAGGCCGACCGGCTCCCACAGCGACCTGCGGTAGTTGCCCGGGTCGGGTACCCAGCCCGGCGAGTACGCGTAGAACTTGCCGGTCGCGGGGTTGAGGCTCGACTTCTCGCACAGCGGGAGCTGCTTCCCCCAGCGCCCGGTCGCTTCGCTGACCAGGTCGCGCTGGTCCAGCACACTCGGCTCGAACTGCGACAGCGTCGCGATGTACTGGATGAGGTCGTGGCCCTGTCCCGCCTGGATCTCGGCCGCGATCCGGGTGGGGATCTGCGCCTGGTCGATGTGGTCGACGGTCACCTTGACGCCGACCCGCGACCCCCAGTCCTGCGCGAACCGATCGAACCACACGTCGTGGTCTGGCACGAAATGGCTCCAGAGAAGGATTTTCAGCTCACCGGAGAGCTTTGTGGACGGTTCACTGAAGGTCTCCTGCGGAGCTTGGCCACGGGCGGTTCCCCCCGTGTCGTCCTCGGAGGCGCAGGCGCCCAGTGCCACCGAACCCAGTGTGATGGCGGCGGCGGCGCGCAACACGTCCCGCCGGCTGTGCTGTGAAGTGGGGAGGTCGCTCATCACCGACTCCTCCCTCTCGAAAAAGGAGGCAAATGACTTTAGTCGATACCGCACCGCGCGGCAGTGTGAACCGAACTCCGGTCAGATCGGCGAGAGCGGCCGCCGCCTCGACCCACCACGTTCGGGCCGGATCCCGGCACCGCCATCGATCGCTTTCAGGGGTTGAGCACCCGGTCCTGGTAGAAGCGGGTGATGTGGTCGGCCACGAGGTCGGCCGCGCGATCCCCGTCGCCGGCCTCGACGGCGCGCAGGATCGCCTCGTGCTCGGTCACGAGGCCGGCCGCGACGGCGCGCCAGTCGGGCAGCCGCGCGAAGGCCGCCGCCATCTCCGACTCGACGGCGCCGCGCAGCGCCTGCATCAGGTCGGTGGCCAGCGCGTTGCCAGAGATGCGGGCGATGCTCACGTGGAACTCGGTGTCCAGCGCGTTGAACTGCTGGTACTCCTGGTCCGCGGCGCGCATCCCGTCGACGAGCGCCGCCAGCCGGGCCACGTCCTCGGGGGTGCGGGTCGCCGCGGCGCCGCGGGCCGCGTTGCGTTCCAGCTGCACGCGCGTCTCGACGAGATCGGCCAGGCTGATGCGCGCGAGCGCGAGGTGCAGCCGCAGCAGGTTGGTCAGCGCCGGGGTCGAACGCGCCGTGACGACGGACCCGGCGTCGGCGCCCGAACCCGTGCGGGCCTCGATGATCCCCATCGCTTCGAGGGCGCGCAGGGCTTCGCGGACGCTGGTCCGGCTCACCCCGAGCGCGCTCACGAGCTCTCGCTCGCTGGGGAGCTTCTCCCCCGCGCGCAGGCTGCCGTCGAGGATCTTCTCCTCGATCTGCGCCAGCACCTGTTCGTGCATCCGCACGCGCCGGACCGGCTCCCAGGCCGCCTCGGACGTCATGACCGGTCCCTCGACATCCCCATGATGGTCACGCTCCTCCTCGGGTTCGTGCGACCCGCTCAAGGATGGACGCGGCGAGAGGGTCTGCCTGCGGACCCCGCCGGGCGGGGTCCGATCACAGTGGCGCGACCGGCCCGGATTCTCACCGGAGTTCCTCTTCACCGCGTAGTGCTCACTCAAGGTAATCGGAGCTCGCAGGTAGTGTCAATATGACCTCTTTGTTGGTATGACCACACTAGTCGGCACACGATCCGACGTACCCGAGCGACCGTTCCCGCTCCTCCGCGCGGAACGCGAAGGCGAGCAGGACCGCACTCGCCCGGTCGAGCACGGCCACGGCGTCGTCCGGCGCCTCCCGCGCGGCCCGGCGCAGCACCGCCCGCGCGAGTTTCAGCAGCCCGGCCGCGGCGCTGAGCCCGCCCAGCACGGCGAAGCCACGCGGGACCACGACCGCTCCGTGGTCCCGCGCCGCCCGCCACAGCCGCGGCAGCTCCGGCACCGGCACTCCCGCGGCGAGGGCGTCGGCGAGCTCGATCAGCTCGTACTGCACCTCCAGGAGCACGGCTTCGTCGCCGGAGGGCAGCGAGCACGTGGAGACGGCCGCGCCGATCGCGGCGTTGGCCTCCTCCACGGCTTCGCTCGCCACCCGGTTCACGGCACCATCCACGACAGCATCGGGGTGGACTGCAGGTAGACGAGGACGCACATCAGCGGCACGAACACCGCCGACGCCGCGAGCACCCGCCGGAACAGCAGGCCCTCCTTGCCGGCCAGCCCCACCGCACTGGCGCCGATCGCGAGGTTCTGCGGGCTGATCATCTTCCCGAGGACCCCGCCGCTGCTGTTCGCCGCCGCCATCAGCACCGGCTGCAGCTGCGCGCCGTGTGCGGCCGCGACCTGCAGGGCGCCGAAGAGCGAGTTCGACGACGTGTCCGATCCCGTCACCGCGGTACCGAACCAGCCCAGCAGCGGCGACAGCAGCGCGAACAGGCCGCCGGCACCGGCGAGGAACAGCCCGAGCGTGGCCGTCTGCCCGGACATGTTCATCACGTAGGCGAGCGCGAGGACGGCCATCACGGTGAGCCCGGCCGTGCGCAGCTGCACGATCGTCTGCCCGTAGGCGCGGACCGCGTCCCGCAGCGGCACCTTGAGCAGGAACGCCGAGACGATCCCGGCGATGAACAGGACCGTGCCGCTGTCTGCGAGCCAGTCGAACTTGTACGACACCAGGCTCAGCGGCTTGCCCGCCGACGTCACGACGTGCAGGCCGGGCCAGCTGAACGTCTTCGTCGTCGACGCGAGTGCCGCCGCCACCGCCGGGATCGCCGCGACGGAGAACAGCACGATGATCGTCGCGTACGGCGCGAACGAGCGGGCCTGGTCGGCCCGCGAGTCGACGACCGTTCGCTCCCGCACCGCCGTCGTCGCCGCGGTGGTCACGGCGCCGCCGCCGGAGACGGGCCCGGTCGGTACGGGCTCCGTACCGCGATCGCCGGGTGCGCGGTCGGGCGCGTCCGCCGGTTTCGGCTTCCAGAACCGCAGCAGCACGAGCACGGCCGCCGCGGACACGAGCGACGCCGCGATGTCCGTTAGCTGCACGGGCCCGAAGTTCGCCATCAGGTACTGCACGACGGCGAAGCTCACGCCGCACACGATCGCCGCGGGCCAGGCCTGGCGCAGCCCGCGCCGCCCGTCCAGCACGATCACGAGCACCAGCGGCACGATCAGCGCGAGGATCGGCACCTGCCGGCCGGTCATCGACGCCAGGTCGTCCAGCGGCAGCCCGGTCACCTTGGCGAGCGTGATCACCGGCAGCGCCACGGCGCCGTACGCGACGGGCGCGGTGTTGGCGATGAGCGCGACCGTCGCCGCCTTCAGCGGTTTCAGCCCGACCGCCACGAGCATCACCGAGCAGATCGCGACCGGCGCGCCGAACCCGGCGAGCGCCTCCAGCAGCGCGCCGAACGAGAACGCGATGATCACGCCCTGCACGCGCTGGTCGTCGCTGATCTTCGCGAAGGTCCGCCGCAGCACGTCGAAGTGCCCGGACACCTTCGTCATCTGGTAGATCCACAGGGAGTTGAGCACGATCCACAGCGCGGGGAACAGGCCGAACGCCGCGCCTTCGAGCGCGGAGTCGAACGCCGGTCCGGCCGGCATGCCGTACACCGCGATCGCGCCGATGATCGACAACGCGAGCGCGATGAGCGAGGCCAGCCACGCGCGGACGCGGAACACGCCCAGCAGCACGAACAGCACGATCAGGGGCAGGGCGGACACGAGGGCGGACCAACCGAGACTGCCGCCGAGTGGCGCGGGAACCTGCGTGTACACAGGTCACCTCCGGGATCTCTCGTCGTTGAGAGGAGGGGTGGGGACTCGAGGAATCGCAAAGGGCCTAGAACACCGGGGTTTCGGTGTAGGACCCGAAGACATCACGCAGCGCGCCCGTGATCTCTCCCATGGAAAGGTGCGCCTTGACGGCCTCGACCGTCGCCGGCATCAGGTTGGCCGACGGATCGGCCGCGACGGCGAGCAGCTGCTCCATCGCCGCCTTCGCCCGGTCGGGGTCCCGGTCGGCGCGCACCTGCTTGAGCCGTGCGAGCTGCCGGGCCTCGGATTCCGGGTCGAGCTTGTGCGTTTCGATCTTCTCGCCCTGGCCCTCGTCGACGTACTTGTTCACGCCGATCACGGGCCGGTCGCCGCTCGCCTTGCGGCGCGCGAACTCGTAGGCGGTGTCGGAGATCTCGCGCTGGAAGAACCCCTGCTCGATCGCCGCGACGACGCCGCCGAGCTCCTCGATCTTCGCGAAGTAGCCGTGGATCCCCGACTCGAGGCGGTCGGTGAGGTTCTCGACGTAGTACGAGCCGCCGAGCGGGTCGATCACGCTCGTCACGCCGGTTTCGTCGGCGATGATCTGCTGGGTGCGCAGCGCGACCTTCATCGCCTGTTCGCTCGGGATCGTGTACGCCTCGTCGAGCCCGTTGGTGTGCAAGGACTGCGCGCCGCCGAGCACGGCCGAGAGCGCCTGCAGCGCGGTGCGGATGATGTTGTTGAGCGGCTGCGGTTTCGTGAGCGTGGCCGCTGCCGTCTGCGCGTGGAACCGCAGCCGCATCGACTGCGGGTTCTCGGCGCCGAAGGTCTCCTTCATCATCTTCGCGTAGAACCGCCGCACCGCGCGGAACTTCGCGACCTCCTCGAACAGGTCCGCCTGGCTGACGAAGAAGAACGACAGCCGCGAGGCGAACTGGTCGACGTCGACGCCGGTCGCGACGACGTCCTCGACGTAGGCCTTGGTGATCGCCATCGTGAACGCGATCTCCTGCAAGGCGTTCGCCCCGGCCTCGCTGATGTGGTACCCGGAGATGTTCACCGGGTTGTAGCGCGCCATGCGCTCGCTGCAGTAAACGATGGTGTCGCGCACGATCCGCATGCTCGGCCGGACCGGGAACACCCACTCCTTCTGCGCCACGTACTCCTTGAGGATGTCGTTCTGGATCGTCCCCGAGAGCTTGTTCAGGTCGTAGCCGCGCTCTTCGGCGACGGCCACGTACATGGCGAGCAGGATCCACGCCGACGGGTTGATCGTCATCGACACGCTGATCGTCTCGAGGTCGATGCCCTCGAACAGCGCCTCCATGTCCGGCAGCGTGTCGATCGCGACGCCCTCGCGCCCGACTTCGCCGAGGCTCATCGGGTCGTCGCTGTCGAGGCCCATCAGCGTCGGCATGTCGAAGTCGACCGACAAGCCGGTCTGGCCCTGCGCGATGAGGTACTGGAAGCGCTTGTTCGTCTCCTCCGCCTGCCCGAACCCGGCGATCTGGCGCATCGTCCAGTTCCGGCCGCGGTACATCGTCGGGTACGGCCCGCGCGTGTAGGGGTAGCGGCCGGGCAGGCCGATGTCGTGCCAGTCGGCCGGCAGGTCGGCCGGCGTGTAGACCCGCTCGACCTCCATGCCGCTGCCCGAGCGGTAGACGTCGCGTGATTCGGGCTGGCGCCGGATGAACCCGGCGAGCTCGTCGCCCTCCCAGCCGGCGAGTTCCCGCGCGACCGCGTCGACGAGCGCCTCGGTCGTCAGTGCTCGTTCATCCGGGACCGGGTCGTGCTCGTTCACCACAGTTCCTCCTCATCTGTCGTCGAAGCGGTCGGCGAAGTCCCGGCCGGAGCCGCCGTGGTGCCCGCTTGCCCCACCAGGCGGCGGGCGGCGGACAGCGGGTCCTCGCGGCGCGCGGCGACGTCGTCGACCGCGCGGTCGAAGGCGGGGACGCCGGGGCGCAGGCCGTCGAGCACGAGCTGCTCGGCGACCCAGCGGATGCGGGTGGCGCTGGTGCGCCGGGCCCGCCGCTCGCGTTCGCCGTGCTCGGTCATCCACTCGAGGTGCGCGGCGAACTGCCCGGCGAGCTCGGGCACGCCGTGCCCGGTGGCCGCCACGGTCTGCTGGATCGGCACGTTCCACTGGTGCGGCCGGCGGTGCGCGAGCCGGAGCATGTCGCGCAGCTCGGCCACGGTCTTGGCGGCACCGTCGCGGTCGGCCTTGTTCACCACGTGCACGTCGGCGATCTCCAGCAGCCCGGCCTTGATCGCCTGCACGTCGTCACCCATGCCGGGCACGCTGACGACGGCCACCGTCTGGGCCGCGCTGATCACGTCCACCTCGGCCTGCCCGACACCGACGGTTTCGAGCACCACCACGTCCTTGCCCGCGGCGTCCAGCACGGTGATCGCGTCCAGGGCGGCGCGCGAGAGCCCGCCGAGCGCGCCCCGGGTGGCGATCGAGCGGATGAACACCCCCTCGTCCCCCGCGAGGCCCGTCATGCGGATCCGGTCGCCGAGGATCGCGCCGCCGCTGAACACGCTGGACGGGTCCACCGCCAGCACACCGACGGTGCGGCCCTGCTCGCGGTAGTACTCGGTCAGCGCCGTGACGAGCGTGCTCTTGCCGCTGCCGGGCGGCCCCGTGAGCCCGAGCACGTGGGCGTTGCCCGCCTTGCCGTGCAGTTCGGCGAGCGCCTCGTCGACGCCGGCGGTGCGCCGCTCCACGAACGTGAGCATCCGCGCGATGGCCGCGTGCTCCCCTGCGAGCACGCGGTGCACCACGTCGGCCGGCGTCTTCACGACCCACTTCCGAGGCGGCGCAGCAGGTCGCGGTCGTCGATCACCCGCCGGGCCTTGAACTCCGTCCGGTCGAAGGTCTTGTGGTCCACGGGCACCACGTGCGCGCCGACGCCCAGTGCCTTGCGCAGCTTCTCCTCGATCGCCTTCGCCCAGCCGGCCAGGCCGGCCTCGGCGACGCCGCGGTGCTCGACCTGCACGGCGAGACTGTCCATCGTGGACTTGCGGCTGATCACGATGCGGTGCTCGCCGCCGTAGCCCTCGGCGGCCATCACGACGTCGTCGATCGCGCTCGGGTACACGTTCTCGCCGCGCACGGTGAACATGTCGTCGATGCGCCCGTAAATGCCCTGCGGCAGGAACGGGTAGGTGCGGCCGCGGTCGGCCGACGGGGCTTCCCAGCGCGTGAGGTCGTTGGACAGCAACCGGATCATCGGCTGGCTCGTGCGTTCGAGCGTGGTGTAGACCGGGGTGCCCTCGCGGCCCCAGTCGACGCGGTGGTGGTCCACCGGGTCGCACACCTCGGTGTAGACGAGGTCCTGCCACGCGAACACGCCGGGCTCGTGGTTGGCCGCGCCCAGGTGCATCCACGGGCTGACCTCGGCCATGCTGCCCGAGTCGTAGACCTCGGCGCCGAAGGCCTCCTCGATGCGGCCGCGGATCGTCGGCACGCTCGCGCCCGGCTCGCCGGAGAAGAACAGCTTGCGCAGCCCCAGGTCCGCGGGGTCCACGCCCTCGTCGGCGGCGACCTCGGCCAGGTGCAGCGCGTAGGACGGGGTGCCGTAGAAGACGGTGACGCCCATCTGCTTCATCCACATCACCGTGCGCGCGGTCTGCCCCGGCGTGCCGGCGCCGAACGGGAACACGCGGGCGCCGAGCCGTTCCGCGCCGATGTAGGCGCCCCAGGAACCCCAGTAGAGGCTCAGCGGCGAAGCGACGAGCACCGTGTCGGTTTCGCGGATGCCCATTCCCCACATCACGCGGGCGTGGGCGTTGGCCACGCTGCGCCAGTCGCACTCGCTGATGCCGAACGCGGTGGGCCGCCCGGTGGTGCCGGACGTGCCGTTGACGTGCTTGACCTCGCCCGGCTCCACCGCGAGGTAGCTGCCGAACGGTTCGTGGGCGGCCTGGTCGGCGCGCAGCTCTTCCTTGCGCACCACGGGAACCTTCTCGAAGTCCGACAGATCGCGGATGGCCGACGGGTGGATGCCCGCCTCTTCCCACTTGCGCCGGTAGAACGGCGCGTGGTCCCACGCGTAGGCCATGACCTCGCGGATCCGGGCGAGGATCGCCTCGTCCCGTTCCCCGGCCGGCATGGTCTCGCGGCGCGGGAACCAGTGCGCCTGGCCCGAAGGCGGGCGGTAGGTCTCGTCGTAGCGCGGCGGCCAGCTCCACTGCTCCATGGGGCTCGCTGCGTTCACCGGGTCCATCAGGCCTCACCCGCCACGACGGCCAGCTCGCGGACGCGGTCGACGATCGTCTCCGGGGTGGTGTCCTGGCCGAGCACCTCGGCCACGCCCATCTTCTTGAGCGCTTCCTCGTCCTCGTCGGGCATCACGCCACCCGCGACGATCGCGAACCGCGGCCGGTCGGGCATCGCGTCGATCAGCTCGAAGATGCGGGTGAAGATCGGCATGTGCGCGCCGGAGAGCAGGCTGACGCCGAGCACGTCGACGTCCTCCTGCACCGCCGCTTCCAGCACCTGCTCGGGGCTGCGGTGCAGGCCGGTGTAGATCACCTCCATGCCCGCGTCGCGCAGGGTCCGCGCGACGACCTTCACGCCCCGGTCGTGCCCGTCGAGCCCGATCTTGGCCAGCATCACCCGGATCGGTTCACCTCCGCTGTCACCCACCGTGTCCACTCTCCGCTCCGCCGGTCGACCTTTGATGTGGTCTGACCATAGAAGTGGTGGGCCATGATGTGCAACCCTGGAGCGCGCACCACCCGGCTGCGCGAAAGGCGGATGCGGTGGCTGACTTGACCGGCGTGACGACCGTCCTGGCCCGGGTGCAGGGCACGATCGGCCGGCTGACCGTGAACCGGCCGGACGCGCTCAACGCGCTGGACCTGCCCATGATCCGAGCGCTGCTCGCCGCGCTCGACGCGTGGGAGGACGACCCGGCCGTGACCGCCGTCGTGCTCGACGGCGCGGGCGAGCGCGCGTTCTGCGCCGGCGGGGACATCGGCGTCGTCCACTCGTCGGCGGTCGGCGACCCGGCGGTCGCGCTGACGCTCTGGCGCGAGGAGTACCGCCTCGACGCGCGGCTCGCCCGCTACCCGAAGCCGGTCGTCGCGCTCATGGACGGCATCACCATGGGCGGCGGGCTCGGCATCGGCGGTCACGCGCCCGTGCGGGTGGTCACCGAACGCTCCGTGCTGGCGATGCCGGAGGTCGCGATCGGGCTGGCCCCGGACGTCGGCGGAGCGTTCCTGCTCGGGCGGGCCCCCGGAGAGCTCGGCCTGCACCTCGCGCTCACGGCCGGGCGAGCCCGCGCCGCGGACGCGCTCCACTGTGGACTCGCCGACCACCACGTGCTCTCGGACCGGTTGCCCGCGCTCGTCGGCGACCTCGCGGCCGGCGCGCCGATCCCGGCCACGGTCGCGAAGTACGCCGAAGATCCCGGCCCCGCTCCCCTGGCGGCGGCGCGGTGCTGGATCGACCGCGCGTACGGCGACGCGCCGACCGTCGAGGACGTGCTGTACCGCCTCGAAGCCATGGACGAACCCGGGCCGCACGAGACCGTCGCCGCGCTCACCGCCGCCGCGCCCACGGCGTTGAAGGTCACCTTGCGGGCGGTCCGCGCGGCGCGCGAGATGACGGCGATCGAGCAGTGCCTGCGCCAGGACTACCGGCTGTGCAGCCGGTTCCTGCGCCACCCCGATCTGGCCGAAGGCATCCGCGCCGCGATCCTCGACAAGGACCGCGCGCCGCGCTGGCGGCCGGGCACGCTCGCCGAGGTCGACGACCCGGCCGTCGAGGCGTTCTTCGCACCGGTGGCCGACGAGCTGGACCTGCCGGAGCACCCTCCCGTGCCCCATCCGTAGCAGTCCACATTGTGGTCTGACCACGACTGTCTTAGGCTGCCCAGGATCGGGCCGGCAGAGCGCGGACGCGCCGCCGGCGGCGAGCAATGTCATCGACAGTGGGGTCGAGGAGGCGGTCCGTTCGATGGGCCAACCGGACAACGTGCGGTACCTCGGGTCACCGGGCCAGGTGCTGGCGGGGATCCAGGACTGGATCCTCACCGCCCACCTGCGCGCGGGCGATCCGCTGCCCGCCGAACGTGAGCTGGCCCGGGCGCTGGGCGTCGGCTCCGGCCGCCTGCGCGAAGGTGTCCGCGCTCTCGAAGCCGCGGGCGTGCTCGAACCGGCGGCCGACGCCACCGCGGCCGCGGTCGTCGCGGAAGCGCCCGCCGATGCGCTGCACAAGCTGCTGCGCCTGCACCTGTCGCTGTCCCGGTTCGGGACCGGCGACCTGATGTCGATCCGGATCGAGCTGGAACGCTCGTCGGCCACCCGCGCCGCGCGCTCGGCCCTTCCGGACGACCTCACGCCGCTGCGGGAGATCACCGGGGAGATGGGCCGCCCCGGCGTCACGCGCGGTCAGTTCCGCGAGTTGGACTCCGCCTTCCACCTCGGCCTCGCCCGCGCGGCCAGCAACGACCTCGCCGCCGTGCTGCTGGCCTCGCTCGGCGACGCCGTGGGCGACGAGATGACCGCCGGTTACGCGCGCACGGCCGACTGGCCCGCGACCGCGCGGCAGCTCGCGGACGAGCACACGTGGATCCTCGACGCGATCGAAACCGGCGACCCGGACCGCGCCGCCGCGGAGGTCACGAGGCACATCGCCGGGTTCTACGGGCTGCGCGCCGGCTGAGCGGTTCCCCGGAACCCCTTGCGGGGCATAGGGTCTCCCCCAGGCTGACCGGACGAGCACTGGAGGACGCATGTCGTTGCTGGCCGATCTGAACGCGGCGATCACCGGGGGTGGCATCGAGGTCGTCGACCTCACCGCACCGCTGAGCTCCACCACCCCGATCCTGCAACTGCCCGCGCCGTTCGCGAACACGATCCCGTTCCGGCTCGAGGAGATCAGCCGCTACGACGAGCGCGGCCCGCGCTGGTACTGGAACGACATCCACACCGGGGAGCACACCGGCACCCACTTCGACGCGCCGGTGCACTGGGTGTCCGGAAAGGACGGTCTGGACGTTTCGCAAGCACCGCTGCGCACGCTGATCGCGCCCGCCGTCGTGCTCGACGCGTCCGCGAAGGCCAAGGGCAACCCCGACTTCCTGCTCTCGATCGACGACGTGCGCGAGTGGGAGTCCGGGCACGGCGCGCTGCCGGCCGGCGCCTGGCTGCTCTACCGAAGTGGCTGGGACGTGCATTCCGCTGATCAGGACGAGTTCCTCAACGCCGACGAATCCGGTTCGCACACCCCCGGCATCTCGCCCGAGTGCGCGCGGTGGCTGGCCGAGGAGACACCGATCGCCGGGCTGGGCGTCGAAACCGTCGGCACCGACGCCGGTCAGGCGCCCGGGCTCGACCCGGCGTTCCCGTGCCACGAACTGTTGCTGGGCGCGGGCAAGTTCGGCCTGACGCAGCTGCAGAACCTCGCGAGCCTGCCCGCGACCGGAGCGGTGCTCGTGATCAGCCCGCTGCCGATCATCGGCGGCTCGGGCAGCCCGGCCCGGGTGTACGCGCTCGTCGAGCGTGGCGCGTGAAGGTCGCGGAGCTGGTCGGGCGCACCCTCGCCGATCTCGGCGTCGGCATGGCGTTCGGCGTGGTCGGCAGCGGCAACTTCGACGTGACCAACGCGCTGCGCGCCGCGGGTGTCCGGTTCGTCGCCACGCGCCACGAAGGCGGCGCGGCGAGCATGGCCGACGCGCACGCGCGGATGAGCGGGCAGGTCTCCGTGCTCAGCCTGCACCAGGGCTGCGGGCTGACCAACGCGATCACCGGGATCACCGAAGCCGCGAAGAGCCGCACGCCGATGATCGTCGTCACCGCGGACACGGCGGCCGCGGCCGTGCTGTCGAACTTCCGGATCGACCAGGACGCCCTCGGCACGGCGGTGGGCGCGACGGCCGCCCGCGTCCACTCGGCCGAAACGGCGTTCGCCGACACGGTCCGGGCGTTCCGCACCGCCCGCCAGGAGAACCGGACAGTGGTGCTGAGCCTGCCGCTCGACGTGCAGGCGCAGGACGCGCCGGCCCCCGGCGCGGTGCCCGACATCGCCGGCCCCGCGCCGATCCGGCCGGAGACCGCGGTGGCCGACGAGCTGGCGGGGCTGCTCACCCAGGCGCGGCGGCCAGTGTTCATCGCCGGGCGCGGCGCGCGGGGCCAGGCCACGCCGTTGCGGGCGCTGGCCGATGTCACCGGAGCGCTGCTCGCGACGTCGGCCGTGGCCAACGGGCTCTTCCACGACGATCCGTGGTCGCTCGGGATCAGCGGCGGGTTCTCGTCGCCGCTGACCGCGGAGCTGATCGCGGACGCCGACCTGGTCGTGGGCTGGGGCTGTGCGCTGAACATGTGGACCACGCGCCACGGCAAGCTGATCGGCCCGCAGGCCCGGCTCGTGCAGGTCGACCGCGAGGAAGCCGCGCTGGGCGCGCACCGGCCGGTGCGCCTCGGCGTGGTCGGCGACGTCGCCGCGACCGCCGTCGACGTGCTGGAACTGCTGGAGGAACGCGGTCACCGGGCCGAGGGCTACCGCGGCCCGGAGCTCGCCGCGCGGCTGGCGGCGCAGGTGCGGTGGAACGACGTCCCCCACGACGACCGCTCCGGCGGCGGCCGCATCGACGCGCGCACGCTCAGCGCCCGGCTCGACGAGCTGCTGCCGCGGCAGCGCGTGGTGTCGATCGACTCCGGCAACTTCATGGGGTACCCGAGCGCTTACCTGTCGGTGCCGGACGAGAACGGGTTCTGCTTCACGCAGGCCTACCAGTGCGTCGGCCTCGGGCTGGGCACGGCGATCGGCGCCGCGCTGGCCCGGCCGAACCGCCTGCCCGTCCTCGGCTGCGGCGACGGCGGCTTCCACATGGCGATCTCGGAACTGGAGACCGCCGTGCGGCTCGCGCTCCCGCTCGTGGTGATCGTGTACAACGACGCCGCGTACGGCGCCGAAGTCCACCACTTCGGCGACGCCGACCTCGACGCCGTGCGCTTCCCGGACACCGACATCGCCGCGATCGCCCGCGGTTTCGGCTGCACCGGCGTCACCGTCCGCAGCGTCGAGGACCTGGCCCCGGTCACGAAGTGGCTCGACGGCGCTCGCGACACTCCCCTGGTCCTCGACGCGAAGCTCGCCGACGACGGGGGCTCGTGGTGGCTGGCGGAGGCGTTCGGGCACTGAACCGTCCTTTTCGGACAACGGGCCCACGACCACTCCGGGGACCTCGGGCAACCACGGGGCCGAATGGACCAGCCGGAACGCGGCTCGGCGCCCCGCGGCCTGAGGCGGCCGCGCCGAGCCCGTCCGACGGCCGATTCGTTACGCGCGCTTCACGCCGAGCGGGCGCCGTGCAGCCGGTCGGGGATCCGGTTCCCGCACTTCAGCGGCCGGGTCTCCACAACGCGTGCGTTCGGGGAGAGATCACCGCGCGGCGGCGCGAATCCCGCGTGTTCCCGGTCACCGGAACGAACTCCCCGATCGTGAGCAGTGGCGCTGCGGCGGCGGTGCGCGTGGAGTCTGTAGCCTGGCGCGGTGGTCGACCCCATCACCCGCGGATCCGCCGAAAGTGACCCCGAACGTCCTGATGAGGGCGGTGCGGGCGAGTCGTCCGGTTCGGACGGTCGCGGACGCAGGCAACGCAAGAAGCGCCCGTTCTGGCAGGAGCTGCCGATCCTGCTCGTGATCGCCCTGGTGCTCACGATCCTGATCCAGCAGTTCGTGGCGAAGGTCTTCATGATCCCGTCGGAATCGATGGAGACCACGTTGCACGGCTGCACCGGGTGCTTCGGTGACCGGGTGGTCGTCGACCGGATCACCTACGACTTCAAAGACCCGTCGCCGGGTGACGTGATCGTGTTCCGCGGGCCCGGGCCGTGGACGGAGCACGAGATCGCGCCGCAGGAGCCGACCAACTTCTTCGCGAAGGCGTTCCGCGAGATCGGTTCGCTCGTCGGCTTCGCCCCGCCGGACGAGCAGGACTTCGTCAAACGCGTGATCGCCGTCGGCGGGCAGACGGTGCAGTGCTGCGATCCCCAGGGCCGCGTGATCGTCGACGGCAAGGCGCTCGACGAGCCCTACCTGCACTGGACCGACCCGAACAACCCGGTCCAGAACTCCTTCGCGCCGGTCACCGTGCCGCAGGGCAGCCTCTGGGTGATGGGCGACAACCGCAACGATTCGTGCGACTCCCGCTGCCAGGGCGGGGGCGGCGTCCCCGGCACCGTCCCGGTCGACGACGTCATCGGCAAGGCGCGCTTCATCGTCCTCCCGCCGTCGCGCTGGGGCGGCGTGAGCGACTACGACGCGCAGGATTCGGCCACCCCGGTCGCGCTCGGCGCGCCGGCGTGGCAACGGGGGCTCCCGCTGGGTGCGGGCACGGCGTTGTCGGTGCCGGTGCTGTTCCTCGGCCGCCGGACCCGGGAAGCGTTGCGGCGCAAGCGCAAGCGCGATTAGCCGCGGATTCGCGTAACACCGCCCTCCCCCGTCGATGATCAGGCGACGACTGTGGGGAGAACGCACGTGGACGACGAAGACCTGCTCGAGTCCCACCCGGACCTCGTGGACCCGCGGTGGCGCAGGCAGGCGGAGGCCGGCGCCCGGCGAGGGGCCAGGAGAGACCGCGACGACGGCCGCAAGCGGTTCCCCCCACCGCGGCGCGGCAGCCGCCGGTGGGTGGTCGCCGCGGTCGTGCTGGTCCTCGGCGTCACGGCCACGGCGATCGTCCTGACCGGGGGCGAGCCCGCGAAACCCGTCGCCGCGCCCGATCCCACGTCGGTGCCGGTGTACGCGCAGGTCGATCTGGCCCGCCCGTTCGCGAACACGCCCGCCGACACGTGGACCAAGTACATCGACGGCATCACCTCGCCCGAGCCGGCCACCACCGGGCCGTTCGGCCCTGAGGCCGTAGCGCACGCCTACCTGCAGGTCAGGAGCGCGATCATCAGGGCTCGGCTCGACCCCGACGTGCTGACCGGTCACGACCCGAAGGCGTACGTGACGCTGTTCGCCCCGGACCAGCGCGCTCAGCTCACCAAGCTGTTCTCGGCGAACCCCACGAAGAGCACCGCCGGTTTCGTCACCGAGATCGCCGACGGGTACCACCTGCTCGACGCGGGCCCCCGCACCTTCGGCACCCCCACCGCGCGCCCCGGCGGCAAGGCGGGCGAACTCGCCGTCGACGCGAGGTACGTGATCGCCTGCGCCTTCGACGACCCGCACCCCGCCGACCTGACGAGCCCGGCCCAGATCGACAGCTTCCTGCGCGTGGACGAGACGTACGTGCTCCGCAACGGCCCGACGTTCACCGGCAGCAGCCGGGGGCTCCGGGTCGACGGCGGCCGGACCGCCTTTTCCTCGGTCGGCTGTGCTGCCGCCGAGCACGGCTACCTCGCGCCCGGCTACGCGAACCCACCTGCGCTCATGGGCCCCCGCTACGACGCCCCGGGCTACTACGACCCGAAGTACCCGCTTCCCTCGTTCGACGAATGCCCGAAGAGCTGAACGCCTGCGGCAGTCCCGGGCGGCTTCGGCGTGCGAGTACCCCGAGGCCGCCCGGCGGCACTCAGCTCGCCCAGGCCGAACCGCGGATGCGCTCAACCGTGGTCACGCGCTGGAAATCGGGGATGAAGTGTTCCAGGACGTCGGAGTTCACGGTTCCGTAGGTGGTCTCGGGGCGGTGCTTGAGCCCGTCGACGAACGCCTGCAGGAACTCGTTCTTGAAATCACCCCGCGGGTGCGCGGCGAGGACCTCCTCGACCTGCTGCGGGTCCAGCGTGTCCAGCCCGAACCCGAGCACGTCGGTCAGCACCCCGAAGTGCGTCGTGGCCACCTCCGGCCCCATCCGGGCCGGGATCCCCGGCGTGGTGTGCAGCGCGATCGCCGTCCACACCGTCTCCGCGTCCGCCGCCGAAAACCCGTGCTCGAGCAGGAACTTCCGGCCGTGATCCGCCCCGTCGACCTCGAACCGCTGCTCCGCCTCGGAAAACGCCTTCGACAGGCCGGTGTCGTGGAACATCGCGGCCAGGTAGAGCAACTCGGCATCCGGCTGCACACCGAGCCGCTGCGCGTGCAGCTCACTGAACAGGAACACGCGACGCGAGTGGTGGTAGATGAGCGGGCTGGTCGTCTCCCGGACGAGCCGGGACGCTTCGGCGACCGCCGCCGTCTCCGGAATTTCCACACCCGCGATGAACTCTGCCATGGCTTCTGCGCTTTCGATTCGAAGTGCCGGACTGTTCGTACGGCTCCGATGCTGGCTCCGCACCCGGGTCCGGCGCCGCCGCGGTCCGGCCAGGAACCACCCGAATCGGGACGTTCCCCGCCGCCGCGGACAGGCGCGTGCTACCAATGGCCTGTGCCCTCGTCGCCAGCCCCGCACCGCGTCGCGATCTTCGTCTACGACGGAGTGACGCTGCTGGATGTGGCCGGCCCGGCGGAGGTGTTCAAAGAGGCCAACCGGTTCGGTGCCGACTACCGCATCGTGCTGGTGTCGCCCACGGGCGAGGACGTCACGTCGAACCTCGGGTTCAAGATCGCCGTGGACGGTGCCGTCGCCGACGAGACCGCGGCGGACACGTACCTGGTGCCCGGCTCCGACCGCCACCCGCGCGTGCGCGTGCCGCGGTACCTGGCGGAAGCCGCGCGGGTGCCGGCCGCCGGCGCGGGCCGCGTCGCGTCGATCTGCACGGGCGCGTTCATCCTCGCCGCCGCCGGACTCCTCGACGGCAAGCGCGCGACCACGCACTGGAAGGTCACCCACGAGCTCGCCGCCCGCTGCCCGACGTGCCGCGTCGACCCCGACGCCATCTACGTCCGCGACGGCAACACCTACACCTCGGCGGGCGTGACCGCCGGCATCGACCTGGCCCTCGCGCTCGTCGAAGAGGACCACGGCCCGGACCTGACCCGCCGGGTCGCGCGGTCCCTCGTCGTCTACCTCCAGCGGTCGGGCGGCCAGTCGCAGTTCTCCGCGCCCCTGCAAGGCCCCGCCCCGCACACGCCGGCCCTGCGGAAGATCACCGACCTCGTGACGGCCAACCCGCAGGGCAACCACTCTCTGGGCGAGCTCGCGAAGCACCTCAACATGAGCACTCGCCACCTCACCCGCCTCTTCCACGACGAACTGCACACCACCCCGGCCCGCTACGTCGAGAACATCCGCTTCGACCTCGCCCGGGCCCTGCTCGACCAGGGCCACACCGCGACGCAAGCGGCGACCCTCGCGGGTTTCCCCAGCTACGAGAGCATGCGCCGGGTGTTCTCGCGCAAACTGGCCATCAGCCCGGCGGCCTACCAGCGCCGGTTCAGCACGGCTCGCCGCGACGAGCCGGCGTAGCGGCCCGCACCTCACGCGCCGGGCCGGATGCGCAGCCCTTCCACCACGAGGTGCAGCAGCCGGTCGGCGAGGTCCGGGTCCTCCGGGGATTCGTCGGCGGTCCGGCCGATCGCGCCGGCGAGGCGCATCAGGTCGTCGACGGTCGCTGCGCGCCGGGCGGTGCCCGCGCGCTGGGCGCGGCCCAGCAAGGTCTTCCCCGCTCGCTCGACCGGCGCGCGCGACGCCGCGAGTGTCGCATGAGGACGGTCCTCCCCCGTGGCCGCGGCGATGGCCTGCCACGCGCGGTGGCGTTCGAGAACGGCGCGCAGCCAGGTGACGAGGGCCGCGAACGGGTCGTCGGCGGTGCCGAGTTCGCGGCCGAGGGTGAGCAGCGCGTCGACCTCGCCCTGGAACACGGCGTCGAGCAGGTCTTCGCGGCACGGGAAGTGCCGGTAGAGGGTGCCGATGCCGACTCCGGCGCGGCGCGCGACCTCCTCGAGCGACGCACCCGTGCCGTGGGCGAGGAACGCCGCCCGGGCTTCGGCGACGAGCCGGTCCCGGTTGCGGCGCGCGTCGGCCCTCACGCGGCCTTGAGGTGGTGGCTCAGGTCGCCCGCGAGCGCGACGTGTGGGCGGCGCTCGGCGAACCGCCAAACGCCGGCACTGCGTTCGAACCGGTCGTCGTAGTGGCCCGACGCGATGGGCTGCAGCGGCAGCCCGGGGGTGGCCTGCAGGGCGGTCCAGTAGCTGTGCGCCGTGGCCGTGCCGGCGGTTTCGTCGACGTCGATGCGGACGTTGGTGGTCAGGTGCCGCGTGCGCGGGGTGCCGTCGGGGTAGACGACCAGCGTGTCGCGGAAGCAGCGTTCGACGGCGGCGCGCCCGGTCGCCGGGGTGGCGCCCGCGAACGTCCCGTGCGCGAACAGCTCCCCGACTCCGGCGAAATCGCCGGAATCCACGTGCGCGGCATAGGTGAAGATCAGGTTTTCGATGGCCCGGTGCGCAGACATGTCCAGCCTCCCTAGTAAGCGGAGGGATACCTCCGCTACCACTGTACGGAGGCACCCCTCCTGTTCGCCAGTGCCGTGCCGGACTCACGGAAAACCGTTGGCGCACTGGGGAAATTCACCGCGCCGAACGCGTCGCCGGGCGTGGTACGTTCGCCGCGAGGCCTGGCGTCGCCGGGCACCACGAGGGACTTCACCGGGGGCTTCGCATGTCCATCGTCATCCCCAGCTTCGACGACACCGTCCACGTCCGCTCCGGCGACGCCGAGGTCATCGGCCGCGCGCCCACCACCGTCCGGCTGCTGGCCGACAGCAGCGCCACCGGTGGTGCCCTGTCCACGATCCAGGTCGAGCTCAAGGATGGCGCGAACGGCGCGGCCCCGCACCACCACTCCGGCTCCGCCGAGCTGTTCTACCTGCTCGACGGCACCGCCCAGCTGCTCTCGGGCGAGCAGGTCGTCACCGCCTCCCGCGGTGACCTGGTCGTCGTGCCGCCCAACGTGGCGCACGCCTTCGCCGCCGCACCGGGCGAGAACGCCGATATCCTCATCGTCATCGCCCCGGGCGTCGAGCGCTTCGAGTACTTCCGCCACCTCGAACGCATCGCCTACGGCAAGGCGGCGCCGGAAAGCCTGCTCGAAGTGCAGGAGATCTACGACACCTACTTCAGCGCGAGCCCCGCCTGGGAAGCGGCGCGCACGGCGAACTGAGCTCAGCCGGGCAGCCGGTCCCCCGCCGCGTCGTAGGCGTTCATCGGGTAGCTCGACTCGCCGCCCAGGAGCCGGACGTCCTTGCGGGGGAACCAGAACACCGTGACCGACAGCTCCTCGACCCGCCGCGTCTCGGCGCCGACCATCAGGCCGCCGACCTCGGCGGTGATGCGGGCGGCGGTGCCGGAGTAGTAGCCGTAGAGCGGGACGTCGCGGCCGGGGCGGCCGGCGGTGAGCGCGTGGAAGCCGTCCGATGCGGCGCGCGGGCCGGCCGCGAGGTCCGCGACGACACCGCTGCCGGTGCGGTGGCCGAGCACGAGCTGGTACGGCGACGCACCGGGTTCGGCGGGCGCGCTCTCGAAGAACAGCACGACCTCGCCCTCCGTCTCGAGCACCTTCGTGCCCACGACCGGGCCGATCGGCACCGCCGCACGGGCCTCGGGCACGGAGGCGGCGACGCTGAGCGTCGTCACCGGCGGCGCGGCCGGCGCGCGCAGCAACTGGGCGCCCGCCACGACCCCGACCAGCGCGACCACGGTGGCCGCCGCGGCGCCGAGGCGGCGCAGCCGGCGGTTGCGACCGCCGCGGCGCATGACCGTGGCGACGTCGACGGGTGCGAACTCGACCGGCACCGGCTCGGCCAGCACCCCGCGCAGGTCGTCCAGGTCGGTCACGACGCCTGCCCCGCCGCGCAGGGTCGCCGGTCGGCCACCGACACGCGCATCTTCGCCAGTGCCCGCGAATTCGTGCTCTTCACCGTGCCCAGCGACACCTTCAGCTCGGCCGCCACGTCGGCTTCGGACAGGTCCCAGAAGTGCCGCAGCACCACGATCGCGCGCTCGCGCGGGGTCAGCACCGCGAGCGCGCGCAGGAGCCATTCCTGGTCCGCCACGCCGTCGGTGAAGTCGCGCTCGACCGCGCGCTCGGGCACGTCCTCGGTGGCGTCTTCGCGGTACGGGCGGCGCCAGCGGTCGATCACGTGGTTGGCCAGCACCTTGCGCGCGTAGGCGAACGGGTCCTGCCTGCGGATCCGCGGCCACGACGTGTACGTGCGCACGAGCGCGGTCTGCACGTCGTCCTCGGCCTGGTGCCGGTCGCCGGACAGCAGGTAGGCGGCGTGCAGCAGCCGGGGCGAGCTGGCCCGGACGAACTCGGCGAATTCGGGGTCACCTCGGGCCATGCGGGTCCTCGCGCGCGTGCATGACCGGTCAGACGAGCGGGACCGCCGAAAGGTTGAGTCCAATCCCGAGGTGGTCCGGGTGCTAGAACGGACCTCGCCCCGTCGTCCACCTGGAAGGTGCTCCATGCCCCGCGCTGACACGATCGACCAGGCACTGCAGCGGTTCGACTCCGGTGAGCTCTTCGCCGAGCTCGCCCGCCGCGTCGCGTACCCGACGGAGAGCCACCTCGAGCAGGGCCGGCCGCACCTGCGCGCCTACCTCACCGACGAGCTGACCCCGGCGCTCGCGGAACTGGGCTGCACGACGCGCGTGGTCGAGAACTCCGTGGCCCCCGAGTGCCCGCTGCTGCTCGCCACGCGCCACGAGGCCGGCGACCGGCCGACAGTGCTGCTCTACGGGCACGGCGACGTCGTCAACGGCGAGGCGCCGCGGTGGCGGGCGGGTCTGGACCCGTGGACGCTCACCGCCGAGGGCGAGCGCTGGTACGGCCGCGGGTCGGCCGACAACAAGGGCCAGCACACGGTCAACCTGTTCGCGCTGCGCGAGGTCCTGCGCGGCCGCGGACGGCTGGGCTTCAACCTCGCCGTGCTGATCGAGACCGGCGAGGAACGCGGCTCCCCCGGCCTCGTCGAGGCCTGCGCCCAGCTACGCGACGAGCTGCGCGCCGACGTGCTGATCGCCTCCGACGGCCCGCGCGTGCGGGCGGACCGGCCGACGCTCTACCTCGGTTCGCGTGGCGTGACGCAGTTCACCCTGACCGTGGACGTGCGCCCGCGCGACCACCACTCCGGCAACTGGGGAGGCGTGCTCCGCAACGCGGCCACCACGCTCGCCGCCGCGATCACCTCCCTTGTGGACGGTCAGGGCCGGATCCTGGTGCCGGGCCTGCGGCCGCCGGCGATCCCCGGCTCCGTGCGCGCGGCGCTCAAGACCGTTCCGGTCGGCGGTGGCGCGGACGACCCGGCGGTGGACGAGGACTGGGGCGAGCCGGGGCTCACGCCGGCCGAACGGCTCTTCGGCTGGAACACCGTGGAGGTGCTGGCGTTCCTGGCCGGCAGCCCGGCGTCCCCGGTCAACGCGATCCCGGGCCACGCGCAGGCGACGCTGCAGCTGCGGTCGGTCGTCGGCACGGACCTCGCCGGGCTGGCGACGGCGGTGCGCAACCACTTGGCGGAGCACGGTTTCGGCGTGGTCGAGGTTGCCGTCACCGAAAGCCGCCCGCCGACGCGCACCGATCCGGACCACCCGTGGGTGCGCTGGGCCGCCGAATCGGTCGGGCGCACCACCGGCGCCGAGCCCGTGCTGCTGCCGAACCTGGGCGGCACGATCCCCAACGACGCGTTCGCCGAAGTGCTCGGCGTGCCGACGATCTGGCTGCCCCACTCCTATCCGGCGTGCGCGCAGCACGCGCCCGACGAACACGTGCTCGCGCCCCTGACCCGCGAAGCCGTCGCGATCATGACCGGCCTCTACTGGGACCTGGGCGAAAAGTCCTGATCAGTTCACGGCGACCGGGAGACCGGCTCGAGCCCGGGATCACGACGCACCCGCCCGCTGCCCGGACTTTTCCACCGCCGGCTCGACGCCGTGACCTGGGATGATCACCGGGCGAATCCGGACCGGTGACCGTCCGGACACGCACTTCGACCTCCCGCCGCGAACCGGCGGGAGGTCGATGGCATGATGCCCCAACCGGTCCCGCACCAGCGGGCAGCAGCGAGGCCGACGAGGAAGGTGAGGCTTGAGCGCACGCACCACCCAGGTGGACGATCTCCGATTGGTGGCTCAGCCCAGTGCGGTTCCGTGCACCGAGCTGTTCGTCCGGCTGATCCTGACGGACTGGTCCCTTCTGTCCATGCTGGACCAGGTCACCGCCACCACGTCCCGGCTGGTCGGCGACATCGTCGACCAGAGCCCGAAGAGCGCACCGGCGTTCCTCACCGTGCGGCTGCAGATCCGCGGTGAGGTGCTCGTGATCGAGATCGAAGACGATCTCATCGCGCCCGATCCGCCGCGCACCGCGCCCGGCGAGCGCATCGGCGTCGAGCCGACCCGCCGGGGCCGCGTCACGTGGTGCGAAATGCCGCTGCCGACCGGGCTGTCGGCGGGCCAGGTCCGCCTGCCGCGCCGGCAGGACCGCCGCACGCTCGTGGACGAGCCGGTGTCGGGTGAGCCGGTGGCCGCCGATCCCGAGGTGCTGGAACGGTTGCTGAACCGGCTCAGCGGCTGGTCGGGCTGACCCTCCCCGCCAGACCATCCACAGTGGAGCGCCTCAGGCGGCGCGGGCCTGCCACGCCTGCGCCAGCGCCTGGCTGAACACCTCGACGGACTGGCCGCCCGCGATCCCGAACCGGCGGTCCAGCACGAAGAACGGCACGCCCGTCGCACCGAGCCGGGCCGCGTCCTGCTCTTCGGCGCGGACCGCGTACGCGTAGGCACCGGCGTCGGCGAGCACCCGGCTCGCTTCGTCCCGGTCCAGCCCGGCTTCGACGGCGACACCCAGCAGCGTGTCCCCCGTGAACAGCGGACGCGCTTCGGCGAAGTTCGCTTCGAAGAGCTTCTCCACCAGTTCGTGCTCGAGCCCGCGCTCGCGGGCCAGGTGCAGCAGCCGGTGGGCGTCGAAGGTGTTGCCGACCTCACGGTCGAGGCGGTAGCCGAGGCCTTCGGCGCGAACGAGACCGGCCACCCGCTCCTCCATCGCCGCGGCTTGCGGGCCGACTTTCGCCGCCAGCATCCGCTGCACCGGCTCCACGCCGCTGCGCGCCGGGTCCAGCTCGAACGAGCGGAACGTGACCTGCACCTCGTCGCGGTGCTCAAACCCGGTGAGCGCCTTGTCGAACCGGGCTTTCCCGAGGTAGCACCACGGGCAGACGACGTCGCTCCAGATCTCCACGTGCATGCCCTCAGCCTAAGGACCGCGCGGGAGATCCAGAAGTACGCACTCCCAGGTAACCGGGCCGCCACAGCCAATTCTGCACTTCGTAGAGCTTCCCGAAGCCGGCACGCAGCACGTTGCGCAGCGAAGAATTGTGCTCTCCCGGACCTTCCCCGGTCGTCTCGCCGACGAGCAGGCGACAGCCCGCGGCGACCGCCGCCCGGGCCCGCTCGGCCAGCAACGCGCTCTGCGCACCCCGCCGGCGCGCGTGCGGCAACGTGGCCCCGCTGAAGAAGTGGGCCACGTCCTCGTGCACGCGCAGCCCGCCGGTCGCGACGAGTTCGGTGCCGTCGAAGGCCGCGTACGCGGCCACACCCGGCCGCACCATCGCGCCCGTGATCATGCCCTGCAGCCCGGCGGGCAGTCCCGAACCCGCCAGCACCACGTCGGCCCACCGGCCGAGTTCATCACCGAGGATCCGGCGGATCACGAGGTCCGTCGCCGGCCGCGGGGCGGCCACTTCCTCGGCGGCAGCACCGATCTTGACCCACGGCGGCTGCCGGACGCGACCCGCGGCCTCGGCGAGCGCGGGCCAGTCGGCGGGCAAGACCGAGGGCGCGAGCTGCAGCGTCGCCGAGGTTACGCCCGCAGCCCGGTAGAAGTCCGTGATCCGCCCGACGAGCCCGGCCGTGACGGGTTCGGTGAAGCCGAAACCCGCGGCGAGGCTCCAGCACCGCGACGGATCGGCACGCACGGCCAGCGCCACGCCACCGCCGAACCGCGTTTCGCCGATCCCGAGCGCGCCCCGCACCGCAGCCGGTGCGCCGGTGCCGTACCCGGAGATCGTCGCGGCGTACACCCGCTCGGCCACCTCCGGGGTGATGCCGGCCATCCCGCTCCCCTTCACGACGGCACTGGTGCTGATCTTCGAACGGTAGCCCGGCGCCGCGCCGCACAGCGGCTTGCGAGTGGTGACGTGCCCGCTCGCACCCACGCCGGGTGCTCGAACGGGTCACGCCCGCGCCGGCGCGGGCCTCACGGCGTCTTCACCGGCTCACGCGCGCCCGTCCGCTCCGCTCCGACGCCCGCCGCGACGACGAACGCGACGCCCGCCACCGCGGCGGCGTCCGGGATCTGGTGCAGCACCACGAGCCCGATCGTCATCGCGATGGCGGGTTCGAGGCTCATCAGCGTGCCGAACGCCGAGGCGTTCAGCCGCCGCAGCGCGAGCATCTCGAAGCTGAAGGGCACCACCGGCAGCAGGATCGCCAGCCCCAGCCCGGCGAGCAGCAGCTCCGACGACAGGTGCCCGAACACCGCCGGTCCCTGCACGAGCGTCGCGACGATCCCGGCCACGGGCATGGACACCGCGAGCCCGCGCAGGCCCGACACCTCGTCGCCGACGCGCTGGGTCAGCAGGATGTAGCTCGCCCAGCACACGGCCGAGGCGAGGGCGAAGCCGACACCGACGAGGTCCGCGCCGCCGTGCCACGGTTCGGTCAGCAGCACCACACCCGCGGCGGCGAGCACCGGCCACCCGCGCTTCCCGCCGCGGCCGCGGGTGATCGCGACCGTCAGCGGGCCGAGGAACTCCAGCGCGCTCGCGGTGCCCAGCGGCAGGCGCGCGACCGCGGCCATGAACAGCATCGTCATACCGGCGGTGACGATCCCCAGCACCACGCACGCGAGCAGCGTCGAGCGGCGGAACGCCGACGGGCGCGGGCGGACCAGCACGAGCAGCAGCACACCGGCCCACGCGAGCCGCAGCCACGCGGCGCCTTCCGGTCCGACGCGGTCGAAGAGGCCGACCGACAGGGCGAGGCCGAGCTGCACGCAGAGCATGGCGGCGACGGCGAGCGCGGCGCCGGCGCGGGTGGAGGACGAGAGCACGGGTCCAGGAGAACCGACCCGGACCGTTCGTGTCCACGTGCTGATCGTGAACGTACCGTCCGGGAATCCTGGACAATGGGTGCATGGACACCCGCAGGCTGCAGTTCCTCCTCGAACTGTCGCGGCTCGGCTCGATGCGCGCGGTGGCGGATGTGCTCGAAACCACCACGTCGACGGTCTCGCAGCAGATCGCCGCGCTGGCCCGCGAGACCGGAGCGCCGTTGCTGGAACCGGACGGCCGCCGGGTGCGGCTCACCCCGGCCGGGCAGCGGCTGGCCGAGCACGCCGTGACGATCCTGGCCGCGGTGGAGGCCGCGCGCGCCGACCTCGACCCGCACGCGGAACCGGCGGGCACCGTGCGCGTGGCCGGGTTCGCCACCGCGATCCGGCGGTCGCTGCTGCCGGTCGCCGGCCGGCTGGCGCGCACGCACCCGCGCGTGCGGCTGGTGATCAGCGAGTACGAACCGGCCGAAGCGCTGCAGCAGCTCCTGGCCGACGACGCCGACCTGGCCCTCACCTACGACTACGACCTCGCGCCCGCCACGATCGACCGGTCCGTCGACGTCCGTCCTTTGTGGACGGCCGGGTGGGGACTCGGTGTACCGGCCGCCGACGCGGATCTGGTGACGGGGCAAGGCACGCTGGCCGTGTTCGAGGCGTTCCGCGACCACGACTGGATCGGCAACTCGCGCAACCGGGCCGACGAGGACGTCGTGCGCACGCTCGCGTCGATGGCCGGGTTCAGCCCGCGCGTGACGCACCTGGCCGACAGCCTCGACCTCGTGGAGGACCTCGTCGTCGCCGGGCCGGGCGTCGGACTGCTGCCGGTCGCGCGCCCGACGCGGCCGGAGGTGGCGCTGCTGCCGCTGAGCGGCCCGGACGTGCGGCTGCGCGCGTTCACCTGCACCCGCCGCGGCCGCGCGGCCTGGCCGCCGCTCGCGCTGGTGCTCGGGCTGCTGCGCCGCGGCGACGACGGACCGTCCTGACGCCGGCGGCTGCGCGCGTCAGTTCCCCCGGCCCGGCTGGACGCCGTCCCGGCGCTCCTCATCCCCCTGGGCGGCCCTGAAGGCAGCGGGTGACAGCTGCCACCACACCACGGCCGTGCCCACCAGCTCGATCCCCGCGGACACCACCCACACCGCGCGCAGCGACACGTGGGCCGCCACGAACCCGCCGGTGAGCGCGCCGAGCGGGGTCAGGCCCCACGCGAGCGCGCGGTGACCGGTGAGCGCGCGGCCCAGCAGCGCCGACGGGGTGAACCGCTGGCGGGAGGACTGGGAGCAGACGTTCCACACGAGCGTCGTCGCCGTGAAGAACACCAGCACCAGCCCGATCGCCGGCGGCCACGGCGGCAGCACGGCGATCGCCAGCAGCGCCACCACGCCACCGCCCTGAGCCAGGCGCATCGCCCACGAGTAGCCGAGCCGCCGCACGATGCGGCCGACGACGAACGACGAAGCCACCCAGCCGACGGCGAGGCACGCGAGCAGCCCGCCGTAGCCGACCGGGCCCAGGTGGAGTTCCTGCGTCGCGAAGAGCACGAGCATCGAGCTCACGGCGCTCGCCGCGAACGAGCCGAGCGCGACGGCGATCGTGATCGCCCGCAGCAGCGGCGTGCCCACGAGGTAGCGCAGTCCTTCGGCGATGTCGTGCAGCGGGTGCGCGGGCGATTTCACCGGCGGCGCCGAAGGAATCCCGCGAGCCAGGGCGAACGCCGCCAACGCGGCCGCGCCCGCGGCCCACGCCGGGAGTCCCGCGCCGGCTCCGAGCAGCGCCCCGGTCGCCGGCGGGACGACGAACTGCACCAGGCCGCGGTCGATCACCTGCAGCCGCGCGTTCGCCGCCGCCAGGCGGTCCGGGCCGACGACCTCCGGCACGACGGCGCCGCTGGCCCCGTCGCCGAACACCTGAGCCGTCGTGACCACGAACGCCACCACGAGGAGCACGGGCAGGGTCAGCACGTGCGTCGTGCCGGCCACGGCGAGCGCCACCACGGCGGCGGTGAGCAGCGCGTACGCGCCCGCCAGCACCGCGGTCCGCCGCACGCGGTCGATCACCACGCCGGCGAACAGCGACAGCAGCAGCCACGGCGCCTGCCCGGCCACCGTCACCAGGGAGATCTCGCGCGGATCCGTGGTGATCGACACCGCGAGCAGCGGGATCGCCGCCAGCACGAGGCCTTCCGCCGTCGAGCCGAACACCGCGACCGCCTGCAACCGCCCCCACTCGGAGTGCCCCACGTGCGCGAGTCTTCCGAGACGGTCAAGCGATTTTCCCCGTGCGGCACGTGGTCGCGGCCCGCGATCGCTATGCTCGGCGGTCACGGGAGGGGGCCGCCATGGCGGGGAAAGTCCGGGTTTCCCCGGGCAGGCGGGGAGCGCACCAGACCATCGCGTCGGCGCTGGGCGCCGTGTCCGGACGGCGTGGCGCCCGGGTCGAGATCGACCCCGGCCGCTACCCCGAGAACCTGGTCGTGCACGGCGAAGTGCACGTCTTCGCGAGCCGGCCCGGCACCGTGGAGATCTGCCCACCGACCGGCCCGGCGGTCCAGACCTCCGGAGTGGTCCGGCTCGAGGGGCTCATCTTCAGCGGCCGCGGCAACGACGTGGTGCGCTGCGCGGCCGGCTCGCTGACGATCACCGGGTGCACGGTGACCGCCCAGGACGGCTCCGCCGCTCTCCACGCACCACCCGGCACGGCTGTCGCGGCGTCGGACAGCGAGTTCCGCTACGGCCGGGCCGTGTTCACCGGTTCGCGCGGGACGGTCGAGCGGTGCGCGTTCACCGACTCCTCGAACAACGGGCTCGTGGCCACCGGCGGCGCCGACGTCGCCGTTCACCTGACCCGGTTCGACCGCTGCGGGATCCACGGCGTGCTCGTCCGAGGGGCGCGCGTCGCCGCCACCGGATGCGGGTTCGCCGGCACCGGGAACGCCGCGCTCGCTGCCGACCAGCACGGGCACCTCGACATCACCGGCTGCCGCGTCGACTCCGCCAGAACCACCGCCATTTCCTACGGCGAGCAGTCCCGCGGCACGATCACCGGTACGACGGTCGAGGACGCGGACACCGGTCTGCTCATCGCGGGCGGCTCGGACCCGCTCGTGCGGCGGTGCACGTTCACCGCCTGCCGCGTGGCGGGGATCGAGGTGAACACGCAGGGCTTGGGCCGGTTCGAGGACATCTCGGTGCTGCGAACGCAGAAGTTCGGCCTGTTCGTCGACACCCAGGGTTCGCCGACGGTGCACCGGTGTCGCTTCGCGGACGGCAACGTGGGCATCGTCGTGCAGAACGCGCGCAGCCGAGTCACCGACACGGTGTTGGAAGATCTGAAGAACGTAGCCGTGCGGCTGTTGGGGCAAGCGCAGGCCGAGCTGACCGGGTTGCGGATGGCCCGCTGCCCCGGCGCTGTGGAAACCCACGGAACCGCCTACGCGGAACTGACCGAGGCGAACTTCCACGACATCGAACTGGTCGGCGTCACCGCGGTCGACGACTCACGCATCCGAGCGACGGCGTGCACCGGATCCCGTGCGTACGCCGCGTTCTGCGGATTCGGCAAGGCATACCTCGTGCTCCACGACTGCCAAGCCACCGGACCGATGGACAGCGGCGCGATCGTGCTCGGTGAAGCGACCTTCGAGGCTCGCCGGTTCACGGTGACCGGGCCGGTCGACTTCGGTGTCTTCGCGATGAACGAGACCACGGTGGACGTCTCCGACAGTGTGCTCACCGGCACCAAGACCGCTGGCGTGGGGATCTTCGGCTCCGCCAAGGCGCTGCTCAGGGATTGCGAAATTCCCGGGCCCGATGGCGTGGCGGTGCACCACCAGGGCCGCGCCGGGGTCAAGGGGCTCCGTTCGCCGCTGCGGGTGGTCGAGGTCGAACCGGACCCCGAACCGCCGCGGATCATCAACAACTACACCGGCCCCGTCATCCACGGTGATGTCATCCAGTCCGTGCTGACCTGGGGCAACACCGTCGTGCAGCAGACCCGCGACTGACCGGGAGGAAACCCCGTGCCCACCGAAGAACACCACTACCACGGCCCCGTCATCCACGGTGACGTGCGCAGCTCGCAGCTCGCGTGGGGCAATGAGAAGGTGGTGCAGAACCTGTCCGTGAGCAAGCAGATCGCCCCCGGGTTCGAAGACGTCGCCCGTGTTGTCGCCGACGTCGTGCGGCGCCTGGGTGAGCTCGGCCTGCCCGAGCCGGACGCCCGCGACGCCGCCGAGAACGCCGACGCCGTGCTCGCCGAGGTCGTCAAGCCGGAGCCGGACCGCGGGATCGTGCGCCGCGGCCTCACGGCGCTCAAGGGCACACTGGCCCAGC
Organism: Amycolatopsis sp. NPDC051903; assembly: GCF_044452505.1. Classification (NCBI taxonomy): domain Bacteria; kingdom Bacillati; phylum Actinomycetota; class Actinomycetes; order Pseudonocardiales; family Pseudonocardiaceae; genus Amycolatopsis; species Amycolatopsis sp. NPDC051903. The sequence continues at coordinate 18,465 of NZ_JBITBT010000002.1, read as the reverse complement.
TCGCGACGGGCCTGCTCGCCGGTGCGCACGACGGCGCCGTGCAGGCCGGCAAGGAACTCGTGCACGCACTGGGGCAGCTGACGTTCTGAGTCCGGCCGGCCGGGTTCCCCACACGGCAAGGGAACCCGGCCGCTCAAGGCTCAGGACTGCACGGCGAGCTCAAGCGATTCGCGCTCGATCGCGGCCCGCACCTTGTCACTCGGCACCGCGACGTTCACCGCCCAGTAGAAGATCGCCAGGCTGAACGCGATCACCACGAGCAGGTCGAGCCACTCCGGCAGCGCGTTGAGGTTCCCGGACTCGCCGTAGCGGCCGAGCCAGCCGATGAGGACGTGGCCGGCAAGCCACGGCGCGATCCACTGCGCTGCCTTCCAGTCGATCGGCAGCCGTTCCACGGCGGAACTCGTGGCGCGCGCGACGAGGAACAGGCCGAAGCCGATCACGACCGCGATCATGATCTTCCACGTGGTGTCGAAGCCGCCCCAGTAGATGATCAGGTTCGCGGCGACGAACCCCGCCGGCGCCAGCACCCTCGGCATCGGCGCACGGTAGGGCCGCTCGCGATCCGGGTCGCGGCGGCGCAGCGCGATCATCGAGACCGGCGCGAACGCGTACATCAGCGCGGTGGCCGAGGTGATCACGCTGACCAGCGACTGCCAGCTCGGGAACGGCAGGAACGCGATCTCGCCCACCACGAACGACAGCACGATCGACCACACCGGCACACCCCGGAGGTTCACCTTGCCCAGGCCCTTCGGCAACGAGCGCTCGCGGCCCATCGCGTAGGACAGCCGCGCCGACGTACCGAGGTAGAGCATGCCGGTGCCGGCCGGCGACACGAAGGCATCGGCGTAAAGCACGTAGGAGAGCCAACCCGCACCCGCGAGCGTCGCCAACGTGGCGTACGGGCCGAACGAGCCCTGGGCGATCGGGTTGTCCCAGCCCTTGAGCAGTGCGGCCGGGTCGAGTGCGCCGATGAACGCCACCTCCAGCAGCAGGTACACGATCGTGCCGATCACCATCGCGACGATGATCGCGCGCGACAGATCCTTCTGCGGGTCACGCGCTTCACCACCGACCTGCACAGCCTGCTCGAAGCCCTGCAGCGCGAACACGACGCCGACGGGCAACGCGGCGAAGATGCCGTGGGCGCCGTGCGGGGCGAACCCGCCACCCGCGGTGAAGTTGCCCGGGTGGAAGCGCAGCGACAGCAGCACGACGACCGTCAGCACCGGCACCGCGGTCTTCCAGATCACCGTGGCGGAGTTGCTCTCCGACAGCAGCTTCACCCCGACCAGGTTGATCAGCGTGAAGATCGCCATCAGCACCGTCGCCCAGGCGAACCCGCTCGCGGTGAGCGTGCCCGACGGGCTGAGCAGGTTCAGGTGCTGCTTGATCCAGCCGACGTTGTCGAGGTACTCCAGACTCGCCTCGACCTCGACGGGGGCGAGCGCCACGGCCTGCAGCCACGCCACCCAGCCGCCGACGAATCCGCCGAGCACCCCGTAGGCGAGGGCGGGGTACCGGGCGGTGCCACCGGCGACGGGGTAGGCCGCGCCCAGCTCCGCGTGCACCAGGGCGAGCGTGGCCATGATGACGGCGGTGAGCACCCACGACACGAGAGACGCGGGACCCGCGACCTTGGCGGCCTTCAGCGCGCCGAGGAGCCAGCCCGAGCCGATGATCGAGCCGAGCGAGACGAACATCAGTCCGTAGAAACCGACCGATCTGCGCAGGCCCGGTCGCGCTCCTGCGGGGGCGGCTTTTTGAGCGGGTTCAACCATTGATGAGCCTCGATCCGACTTCACGAGTTGTTTGTCCGATTGATTCGCGCGAGCAGCGGTATTCGCGTATTCAGGCAAGCTCCCGGACGCATTGCTGACGCGATCACAACGCGGGATTCTGGCCTGCCGGAAACCACAGTGGAACCGTCGCCCCGTTACAGGTCAGTTTCATTCGAGAAAACCGGACTTCCGGTGAACAACCGGCATCAGTGGCCCAGGCCACACCGATACCGGAACAATCCGACCCGCGCCGGGGTTGATCAGCCCAGGACCCGGACCCAGGAGGAACCCACCGTGCCGCTCACCTCGGAACCGTTGCGCAAGCTGGGCTTCCTGACCATCGGGCTGTTCGACGAGGCCGACCCCGGCGCCGGCCACGAGTCGACGCTGCGGATCATCGAGCTGGGTGAGCAGCTGGGCTTCGACAGCGCCTGGGTGCGCCACCGCCACCTGCAGTTCGGGATCTCGTCGCCGGTCGCCGTGCTCGCCGCCGCCACGCAGCGCACCAGCCGCATCCACCTCGGCACCGCCGTGATCCCGCTCGGCTGGGAGAACCCGCTGCGCCTGGCCGAAGACCTCGCCACCGTCGACGTCCTCTCCGGCGGCCGTCTGCAGCCCGGCCTCAGCGTCGGCCCACCGCGCCACTACGACCAGCTCGCGCCCGCCCTGTACCCCGACACGGCCGGCGCCGAGGACTTCAGCTACGAACGCGTCGAGCGGCTGCTCCGGTTCATCCGCGGCGAGCAGGCCACCGAATTCAGCGGAACCGAAGGCATCGAGGAGTTCTCCGACCGCGTCCAGCCCCATTCCGCCGGCCTGGCCGATCGCCTCTGGTACGGCGGCGGCAGCCTCCGGTCGGCGCGGTGGGCCGGTGAGCACCGCATGAACTTCCTGACCAGCAACGTCGTCAGCGTCGCGGACCAGGTCGAGCCGGTCGACTTCGCGGCCATCCAGACCTCGCTCATCCACGAATTCCGCGCCCACCACCCCCTCGGCGCGGACGCCCGCGTCTCGCAGGGCCTCGTCGTCATCCCGACCGACAGCGCGACACCCGAGCAGCGCGCCAAGTACGAGGCCTACGCGGCCGCCCGGCTCTCCCGCGTCGGCAAGATCCACACCCCCGCCCGCATGACCTTCGCGGAAGACCTGGTAGGCACCTCGGCGCAGATCGCCGACCGCCTCTACGCGGACAGCTCCTTCCGGGAGGTGTCGGAAGTCGTCTTCGCGCTCCCGTTCACCCTCGAGCACGACGACTACGTCCAGATCCTCACCGACATCGCCACCCGGCTCGGCCCGGAACTCGGCTGGAAGCCGGCAGCCTGATCGACCGGGCGGGAATCCACCCGCCCGGACGCCGCACCGGCAAGAGCGCCGGGTGACCCTGCGCTGTGCTTCACCACGCACCGAGCGGGCCTTGGTGGTGTCGCCCACCCGGCACCTCGCGCGACGGACCACCGAACAGCACGAAACCCATCTCGGCCCTCGGGCCGTGCTCACCACCACTGAATCCCTCCGTGCCGAGCCAGGCGGAGACACGGAAGGACTCTGCCGTGGGCGCGTCTCGCACGCCCTCGGAGCTGGCCCTGCTTCGCCACCGATTCACCGGGGAAACACACCAGGAGGCCCACAAGGCCAGCACAGCCGGCTTCGCTTCGGCTGCCAGCGTCAACGAAGCGACGCTGCCCAGCGCGCACTCCCGACATCAACGCGTGCTGGAGACTTCACCACTGCAGGCGCTGGGCGCCGCGCCCCGGGAAGCAGAAGGCCGGCTGTTCCGGGTCTTCACCGAGGTCCGTCCTCCACCTCCGCCACGATCGTGGACCGTGGCCCGCACAGGTTTGGCAGCGCATCGCTTTTCGTTGCGCTCGCCGAGGTTCGCGACCGAGGGAGCGGACCGGTGACCACGGCAAGCGGCGACTTCACCATTCTCGAGTTCCTCGACCGGATCCTCAGGTGCGGCCGGGCTGGCGCGCAGGCTGCGGAATCAGCGGCGGAAGACCACCGCCTCCCACGGACGCAGGCGGTCGCCCGCCGAGGCCGGGCCCGGGTAGTTGCCCAGCACCAGCGAGGCGTCCGCCCAGCCGGAGACCGCGGCGGCGGGCACGTCCAGCGGCGCACCCGACCAGTTGGCCAGCACCAGCAGCCCGTGGTCGCCGTCGAGGCGGGTGAAGGCGAACAGCGCGGGGTGGTCCGGTTCGAGCAGCGAATACCGGCCGGTCAGGACCAGGGGCTCGGAATGCCGCAGCGCGATCAGCGCGCGGTAGTGGGAGAACACCGACGCGGGATCGTCCACTTGGGACGAGGCGTTGACGGTGGCGTGGTTCGGGTTCACGCGCAGCCACGGCGTGCCGGAGGTGAAGCCGGCGTGCGGTGAAGCGTCCCACTGCATCGGGGTGCGGCCGTTGTCGCGGGAGCGCAGGCGCAGGGCCGCGAGGACGGCCGAAGGGGACTGGCCCCGCACGGACGTGGCTTCGCGGTAGTGGTTGACGGACTGGATGTCGGCGAAGTCCTCGATCGACGTGAACGGCATGTTGGTCATGCCGAGTTCCTCACCCTGGTACACGTACGGCGTGCCGCGGTGCAGGTGCAGCACGGTGGCGAGCGCTTTCGCCGACAGCGTCCGGAATTCGCCGTCGTCGCCCCAGCGGGAAACGATGCGCGGCTGGTCGTGGTTGTTCCAGTAGAGGCTGTTCCAGCCGCGTTCGGCCAGGCCCGTCTGCCAGCGCGCGAGGGTGCGCTTCAGCGCCACCAGGTCGAACGGGCGCACGTCCCACTTGTCGTGGCCCTGGTCGAGTTCGACGTGGTCGAACTGGAACACCATGTCGAGCTCGCGCCGCGCCGGATCGGTCAGCAACTGGGCCTCCTCGACCGACGTGCCGGGCGTCTCCCCCACCGTCAGCAGGCGGTCCTCGCGGCCGGCGAACACCTCGCGGTGCATCTCCTGGAGGAACTCGTGCAGCCGGGGACCGTTGGCGTACAAGGATTCCGCGTCGCCGTACAGGTCGCCGTCCGCCAGGGGCGCGTCGGGCAGGGACACCGGTTTGGCGATGAAGTTGATGACGTCCATGCGGAACCCGTCGACCCCGCGGTCGAGCCACCAGCGCATCATCCGGTGGATCTCGCGGCGCAGCTCGGGGTTCTCCCAGTTCAGGTCCGGTTGCTTGCGCGAGAACAGGTGCAGGTAGTACTCACCCGAGCGCTCGTCCTTCTCCCACGCCGGCCCGGAGAAGCGCGAACCCCAGTTGTTCGGTTGGGAGCGCCACCAGTACCAGTCGTGCTTCGGGCTCGCCGGGTCGCGCGATTCGACGAACCACGGGTGCTCGTCGGACGTGTGGTTCACGACCAGGTCCAGCACCACGCGGATGTCGCGCGCGTGCGCCTGCGCCAGCAGCTCGTCGAAGTCGGCGAGCGTGCCGAACACCGGGTCGACGTCGTAGTAGTCGCTGATGTCGTAACCGTTGTCGTCCTGCGGCGACGGGTACACCGGCGAAAGCCACACGACGTCGACGCCGAGCGCGCTCAGGTGGTCGAGGCGGCCGATGATGCCGCGCAGGTCGCCGATGCCGTCGCCGTTCGAGTCGGCGAAGCTGCGCGGGTAGATCTGGTACACGGTGGCGCGCTGCCACCAGCGAGGTGTGCTCATGCCCTGCTTTCCTCGAGGATCAGGCGAAAACGACGTCGTCGGCCTCGGCGTGGCCGGTGTCCAGCTCCATGCCCAGCCCCGGCGCGTCCGACGGCGTCAGCAGCCCCGCCACGGCGTTGACCGGCGAGGCCAGGAACAGCTGGTGGACCTGGTTCCACTTCACCAGGTCCTCCTGGTACGGCGTGTGCGCGGGCGACTGCGTCAGCGAGAAGTGCAGCGTCGCCGTCGCCGAGTGGCCGTGCGGGATGACCATGAGGTCGTGCGCCGTCCCGTACGCCGCGATCTTCAGCGCCTCGGACAGCCCGCCGCACCAGTACAGATCGGGCTGCAGCACGTCGAGCGCGCCGGTGTCCGCGAACCGCCGGAAACCCCAGCGCGTGTACTCGTGCTCCGCGCCCGCGAGCGGGATCGACAGGCGCTGCCGCAGCAGGCGGTAGCCGTCGATCCGGTCGGGCAGCACGACTTCCTCGAGCCACCGCGGCCAGTACTCGGCGATGCGCGAGGCCAGCTCGGTCACGTAGGTGACGTCCATGGCCTGCCAGCAGTCGAACATCAGGTCGTAGTCCTCGCCGACGGCCTCGCGCAGCGTCCGCACGAGCGCGACGTTGGCGCGCAGGCCTTCGTGGCCGCTCGCCGGGCCGTGGCGGAAGAACCACTTCTGCGCCCGGTACCCGCGGTCGCGGAACTCGACGGCCCGCTCGCGCACGCGGTCCAGGTCCCGCACGGAGAACCCGAGCATCGACGCGTATGCGGGCACCTCGTCGCGCGTCGGGCCGCCCAGCAGGCGGTACACCGGCTGCCCGAGCCACTTGCCGCGCAGGTCCCACAACGCGTTGTCCACAGCGCTGATCGCCAGCATCGGCTGGCCGCCGCGGCCGTGCACCTGCGAGCGGTGCAGCTGGTCCCACAGCTTTTCCCCGGCGATGGGGTCACGCCCGAGCAGCCGCGGGCGCAGTTCGCGGGCCACCAGCCACGCGACCGTCTCGGGCACGGGGCCGGCGCGACCGACGAGTCCCTCGTCGGTCTCGATCTCCACGAAGTAGGTGGTGATGGCGAAACCGCCGGGGTGCTGCACGCCGCCCTCGTGGTCGTCGAGGGTGCGGTACTCGGGGTAGACGTCGAGCGGGCGGACGAGCCGTTCCTCCCACAGGTCCCCTTCGGTGGGCAGCGTTCCCTTCAGCCGGCGCAGCCGGACCTCGGCGATGCGCACGTCAGACCTCCTGCTTCGGGGCCGACCCGGTCGCGGACACGAGCGCGTGGCGCTGCGGGCGCCAGACGAGCAGGATCACCGTGACCGCCAGGATCGCGACCACCGCCATCGCGGCGAGCCACAGCAGACCGCCGTCGAAGCTGCCCGTCTTCGCGTCGATGGCGCCGATCACGGCCGGGTTGACGACGCTCGACAGGTTGCCGAGCGCGTTGATCAGCGCGATGCCACCCGCGGCGGCCGCGCCGGTGAGGATCGCGGTCGGCAGGCCCCAGAACGTCGGCAGCACCCCGAAGACGCCGAACGCCGCCACGCACAGCGCCACGAGCTTCACCACCGGCGCGTCGAACACGGCCGACGCGGCCAGTCCGACCAGCGACACGCCGAGTGCGACATACAGGCTCACCGCGCGCCGGCCGGGGCGGTCGGCCAGCCGGCCGAGCAGGAGCATGCCGATCAGCCCGAACACGTACGGGATCGCGGCGACGAACGTGGTCGTCGTGTTGCCCAGCCCGAACGGCTTGAGGATCTGCGGGAGGAACGTGCTGACCGCGCCGTTGAGGTTCGTCAGCCCGTAGTAGGCCACGGCGAACATCAGCACCTTCGGGCTCAGCAGCGTCTTGAGGACCTTGCGCCGCGTGCTGCCGGATTCGCCGAGCGCTTCGCGTTGCGCGGCTTCGCGAGCGAGGGTTTCCGTGAGCCACGCGCGTTCCTCGGCGGTCAGGAACTTCGCCGTCTCGGGGCTCTTGGGCAGCAGCCACGGAATCAGCACGCCCATGAGCACGGCCGGGATGCCTTCGATGAGGTACACCCACTGCCAGCCGTGCAGGCCGGCCCAGCCTTCCAGGTTGAGGATCAGGCCGGACAAGGGCGTGCCGATGATCAGGGCGACCGGGATCCCGGCGGTGAACGTCGCCATGATCCGGCCGCGGTAGGCGGCGGGGAACCACAGCGTGAGGTAGAAGATCACGCCGGGGAAGAAGCCGGCTTCGGCCGCGCCGAGCAGCGCTCGGGCGACGTAGAGGCTCGGGATGTTCCACACCAGCGCGTGGGCGGCGGAGATGATGCCCCAGGTCACGAGGATCCGGGCGATCCACCAGCGGGCACCGAACCGGGCGAGCGCCAGGTTCGACGGAACCTCCAGCACCACGTACGGCACGAAGAACACGCTCGCGGCGAACCCGAAGGCCGCGGCGCCGATCCCGAGGTCGGCGTTCATCGTGAGCGCGGCGACCCCCAGGTTCGCGCGGTCGATGATCGCCAGGAAGTAGCCGATGATGAGGACGGGCAGCAGTCTCGTCGACAGCTTCCGCACCACCCGTGATTCGAGCATGGATCCTCCGCCCTTGCGGCAACCGGACGCTTCGGCGCGTCCGCCGGAAACGTTACCGGAAACGTTTCCGGCGTGCCAACCGCCTGCCGGGACCGGGATACTGTGAACTGGACGGAAACGATGGGGGTACGCATGGGCCGGGTCGGGATCCGGGAGCTGGCGGCCGAGCTCGGCATGTCGATCAGCACCGTGTCGCGGGCGATGAACTCGCGCGGCGAGGTCAGCGCGGCCACGCGCGAACGCGTCCGGTCCGCGGCCGAGCGCCTCGGGTACCAGCCGAACCAGTCCGGCCGCACCCTGCGGCGCGGCGCGACCGGCACCGTCGCGCTCGTGATGCAGACCAACACCGCCCGCACCGAGATGGGCGAGACGTTCTACTTCACCGTCTGCAACGGCCTGCAGCAGGAGCTGGCCAAGCGGTCCATGGACCTCGTGCTGCTGCCGGTCGGGCCGGCGAAGGACCCGTACCGGTACCTGGTGAACGCCGTCGATCGGCACATCGCCGACGCGTACGTCATCTCCAACACCCACCGCGTGGACCCGCGCGTGGAGCTGCTGACCGAGCGCGGCGTGCCGTTCGTGGCGCTGGGCCGCGGCGGGCCGGAGGGGCACGCGTGGCTGGACCTGGACTTCGAAGGCGTCGCCGGCCAGACCGTGGAGCGGCTCGTGGCGGCCGGGCACACGCGGATCGCGCTGGCCTACGACGACGGCGACGTGAACAGCACGTGGGAGTACACGCGGGGCTACCGGCAGGCGCTCACCGCGCACGGTCTCGAACCGGCCGCCGAGATCCGGCTGCCCGACACACCCGAGGGTGGCGGGCTGCTCGCCGAGCGGCTACTGGCGATGGACCCGGCGCCGACGGCGGTGATGCTGGCGCAGGAGACTCTCGCGCTGGGTCTGTACAAGCGCTTCGCCGAAACAAGCGTGCGACCGGGCGAAGACCTGGCCGTGGTCGGGTTCCGCAAGAACCCGGTGTGCGACTACCTCGTGCCGGCGCTGACGACGTTCGAGGTGTCGCTCGAGGCGTATGGGCGGCGCCTCGGCGAGATCGTGCTCGCGCGGGTCGCCTCGCCCGAGGCGCCCGTGCAGGAGGTCTGGCCGATGACGATCTCGCCCGGCACCAGCGACGCCGCTCCCCCGCGCGCGGCCGCGCGGCTGGGCTGACCGGACCGTCCCCAGCGGACGGTCCGGCCGGCGCCTCAGTCGGCCCAGTACAGCCGCATCGGGTTGGTGATCAGCAGTTTCTGTCGTGCCTCGACGCTCGGGGCGATCCGCGGCACGAAGTCCACGAGCTTGCCGTCGTCGGGCATGTGGCTCTTCATGTTGGGGTGCGGCCAGTCCGTGCCCCACAGGACGCGGTCGGGGAACTCCTCGACCAGCGCCCGGCCGAACGGCACCACGTCGTCGTACGGCGGGCCCGCGACGGTGAGCCGTTCCGGGCCGGTGACCTTGACGTGGAAGTTCGGGTGCTCGCGCAGCAACGTGCGGAACCTGCCGAATTCGGGACCGTCGACGGGTTTCGTCACGTCCGGGCGGCCCATGTGGTCGACGAGGACCGTGGTGGGCAGCGACGTGAAGAAATCCCACTTCTCGGCGAGGTCCGCGGCCTCGAAGTACACCACGATGTGCCAGCCCAGCGGCGTGATCTGGGCGACGAGGTCGTGGTAGTACGCGTCGGGCTTCGGGTCCACGAGCCGGCGGACGAAGTTGAGCCGGATCCCGCGCACGCCGGCCGCGTGCAGCCGGGCGAGCTCCTCGTCGGGCTCGTCACCGCGGATCGTCGCGATGCCGCGGGCGCGCTCGCCCGCCGCGGCCAAGGCGTCGACGAGCGCGCTGTTGTCCGCACCGTGGCAGGTGGCCTGCACGATGACCTGCCGGTCGATGCCCAGGAAATCGCGCAGCGCGAACAGCTGCTCCTTGCTCGCGTCGGTCGGCGTGTACTTGCGTTCGGGCGCGTACGGGAACGTGACACCGGGGCCGAACACGTGCGTGTGCACGTCGACGGTGCCCGGTGGCAGCACGAACTCCGGCTTCGACGGGTCCGGGTCGTAGGAGAGCCAGCCCGCGTCGGCGGTGAAGGCGGTCACCGGCCCCTCGCCTTCAGCGCCTGGTCCAGGCGCGGGTAGACGCGGCGCACGTTGCCCTCGTACACCTTGGTCTTGTCCTCATCGGACAGTCCGAGCGCGTCGACGTAACGGCGGGTGTCGTCGAAGTGGTGCCCGGTGCGCGAATCGATGCCGCGCACGGCACCGACCATCTCCGAGCCGAACAGCACGTTGTCGACGTTGATCACGTCGAACAGCAGGTTGATGCCGGGCTGGTGGTACACGCAGGTGTCGAAGAAGACGTTCGGCAGCACGCCCTCGTCGGGTTCCGGGCGGCCGAGCATGTCGGCGAGCCCGCGGTAGCGGCCCCAGTGGTACGGCACCGCTCCCCCGCCGTGCGGGATCACGAAGCGCAGGTCCGGGAAGTCCTTGAACAGGTCGGACTGCAGGAACTGCATGAACGCGGTGGTGTCGGCGTTGAGGTAGTGCGCGCCGGTGGCGTGGAAGCTCGGGTTGTCCGAAGCGGACACGTGCACCATGGCCGGCACGTCGAGCTCCACCATGGCCTCGTAGAACGGGTACCAGCTCTTGTCCGTCAGCGGCGGCGCGGTCCAGTGCCCGCCGCTGGGGTCGGGGTTGAGGTTGGCGCCCACGAACCCAAGCTCTTCGACGCAGCGGCGCAGCTCCGCGACGGACTTCTCGATCGGCACGCCCGGTGACTGGGGCAGCTGGCAGACGCCGATGAAGTGGTCGGGGTAGAGCCCGGCGACGCGGTGGACGAGGTCGTTGCACACCCGCGCCCACTCCGTGCTGACGGCCTCGTCCCCGATGTGGTGGCCCATCGCCGACGCCCGCGGCGAGAACACCGTGAGGTCGACCCCGCGGTCGGCCATCAGTCCCAGCTGGCCCTGCACCGACTCGCGCAGCTCGTCGTCGGAGATCTCCGGGTAGGCGGGGGCCGCGGTGCCCGCGTCGTAGGCGGCGCGCTGCGCCTCCCGCCAACTCGTGTGTGCCGCGGGCACGGTGGTGTAGTGGCCGTGACAGTCGATGATCACTCGGGGTCGCCTTTCGGGTCTTCGTCGGACATTCGCGTGCGGACGGCGTCGAGCAGCGGCAGCAGCTGCTTCTCGAGCTCGCCGAGGTCGGCCGGCCGGTGCGCCGCGGCCCAGTCCTGCCGGCGCGCGATCGCCTCCGCCATCACGGGCTCCACGCCGGTCTCGGCCACGGTCACCGCGGCCTCCCGCAGCTCCTCGGCCCGGCGGACACCGTGCTCGAGGGAGCGGGAGATCATGTACGCGGCGAGCTGCTCCCAGTCCTCGGCGGGCAGCAGGTTGGACAGCGACGCGAGCACCCGCCCCTCCACCCCCCACTCCCGTGCGGCCAGCAGCGATTCCGCGAGCAGGGCCTCCACGCCCTTGATCACCACGGAACGGCACAGCTTGGTGGCCGCCGCGCGTCCCACGACGTCGGCGTAGACCTCCAGCCCGCTGAACCCGAGCGGGCGCGCGAACTCCGCGAACGCGGCGGCGTGGGGGCCGCCGAGCAGCATCGGGGCGGCGAGCCGCTTGGGGTGGATCGGGGACATCACGGCGGACTCGACGTACCGGCCGCCGGCGGCGTCGATCACCTCGGCCGCCGCCTGCTTCTGGCCCGGTGCGGCGGAGTTGAGGTCGAGGAACCAGCAGCCGGCGGGCAGCCCGCCGGCCACCGACCGCGCGGCCACGAGGTCGTTGGCCGCCGTCACCGCGCTGATCACGAGATCGGCTTCGCGCACGGCGTCGTGAGCGTCCACAGCGGACACGAGGCCGAAGCGCTTCGCGTTGCGGGCGGCGGCACTCGACTCGTCGGCCAGCGCCACGTCCCACGCGGTGAGGGCCACCCCGGTGAGGTCCTCCGCCAGCACGGAGCCGACCTCACCGAGGCCCAGCAGAGCCACGGCGGTCATGCCGTCTCCCCGGAAGTGAGTGCGCCGGCGGTGGTCATGCCGTCACCGCCTTGGCCTCCGGCTGCCCGGCCGTCGTGACCCCGAGGTCCACGTCCTTGGTCTCCGGGCCCAGCAGCGAACCGACGAGCACCAGCGCGCCGCCGAGCACGAGCAGGGCCGCGGCCGTGAAGCCCGACGGCATGATGTGCTCGAGCCAGCCCTGGTAGTAGGCGTAGAACGAGGTCAGGATCAGCGGCATGCTGTAGCCCAGGCCGAAGCCGCTGCCGCGGACGGCTGGCGGGAACCGCTCGCACAGGTACGAGGGCGTGACCGCGAACGTGCTGCCGCCCGAAAGCCGGATCACGAGCGTCAGCAGCAGCACCGCGCCGAAGCCGGACCACCAGCCGAGGCTGATCGTGGCGAACGCGGCGGAGCACACCACGCCGATGCCGACCCCGGACCAGGCGAGGAACTTGCGCCGCCCGATCTTCTCCGACAGCAGGCCCAGGAACGGGAACAGCACGGAGTGGATCGCCTGCACGATCACGAGCGCGGCCGTCACCTGCGTGGCCGACACGTGCGCCTGGAACTGCAGGGCGCTCGGCAGCAGGCCGGAGGCGAGGTTGGACGCGAACCAGATGCCGCTCATGATGATGAACACCTGGATGAACTGCTTGCGCGAGGACCCCACGAGCACGTCGCGGATCGGCGTGCGCGACTTCTTCGCCGACTTCCACGTCTCGGATTCCTCGACGGTGCGCGAGAAGTACACGCAGAACACCGCGCACAGCGCCGCGCCCACGAGGAACGGCACGCGCCAGCCCCACTGCGAGTAGGCGGAGTTCGTGCCGCCCGCCGGCGCGATGCGCAGCATCACGAACGTCACGAGCGAGATCGCGCAGTACGAGATGGGGAAACCCATGCCCACGAGGCCGCCGTACCAGCCGCGCTTGCCGGTGGGCGCCGCCTCCATGGCGAGCGGCGTGGCGCCGGTGTACTCGCCGCCGAGGAAGACGCCGTCGATCAGGCGCAGCACCACCATCAGCACGACGCCGAGCAGGCCCACGGCGTGGTAGCCGGGCAGCAGCGCGATCAGCAGGGTGCAGATCCCGCAGCCGGTGATCGACCACAGCGTGACGCGGCGGCGCCCGACCTTGTCGGCCAGCCGGCCGAAGATCAGCGAGCCGAGCGGCCGGCCGATCAGGGTGGCCACGAAGATCAGCGACGTGATCACGGCCCGGCTGCCCGGCGAAACCGACGGCGGGAGGAAGTAGTTCATCGCCGGCGTGAGCGCGACCACCGGCAGGTACACGTCGAACATGTCGACGAAGAAACCGAAGGAAGCGCCGATGACGGCGTTGCGGGTCGAAGTCTTGGCCCCTCTGGCGGCGGGCGGTGACGTGGCCGGTCCGGACATCGTCGTGATCATCTCCTGTCGTACCGGGCGCATCCTCGCGGCCGGCGTGGTTCGGCCCGGGGAAGGTAACCCGGAGACTCGGATCGTCACAAGAGTCGTCTACGAAATTGTTGACAATCTCGTATGGGATGCTTAGCGTCATCCATCGAGGAGAGGAGCCGGGATGCCCACCACGCCGAAGGAAGGGGAGGCCGGGAAGCAGGCCGCGCTCGATGCGCTGCGGGCCGCCCTGATGGCGGGAGACGTCGTCCCGGGGCAGCGGCTGGTGGAGGCCGAGCTGGCCGACACGTTCGGCGTCACGCGCGCGAGCATGCGGGCCGCCCTGATCGACCTGACCGCAGACGGCCTCGTGGAGCGCATCCCGCACCGCGGGGCCCGGGTGCGGGTGGTGTCGATCGAGGAGGCCGTGGCCATCACCGAGTGCCGCATGGTGCTCGAGGGGCTGTGTGCGGCCAAGGCGGCGGAGAAGGTGACCGACGACCAGATCGACTCGCTGCGGGAGCTGGCGGTGCGCTTGCAGGCGGCCGTCGACGACGGCGAGTCGATGAAGTACTCGGAGCTCAACCGCGAACTGCACCGCACGGTGCGGGAGATCGCCGGCCAGCCGGTGGCGGCGGAGCTGCTGGAGCGGCTGCACGCCCAGATCGTCCGCCACCAGTTCCGGCTCGCCATGCGCGCGGGCCGGCCGCACGTGTCGCTGCCCGAGCACCTGGCGATCGTCGACGCGATCGCCCGCCGCGACCCGGACGCCGCCGAGCAGGCGGCCCGGGCGCACCTGCGCAGCGTGATCACCGCGCTGCACGACACCGAAAACTAAAGCGATGGAGCGAGCCGAATGAACACAGTGGTGGTGACCGACGTCCCGCGGGCGCCCGGCGCGAAGATCGACGAGCTGGCCGGCTTCGGGGTCGCCACGGTGCACGAAGCACTGGGGCGCACGGGCTACCTGGGCACCGAACACCGGCCGCTGCACCGCGGCTCGCGCATCGGCGGCTCGGCCGTGACGGCGCTGTGCTGGCCCGGCGACAACCTGATGATCCACGCCGCGGTGGAGCAGTGCCAGCCGGGCGACATCCTGGTCGTCACCACGGCTTCCCCGTCCACCGACGGCATGTTCGGCGAGCTGCTGGCCACGTCGCTGGTCTCGCGGGGCGTGCGCGGGCTCGTGATCGACGCCGGGGTGCGCGACGTGGCGGAGCTGAAGGAGATGGGTTTCCCGGTGTGGTCGCGCGCGATCAGCGCGCAGGGCACCGTGAAGGCCACCGCGGGCGCGGTGAACGTGCCGGTGACCGTCGGCGGCGAGACCATCCGCCCCGGCGACGTGATCCTGGCCGACGACGACGGTGTGCTGTGCGTGCGCCAGGGCGACGTCGAGCGCGGCATCACCGCGTCGAAGGCCCGCCTGGCCAAGGAGGAGGCGACCCGCGCCGCGCTCGCCGGCGGTGAGCTGGGGCTGGATCGCTACAACCTGCGCGAGAAGCTGGCCGCGCTCGGCGTGCGCTACGTGACCGCCGAGGAGTACGCGAAGGAGCAGGCGTGAGCACCACCGGCGTCGTCCCTTGCGCGGAGGCGGCATGACCGGCGTCCGCTGCCTGCTGATGCGCGGCGGCACGTCCAAGGGCGCGTACTTCCTCGCCGAGGACCTGCCTGCCGATCCCCGGGAGCGCGACGACCTGCTCCTGCGCGTCATGGGCAGCCCGGACCCGCGCCAGATCGACGGGATCGGCGGCGCGCACCCGCTCACCAGCAAGGTGGCGGTGGTGTCGCCGAGCACTTCCCCCGGCGCCGACGTCGACTACCTGTTCCTGCAGCTGGGTGTCGCCGAGGCGACCGTGACCGACAAGCAGAACTGCGGCAACCTGCTCGCGGGCGTCGGGGCGGTCGCGGTCGAACGCGGGCTGGTGCGGGCTTCCGACGGCGAGACGACCGTGCGGATCCGGATGGTCAACTCCGGCAGCACGGCCGTCGCGCACTTCCCCACTCCCGGTGGGATCGTCGAGTACGGCGGGGACACCGCCATCTCCGGCGTCCCCGGCACCGCCGCCCCGGTCGTGCTCGACTTCGCCGACACGGCGGGGTCCACGGGCCACGGGCTGCTGCCGACCGGGCAGCTCGTGGACACTGTGGACGGTGTGCCGGTGACCTGTGTGGACAACGGCATGCCGGTCGTCGTCGCGCGGGCGGCGGACTTCGGGCTCACCGGGTACGAACCGGTCGAGCAGCTCAAGGCCGACACCGCGCTGCGCGAGCGGATCCAGTCGCTGCGGCTTCAGGCCGCCGAGCTGATGGGCCTCGGCGACGTGCGCGACAGTTCCGTGCCGAAGACGACGCTCGTCGCCCCGCCCGTGGACGGCGGCACGATCTGCACGCGCACGTTCATCCCGCTCGAACCGCACACGTCGATCGGTGTCCTCGGCGCGGTCAGCGTCGCCACGGCGCTGCTGATCGACGGGGCGGTCGGGCACGAGCTCGCGAAGCTGCCCGGTTCGGCGCGGATCGACGTCGAGCACCCGACCGGGCACCTGCAGGTCGAGGTCGAGGTGGACCCGGGCGAAACCCCGCCGCGGGTGCTCCGCAGCGGGGTCGTGCGCACGGCCCGGAAACTCTTCGACGGCAGGGTCTTCCCGCGCTGACGCCGGCCCGGGGGGCGCCGCTCAGGCGCCCTTCGGGAAGGCGTGCTTGCGGCCGCCGAGCACCGCGATCGCGGCGGCGACCAGCAGCACCAGCGAGGACCAGGTCAGCGAACCCGTCCCCAGGCCGTCGATCAGCAGGCCGCCCACCAGCCCGCCGAGGGCGATCGAGGCCGAGAAGAACGAGATCACGATCGACTGGGCCACGTCGGACGCCTCGCCGGTGGCGTTGATCGCGCCGCCGATGAACAGGCTCGGCGAACTGCCGAACGCGAGGCCCCACGCCGCCGCGGCGACGTAGACCAGCACCGGCACCCCCGACAGGACGGCCAGCACGAGCACGCTCACCGCGAACAGCAGTGTGCTGGCGACGATCAGCTTGCGCAGGTGCCGGTCGATGTGCGCGCCGACCACGAGCACGCTCAGCACCGACGTGACCCCGAAGGCGAACAGCACCCAGCCGGCCTGTGTCTCCATGCCCGCCGACCGCAGGAAATCAGTCACGTAGGTGTAGAGGATGTTGTGCGCGACCATGTACGTGGTGAGCGCGAACAGGATCGTGCGCAGCCCCGGCATCGCCACGACCTGGCGCAGCGTGAAGCGCTCGTGGCCGGCCTGGCCCGGCAGGCCGGGCAGGAACGCCACCAACCAGAGCATGTTCAGCAGCGCGAGCGCGGCCGAGACCCAGAACGCGGTTTCCCAGCCGCCGAAGGTCCGCAGCCAGGTGCCCACCGGGACACCGATGGCCAGCGAGATCGGGGTGCCCGCCAGCGCGATGGCGATGGCGCGGCCCTGCACGCTCGGCGGCGACAGGCGCGCGGCGTAACCGGCCAGCTGGGTCCAGACCAGCGCGGTGCCGAGGCCGGCGACGAACCGGATGATCATGGTGAGGGTGTAGTCGGTGGACAGCGCCGTCAGCGCGTTGGTCACGGTGACGATGCCCAGCGCGACCTGCAGCACGGTCTTGCGCGACCACTTCGCGGTGAGGCGCGAGAGCGGGATCGCCGCGACGGCGGTCGCGGCGGCGTAGATCGTGACGATCTGGCCGGTGGCGGCGACGCTGGTGTTCAGGGTCCGGGAGATCTCGGGGAGCAGGCCCGCCGGGAGGCACTCGGTGAGGATGCCGATGAACCCGGCGAGGAAGAGCCCGAAGAGGGCCTTGCCCGGAAGGCGGTCCCGTCCGCGCACCGCGGCGGGTGAAGCTGAGGCTGTCGTTTCGGTCATCACTTTTCCAGGAGCTACTGGCGAGGCGTGCTGGGCCCCGGGCGAACGGGTGGACGGGCCGCGGAGCCCCGTCGCTCCCCGGTCGGTATCCCGGGGGTTTCCTCCGGGACGTCCACAGAGTGCGTCGCGCGCGGGAGGTTACCCAGATGCCGGTTTCTCGTACGTCCGGCGTGAGTACCACTGGCAGGGACAGGCTTGCGAACCGCCGCGGGCCGGTTCCGGCGTGATACTGGGGCCATGGCCACCGATCCCCGACCCGGACCCGACGAAGGGCGCCTCGACCCGCGGGCCGAGCTCAGCGAGTTCCTGCGCAGCCGCCGCGCCCGGCTCAAGCCGTCCGACGTCGGGCTGCCCGACTACGGCCGCCGGCGCCGCGTGCCCGGCCTGCGGCGCGAAGAGCTGGCGCAGGTCGCCGGGGTGTCCGTGGCGTACTACACGCGGCTGGAGCAGGGCAACGGCCGCAACGTCTCCCTCGAGGTGCTGACCGCGATCTCGTCGGCGCTGAAGCTGTCGGAAACCGAGCACGCGCACCTGTTGCACCTGGCCAAGCCGAAGCCGCGGCAACGCCGGCCCGCCGCACCCCGGAGGCAGCAGGTCCGCCCGGTGCTGCAGCAGCTGCTGGCGGCGATCGAGACCGTGCCCGCCTACGTGTGGGGCCGGCGCACCGACGTGCTCGCCTGGAACCGCACCGCGGCGGTCCTGTTCGGCGACTGGGCTTCGCGCGCGCCGCAGGACCGCAACTGGGCGCGCGTGGTGTTCCTCGACCCCGCGGCGAAAACCCTGTTCGCCGACTGGCCCGCCAAGGCCGCCGACGTCGTCGGCCAGCTGCGCCTCGACGCCGGCCGGCACCCGGACGACCCCGCGCTCACGGAACTGGTCGGCGAACTGTCCGTGAAGAGCGACGAGTTCCGCACGCTCTGGGCCGCCCACAACGTCAAACGCAAAACCCACGAGACCCTGCGGCTGCGCCACCCGCTCGTGGGCGAGCTGAGCCTCCACTACGAAACGCTCGTGCTGCCGGGCGACCAGGAGCAGGCGCTGTCGATCTACCACGCGGAACCGGCCTCGCCGTCGGAAGAAGCGCTCCGCCTGCTGGCCAGCTGGGGCACGGACGCCCCGGAAGAACCCGGCCGCACCGAACATTCCGGCTTGGCGCACTAAGACCATGTCTCAGTAGGTGAGCTTCTTGTAGCAGGTGAGAGTGGCGGCGAGGGTGAGGAAGGCGCAGAAGTGGTTGGCGTAGCGGTCGTATCGG